>CAXTSI010000389.1:0-9033 GCA_964246695.1 uncultured bacterium
AGGAGTTAGGAGTTAGGAGTTAGGAGTTAGGAGTTAGGAGTTAGGAGTTAGGAGTTAGGAGTTAGGAGTTAGGAGTTAGTAATACTTTTTGACAACTAACAACCAACAACCAACAACCCTTCGGGTTCACCAGTCGCCTACGGAGGGAAACCCTCCTGCAGCGCTGGTTCACCAACAACCAACAACTAACAACCAACAACCAACAACTAACAACCAACAACTAACCAATGACTAATCCAAAATCCAAAATCCAAAATCTAAAATCCGTAGCCATTTTGGGTGCGGGTGCTTGGGGAACAGCTTTAGCAACTTTGGCAGAGGCGAATGGTCATAGTGTGCGCATTTGGTCGCGCCGAGGTTCCCAAACCCTGGCGGCGGCGATCGAAGATGCCGATATTATCCTTTCAGCTATTTCAATGAAGGGTGTGAGAAGCGTAGCTGAGCAAGTACAGTCGATATCCCTTTCTCCTGAGACAACTTTTGTCACGGCGACCAAAGGCTTAGATCCGGAAACCACCTGCACTCCTGCGCAAATTTGGCAAACAACATTCCCTCACCATCCAGTAGTTGTCCTCTCTGGACCCAATTTATCTCAGGAAATTCAAAGGTCATTACCAGCAGCAACGGTAGTTGCTAGCAGCATCACCACTGCTGCAGAGTTAGTACAAGTGGTGTTTTCTTCTCATCGTTTCCGGGTTTATACCAATCCCGATCCCTTGGGGGTGGAACTGGGGGGAACGCTGAAAAATGTGGTAGCGATCGCCGCTGGTGTGTGTGATGGCTTACAACTCGGAACCAATGCCAAAGCCGCCCTCGTCACTCGTGGTCTCACAGAAATGGTTCGCATTGGTGTTCATTGGGGTGCGAAGATGGAAACATTTTACGGTTTATCTGGTCTTGGCGACTTGCTCGCAACTTGTAACAGCCCCCTAAGTCGCAATTACCAAGTTGGCTACCAGCTTGCTTGTGGCAAAACACTCACAGAAATTCTTAACGATCTCGAAGGAACCGCTGAGGGAATTAATACGACACAGGTTTTAGTACAGCGGGCTAAGCAGGAATATATCTCTATGCCGATTACCGAGCAAGTTCATCGCTTACTCCAAAATGAACTCACACCTCGACAAGCGCTTTTAGAATTGATGCTACGAGACATTAAGCCAGAGTTTTCAACTCCCGATCGGGAATAGGTAATTGCTAATTGCTAATTGCTAATTGCTAATTGTGAGTCCAGTCCTTGCAGCTTGTTTCCCGCCGTAAGGAACTGGCGATCTTCGAAGCGTTAGCGTAAGCGTTGCGATCGAACGGTACAAGGAGCGTCGGAACGAGCGTCACCCGAAGGGCTAATTGCTAATTGGGAATTAGGGCTATTCCCCATTCCCCATTACCCATTACCCATTCCCCATTCCCAATAATCATTGAGAAAAATTCCTAAATCTTCAGGAAACCATCTAGATAGTCATGTAGATATGAGTATGGTTACCCAGGACTTTAATGTTTTAACATTTGAGTGCCCTGGATACTATAGTCCCGTCACACCTGAACCGCCTCGCGTCCTAAGCGATAGCGTTGCTATCTGCTTCCACAGACTTTTGGTTCAGGCTTTGGTTACTCTATTTCCATCGCACGTGCAGTGGGGATAAACCGAGGATGTGTAGGGAGATACTCGATAGTATAGCGATCAAAAAAAAATGTGTAACAGAGTACTACATACAGTTAGGGGTTTAGCAGCAAAAAACTTGTGAGCGAAAAATTCCTGACAGAATTTTAGCTGGTATATGTTTATACATACGATATTCGCATTTAAGACTTATCAAGGTGTAAATCTTGACTAAATAGTTTGTAATATAACGCCGATCTGTGCATTTGAATAGCTATTGGTTCAACCGAGTCAGCTGACCTCAGCTACTAGGGTAGGGAAAACTCTGTCAAATAAAACTAGACAAGTTTTTTTCAAAAATCTATTAACCGTGATGTTAGTTCCTCGTTAATCACGGGAACAATAGCAACAGTTGATTAGCTGACCGTATTCTATTGTTACCTGGAGCCATTGGGACGATCTTTATGCCAGCAACATCTTTTTATGCAGATGCCGCTTACGATGTCAAACAATCCAGCCAGGTCTTTGACGATCTCACAATTGATGAGAATGAATTGCCGATAGATGATCTAGATGATCTAGAGATAGCTTCTACCGACCCGGCTAGTTTTGCTGCAAGCCCTAACCGTCGCAGTACAGATCTGGTACGTTTGTATCTTCAAGAAATTGGTCGTGTTCGTTTGTTAGGGCGAGATGAAGAGGTTTCAGAAGCTCAAAAAGTCCAGCGCTACTTGCGAATGCGGATCATCTTGGCAAATGCTGCCAAACAAGGAGAAGAAGTAATTGCACTTTATTTTCGAGTGATTGAAACTCAAGAGCGTCTGGCATGTGGGCTGGGACATCGTCCTTCTTTTGAACGGTGGGCTCGTGCTGCTGATGTAGAAGTGTTAGAACTAAAGCAAATATTATCACAAGGGAAACGGCGGTGGGCTGAGATTGCCAAGTTAAAGGTGGAAGAACTGGAGCAAATTCAGAGCGACGGACAACAGGCAAAAGAACACATGATCAAGGCGAATCTTCGCCTAGTCGTATCTGTTGCCAAGAAGTATCAAAATCGTGGTCTAGAATTGTTGGATTTAGTTCAAGAAGGCACTCTAGGTTTAGAAAGAGCAGTCGAAAAGTTTGACCCAACAAAAGGTTATCGCTTTAGCACCTACGCTTACTGGTGGATTCGTCAGGGAATTACACGAGCGATCGCCACGAGTAGCCGCACAATCCGCCTCCCAGTTCACATTACAGAAAAGCTGAACAAAATTAAAAAGGCTCAGCGCAAAATTGCCCAAGAAAAAGGTCGGACTCCGACTCTAGAAGACCTTGCTCTAGAGTTAGATATGACACCAGCTCAAGTGCGGGAAGTTTTGCTACGGGTACCTCGCTCTGTTTCTTTAGAAACCAAGGTAGGAAAGGATAAAGATACAGAGTTAGGCGAATTACTCGAAACTGATAGTGTAACGCCAGAAGAAATGTTAATGCGCGAATCTTTACAAAAAGACTTGCAGAATCTTTTGGCAGATTTAACGAGCCGTGAACGCGATGTTATATTGATGCGCTTTGGTTTGGCAGATGGTCATCCTTACTCACTAGCAGAAATTGGACGCGCTCTCGATTTATCGCGGGAAAGAGTGCGACAAATTGAATCCAAAGCCTTGCAAAAGCTGCGTCAACCCAAGCGCCGCAACCTGATCCGGGACTACTTGGAATCACTTAGCTAATGGGTAGTGGGTAGTTGTTAGTGGTTAGTGGTTAGTTGTTAGTTGTTAGTTGTTAGTTGTTAGTTGTTAGTGGTTAGTAGAAAAATAACCATCCTTCTCCTGTCGGAGACGCTACGCGAACGGGTGACGCTCGTTCCGACGCTCGTTCCTCGTTCGCGATCTTCGTTGCGGTAGCGACGCACGAGTGCGCTACTCGTCTCCCCGAGTGAAAAGATCGCAACGCTTACGCAGTCGCCTACGGAGGAGCCAAGGCGCTTATACGGGTTTCCCGTTGCAGGACAAGAGCGTCGGAAACACTCGTGTCGGCGCGCCGCAGTTTCTTACGTCCGGAAACACAAAGGACGTACTGCTCGCTGATTCACCAACAACTAACCACCAACAACTAACCACTAACCACTAACCACCAACCACTAACCACTAACCACTAACAATTCCTCCCTAAGTAATTATTCTCAACAGAGTATGATTATTGCAAATTGAGCCAAACTTTTGCTATATTCGCAACTAACAGGCTTTGTTGAGAAAAACTACTATGACTGTATACACAGAAACTTCACTCAGGGCAGAACTAAACGAACGCGGATGGCGTCTAACCCCCCAGCGACAAATAATTCTACATATTTTTCAAGAGCTTCCACAAGGAGAACATCTTAGTGCTGAGGATCTTTACCAGAGGCTAGAAGTAAAAGGAAAAGGAATTAGCCTTTCCACTATCTATCGAACTTTGAAGTTGATGGCACGGATGGGGATTTTACGAGAACTAGAACTCGGAGAGGGACATAAACATTATGAACTCAACCAGCCATACCCCCATCACCACCATCACCTAATTTGCGTCAGGTGCAACACGACCATTGAGTTCAAAAACGACTCTATCTTAAAAATTGGCGCAAAAACTGCTCAAAAAGAAGGTTATCAGCTGCTCGACTGTCAGCTGACAATTCATGCAGTTTGTCCCAAGTGCCAACGGGCACTAATGCCCTTATAGCACTTGGGTGATTGAGGGAGATCCTCTCATCAACAACTGCAAAGGAATTTGTCATTGGAGGTAACGAAGATGCATGAGAACTGTCCAGAGAATAAAGAGTCATGCTAATAGCGTCCGCTTTTAACGTCACTCAGGCTAATGCCGTAAAATTCTTGGGCTTGTTTAATCGCTTTTTTGGTTTGATCTCCTAGAACACCATTGAGAGGACCTTTATAGAAACCCCGTTCTCTGAGTCGTCTTTGTATTTCTAGAACATCAAACTGATTTTTTTCAGAAGTAGCATTAACCATGGTGTACAATTTGGCGCGGGTGGTTGGACCAGCAACGCCACTGACTGTCAAGTGATTAGCTTCCTGAAAACGCCGTACAGCATCTGCCGTATAGGGACCATAGTACCCATTTGGCTCTCCCTGCAAATATCCTGCTTTAATCAACTGTTCCTGAAGAACTCTAACTGCCTCACCGCGATCGCCTAAGTGCAGTTTATCTCCATCAATATGCGCGTGTGGAGTTTCTTCTCCATAGCCAACACCAGCAGGCGGCAATTTTCTTAGTGTTACTGGTCCGACAACACCATCAACATTTAATTTGTAAGCCGCTTGGAACTGCTTGACAGCTTCTTCGGTAATCGGACCAAATATTCCAGTTGAGTTACCGTAATAAAAACCTGCCACTCGCAATCTTTCTTGTAAAGATCTGACATCTTCACCTTCATCTCCCTTCTTCAGGAGTTCAGAATGGCGGTGGTAGCTAGTTGTGAAACTTTCAGGACTTGGTCTTTTGGTTTCAGAAATTTCAGCTAGTTCCCAATTAGGGTTTCTGTCTTGGTAACCAAGAGCATGGCTATAACGCCAGTTCTCTAACTTCTGCACAGTTGCTGCGCCAGCAATGCCGCTAGTGTCTAAGCCTGCAGCACTTTGGAAACGGCGAACCGCATCTTCTGTACGAGCGTCATAGACTTGGGTAATGGGAGCTTGATAGAATCCTGCCGTTTTCAACTTATGTTGTAAACTTCTAACGGAAGGACCTCGATCGCCTCTTTCAAGTGCTAAAGCGTTACTTACAAAACTCAGTACTGATAAGGTGATGGCAAGAGGTAACATATACCTCCAAGCCTTACTTGAAAGCCGATTCCAGTCCGGCGCTGCTGCATTTTTTAACAAACAGCTTAGGGACACCAATTCATTTGGTGGGCAGTCTTCGTAGGCAGAGGCTACGTGGAAATACGCAAGAGAGTCCATAATTTTTTTCTACACCACTGATTTTTCTTCAATCGCTGCTTCAGCTTGATGAACTAAGGAACGCAAATTTTCCAGTGTTTTTATATTTATATCCTGCCATAAACCGCGTTGATTTGCTTCTAATAATCTCTCAGCAATATCACGCAAAGCCCACGGGTTTTGATGTTGGATAAATTGTGCGACAACTGAATCAAAAAGATACGCCTGTGCTATCCCTTCGTACATATGATCTTCCACACATTTTGCTGTAGCATCGTATGCGAATAGATAATCCACTGTCGCCGCCATTTCAAATGCACCTTTATAACCGTGGCGCATCACTCCAGCAATCCACTTAGGATTAACTACGCGCGAACGATACACCCGTGCAATTTCTTCTTTCAGTTGGCGGACTCGTGGTTTTTCTGGAATGGAATTATCACCAAAATATGTTTCGGGATTTTTTCCTTGTACAGCACGTACTGCTGCTGTTAAACCACCCTGAAATTGGTAATAATCATCAGAATCGAGCAAATCGTGTTCGCGGTTATCTTGGTTGTGCAGCACAATCTGCATGTTCTGCAATCGCTGTGAGAAGGCTTCGGGTGCGGCAACTGGGGATGAGGGGGATGAGGAGGATGAGGAGGATGAGGAGGATGAGGAGGTTAATTTGTCTCCCTTATCTCCCTTATCTCCCTTATCTCCCTCATCCCCCTCATCTCCCCGGACTGAGGTATAGGCGTAACAACTCCAGTTGATGTAGGCGCGAGCTAAATCCTCGTCATCTGTCCAGTTTTGCGATTCAATTAAGCCTTGGAGTCCAGCACCGTAAGCACCCCCTTTAGAACCAAAGATGCGATAGCGCGATCGCACTGTAGCCTCTTGTAAACTAAAACCCGATCTTGTCCAAAACTCGGTTTCTTGGCGAACTTGCTTTGCTAAGGGGTTTTGTTCTGGTGGTTCATCCAACGCCGCCACTGCTATGACTGCAGAATCAAATAAGTCAATTAAGTTGGGAAAAGCGTCTCGAAAGAAACCTGAAATACGCAACGTTACATCTACACGGGGACGTCCCACTACCGTTAGTGGCAAAATTTCAAAATCTACCACTCGCCGCGCTGCACCATCCCATACAGGTTGCACACCTAGTAAAGCCAACGCCTCAGCAATATCATCTCCCCCAGTTCGCATTGTAGCCGTTCCCCACAATGATAAACCTAGTGTTTTTGGATACTCGCCATTTTTTTGCGTATAACATTCGATTAATGTTTCAGCTGCTTTTCTACCTACACTCCAAGCAGTTTCTGTTGGAATAGCGCGAATATCCACAGAGTAAAAGTTTTTACCAGTTGGTAGAACTTCCGGACGTCCGCGCGTGGGTGAACCAGCAGGTCCACTCTCGACATAACAGCCATCCAGCCCTCGTAATAAATGACTAATTTCTTGGTAAGTTTGTTCCACAGCAGGAAGGAGACTCGAACTTATCCAGTTGAGAACGGTGGGGAAGAGTGATGAGTTGTTCTACCAAGGACGAGGCGTATTCTTCCAATACCTCTACTGCATCGCCGACAGTGCGACATGAACACCCAAGTTTCTCAGCTAAAACCTGACGTTCTTTCGCTGATAGCTGATTGCTGAAATCATCTGTAAGTGGGTCAAAATCTAAGCCAAAATCTTGAGCTAAAGCGCGGGTGAGTCCTGATGAATTGCGATTAGGATGACGTGCGATCGCCACAATTAAATCCCGCAACTGGCGTCCTTGAGGGCACCGTCCAAAAATGTGCAAGCCATCGCGGATTTGGGCTTCTTTTAATTCACAAAGATAGCCATCCATCTTGTTAATTGGTAATTGTTGATTGTTAATTGCTAATTGTTGATTGCTAATTGCTAATTGTTGATTGCTATTAGCCGAATTCAATGAACCATTAGCTAATCCCAAATCAAGATGAAGATTTTCAAGGGCGATCAACTGCTGTATACGCTCACAAATAACTGGTAACCGTTGTGGGTCTAAACTCTCAGCCTCATAATACTCATCAATTAAATTTTCCAACTGTTGTAAAGGACCGTAGAGTTCCGCACGAGTCATTGGCGGCGTCAAGTGATCCAAAATCACCGCTTGAGCACGACGCTTTGCTTGTGAACCTTCACCTGGGTCATTAACAATAAAAGGATATAAGTGGGGAAGCGATCCCAAAGCCACCTCAGGATAACAATTATTAGATAAAGCCACACTTTTACCAGGTAGCCATTCTAAATTTCCATGTTTCCCCACATGAATCACAGCATCAGCACCAAAACATTTCCTTACCCAGTAATAAAAAGCTAAATAAGCATGAGTTGGCTCCAAATCTGGTGCATGATAATTCAAACTAGGATCAACATCATAGCCTCTTGAGGGCTGAATTCCCACAAAGACGTTACCCAACTGAATCCCAGCAACGGATGTAGCGGATGCGCGATCTCCTCGTCCTACAGTTAAATTATCCGTTACATCCGTTAAGCATCCGTTGCCAGACTGAATCCCAGCAACGGATGTGGCAACGGATGTAGCGGATGCGCGATCTCGTCGTCCTACAGTTAAATTATCCGTTACATCCGTTAAGCATCCGTTGCCACCCCAACGCCCACCAATACCCTGCTTTACTCCCTCCGGCAAAGTAGCAAAATACTCTTCATACTCCTCCAAAGAAACACTCTGTGCCACAGTACGCAACTCCCTACCTTCCGGGTCATTTGTCACCCCAGCAGTCAAGCGTTGAATCAACTCATACCCGGTATCAGGTAAATTTTCTACCTGATACCCAGCCAACTGCAAAGCCTTGAGGATTTCGACACAACTAGCTGGCGTATCCAGTCCCACACCATTGGCGAGACGTCCATCGCGGGTGGGGTAATTTGCCAAAATCAGGGCGACGCGGCGTTCTTGTGGTGATTTTGAGCGCAAGCGCACCCAATTGGCTGCAAGATCGGTGACAAACTCAATGCGATCGCTCACTGGTTCATAAACCACCACATCAGTTTCTAAATTAGGATTGCGGGATTGCACTGTCTTAAAAGACACAGCGCGAGTAATAATTCGCCCATCCACTTCTGGTAACGCCACATTTATCGCTATATCGCGGGGTGAAAGCCCTTGAAACTGGGACTCCCACTCCTCAACCGATCCGCTGCTGTGGATCACCTGCAACACCGGCACATCCAATTTTTGCCATAAATCGACCTGGGGTGTTTCTGTATCTAACCGCGCTAAAGAAAAACTGGTTGTATTCAGCAGCAGTGCAATTTGCTCACCGGAGTCCTTGGGCTGGAAAAACTGACTCAATTCAGCTTGCACATCAGCTTCACGTAAAGAAGAGACAAACACTGGTACTGGTTCTAAATTTCGCTTTGCCAAAGCTGCACACAAAGCATCAATGACCTTGGTGTTCCTCGCCAGATAATGTGCACGGTAGAAGACAATACCAACTTTGGGGAATGAGGGAGAAGTGGAGGGAGTGGGGGAAGTAAGGG
>CAXTSI010000390.1:0-2581 GCA_964246695.1 uncultured bacterium
TTGCTAATTGCTAATTGCTAATTGCTAATTGCTAATTGCTAATTGCTAATTGCCAATCTTCCATTCCCCATTACCTATTACCAGCCCTAAGTATAAACTCGTGCAACTTACTTTATTAAGTTTATGTTACATAGATGTGAGTAAACACTCTTAAAGTAATTTAACAAATCTTAAAATATATTTAGTTATTTATATCGTTTTGTGTCAGATAGACGACAAAATCCCCACTGAGTAAGCGTTTTCTGATAAAAACAACTCAGATTGCCATATAGAGTCTCTGGAGTACTGCTTTTGCCGTATACGCCCAATAGTGCGTCTGCTTGCATTAATAGCATTACTTAAAGTAAAGAACACGCATCAAAGGAGCGGAGGAAGCATGTTCACCCACGTCAAGTCCACCATTAGATATATTAAGCCTGATAACTTGCGCGAACGACGTTTAATCAAGGTGGTCTATGTCGTGTTAGAGTCCCAGTACCAGAGTGCATTGTCACAAGCGGTTTGGGCGATTAACGAAAATAATCCTAACCTAGCGATTGAAATCAGTGGCTACTTGATTGAGGAACTCCGAGATCCAGAGAACTACGAGGAGTTCAAACGGGAAATCAAGGATGCCAATATTTTTATAGCTTCACTGATTTTTATTGAAGACTTAGCCCAGAAATTAGTAACAGCAGTAGAACCGCACCGCGATCGCTTGGACGTTGCCGTAGTCTTTCCTTCTATGCCAGAAGTGATGCGCCTCAACAAGATGGGCAGCTTCTCTTTAGCACAGTTGGGTCAGTCTAAGAGTGCGATAGCACAATTCATGCGAAAGCGCAAGGAAAAATCCGGCGCGGGATTCCAAGATGGAATGCTGAAACTATTAAGAACGCTGCCGCAAGTGCTGAAGTTCCTGCCAATGGAGAAAGCACAAGATGCGCGGAATTTCATGCTTAGCTTTCAGTATTGGCTGGGTGGTTCGCCAGAAAACCTGGAAAACTTCTTACTGATGCTAGCTGACAAATATGTATTAAACGGTGTTGAAACCCGAAATATCGCGTCTTTACAATATAAAGAACCAGTTGTCTATCCTGATATGGGGATTTGGCATCCTTTAGCTCCCACAATGTTTGAGGATGTGAAAGAGTACCTCAACTGGTACACAGTCCGCAAGGATATAACCAATGATTTGAAAGACCCGTTAGCACCTTGTATTGGGTTGGTACTGCAACGCACACACCTAGTAACAGGTGATGATGCGCACTATGTAGCAATGGTGCAAGAACTAGAAGCGATGGGCGCACGGGTGATTCCGGTGTTTGCCGGGGGTTTGGACTTCTCTAAACCTGTAGAAGCCTACTTTTATGAACCAGCTACCAAGACGGTACAAGTAGATGCAATAGTTTCACTGACTGGTTTTGCTTTGGTGGGTGGACCTGCAAGGCAAGACCATCCAAAGGCGATTGAGACGCTGAAGCGGTTGAATCGTCCTTATATGGTAGCGCTGCCTCTGGTATTCCAGACAACAGAAGAATGGATTGATAGTGATTTGGGGTTACACCCAATTCAGGTGGCTTTGCAAATTGCAATTCCGGAATTGGATGGGGCGATCGAACCGATAATTTTGTCAGGACGGGATGGAACCACAGGGAAGGCGATCGCCCTGCAAGACCGGATTGAAGCCGTTAGCCAACGTGTTCTCAAATGGGCTAACCTGCGCCGCAAGCCGAAGCTGCAAAAGAAAGTTGCAATCACCGTTTTCAGCTTTCCACCAGACAAAGGCAACGTCGGAACTGCTGCTTACTTAGATGTGTTCGGCTCAATTTTTGAGGTGATGAAAGCCCTCAAGAATAATGGGTATGACGTGCAAGACTTGCCAGCAAGTACCCAAGAGTTGATGGAACAAGTCATCCACGACGCCCAGGCGCAGTACAATAGTCCTGAACTCAACGTCGCCTACCGGATGTCGGTGCCTGAATATGAAGCACTTACACCCTACTCCCAACGGCTAGAAGAGAACTGGGGACCACCGCCAGGACATCTCAACAGCGATGGGCAAAACCTGCTAATTTATGGTAAACACTTCGGTAACGTGTTTATCGGTGTTCAGCCGACATTTGGTTACGAAGGCGACCCGATGCGGCTGTTGTTTTCCCGGTCAGCGAGTCCTCATCACGGTTTTGCCGCATACTACACCTACCTAGAACAGCTTTGGAAAGCTGACGCTGTATTGCACTTCGGCACTCACGGTTCCTTGGAATTTATGCCAGGGAAACAAATGGGGATGTCTGGGGAATGTTACCCAGATAACTTGATTGGTACAATTCCCAATCTCTACTACTACGCAGCAAATAACCCTAGTGAGGCGACAATTGCCAAACGTCGCAGCTATGCGGAGACAATTTCCTACTTAACTCCTCCAGCAGAAAATGCCGGATTGTACAAAGGTTTGAAGGAACTCAGTGATTTGATTGCTTCTTACCAAACCTTGAAAGACACTGGACGCGGCATTCCAATCGTTAACACCATCATGGATAAATGCCGGATGGTGAATTTGGATAAGGACATCGCCTTGCCGGAAACATCTGTGGCAACGGAT
>CAXTSI010000390.1:2681-9022 GCA_964246695.1 uncultured bacterium
GACCTAACGGATGTAACGGATGTGGCAACGGATGACCTAACGGATGTAACGGATGTGGCAACGGATGACCTAACGGATGTAACGGATGATTTAACTGTGGGTTTTACAGATCAATTATCCGTTACATCCGCTACAAAATCCGTTGCAGTATCCGTTACATCCGCTACAAAATCCGTTGCCAAGGATGCCAAAGATATGACTGCCGAGGAGCGGGATAATATTGTTGGTATAGTGTACCGCAAGTTGATGGAGATTGAATCGCGACTGTTGCCTTGTGGATTACACGTAATTGGGAAACCTCCCACCGCCGAGGAAGCAATTGCTACCCTAGTCAACATCGGCAACTTGGATCGTGCAGAGGACGAAATTCTCAGTTTGCCGCGAATTATTGCCAGCAGTATCGGGCGAGACATCGACGAGATTTACCAAAACAGCGACAAAGGCATTTTAGAAGATGTTCAGTTGCTGCAAGACATCACAATGGCAACTCGTGCTGCAGTGACCGCCCTTGTGAAAGAGCAAACCGATGCTGAAGGCAGGGTTTCGCTTGTTTCCAAGCTCAACTTCTTTAATATGGGTAAAAAAGAGCCTTGGGTGCAAGCAATTTTGGATTTGGGATTTCCGATTTTAGATTCTAATTCCCAAATTCCCAATCCCAAATCTAAAATCCAAAATCTATTTGAGTATCTGGAATTCTGCTTGCAGCAAGTTTGTGCTGACAACGAACTGGGAGCATTACTTCAAGGGTTAGAAGGCGAGTACGTTATACCTGGACCAGGTGGCGATCCCATCCGCAACCCGGATGTGTTGCCCACAGGTAAAAATATCCACGCCCTCGATCCCCAGTCCATCCCCACCACTGCTGCTGTAGTATCGGCAAAAATTGTCGTAGACCGACTTTTGGCACGTCAAAGAACAGAAAACGGCGGCAAGTATCCGGAAACAATTGCCTGTGTGCTTTGGGGAACAGATAACATCAAAACCTACGGGGAATCACTGGCACAAATTATGTGGATGATTGGTGTGCGTCCAGTTCCCGATGCTTTGGGAAGGGTGAACAAGTTAGAATTGATACCTTTATCCGAGTTGGGACGCCCCCGTATTGATGTGGTGATCAACTGTTCTGGTGTATTCCGCGACTTGTTCATTAACCAAATGAACCTGCTGGATCAAGGGGTGAAAATGGCAGCGGAAGCAGATGAACCGCCATCGATGAATTATGTCCGCAAACATGCCCTTCAGCAAGCAGAGGACATGGGCATTAATTTGCGTCAAGCAGCGACTCGCGTTTTCTCCAATGCTTCTGGTTCCTACTCGTCAAATATCAACTTGGCGGTGGAAAACAGTACTTGGGACAGTGAAGCCGAGTTGCAGGAAATGTACTTGAAGCGGAAATCTTTTGCCTTCAGTGCTGATAGCCCCGGTACGATGGAAGAATCGCGGCAGATTTTTGAAAGCACCCTGAAAACTGCTGAGGTGACTTTCCAAAATCTCGACTCTTCCGAGATTAGCTTGACGGACGTTTCTCACTACTTCGACTCCGATCCCACTAAGCTTGTTGCCAGTTTGCGAGATGATGGTAAGGCACCAGCATCTTACATTGCTGATACGACGACAGCTAATGCTCAAGTGCGTACTTTATCAGAAACCGTGCGTTTGGATTCCCGTACCAAGTTGTTAAATCCCAAGTGGTATGAAGGGATGTTGTCTCACGGTTATGAAGGTGTGCGGGAGATCTCGAAGCGGTTAGTCAATACGACTGGTTGGAGTGCAACTGCTGGTGCTGTGGATAACTGGATATATGAGGATACCAATTCCACGTTTATTCAGGATGAAGAGATGCGCAAGCGCTTGATGAATCTCAATCCCCATTCTTTCCGCAAGATTGTCTCCACTTTGTTGGAAGTGAATGGTCGCGGTTATTGGGAGACGAGTGAGAACAATTTGGAATTGCTGCGCGAGTTGTATCAGGAGGTTGAGGATCGGATTGAGGGAATTGAGTAGATGATAACCCTGTAGAGACGCCGAATGTAGAGACGCGAAATTTCGCCTCTCTACACATATATGGGACAAACCGATGAAGCCGAAATTCAAAGACAAATTTCGAGTTGAATCTATTCGTTTGCCAAACCGGGACTATGCAGCAAATAAATGGTATTTCGTAACCATATGTACGCACGATCGCCAATGGTTTTTTGGTGATGCGATCGCAGGTGAAATGCAGCTATCATTCATTGGAAAAGTAGCCCAACGCTTTAGCGCTAAAGCGCAACTACAAACCTTTTGGGTAATTTACAATTGTTTACATCTGTTGGTTTAATCGCACCTAGCTACTTAGTTACCCGGAGCTTCTGTGTTGTCTTGCTCGTCTTGAGTGCTACCAACGTTAGGAAAGGGTCTGTTCACGTTCTGACAAAGGAGCCTGAGCGCTGTGTCGCACAAAGAGGATATGCACTTCCGAGTCTCTAATCGTGAAGAGAATCCGGTACACCCTACCCCTCTTGCCGTAAAGAAGTTGTCGTATCTCTTCCTCAAAATAATCATTCTCCAGAGCCAAGGGGCAGCGTAAAGGCATTGTGCTCAGTGACTGGATGGCGTCAAGGAGTCCATTTAACCACGTGCTTGCTCGCTCTGGCGAGTAACCTTGAATCCACTCATACGCACTCTCGATTCCCGCAAGTGCTTCAGGCTCAATGATGACTCGGTAATCTTTAGTCATTCGGAATACCGAGTTTTTGCCGTAGCTCTTGAAAGACCTCCTCAGCGGGACGCCCTTCGCCCCGCTTCATCTGTTCGAGTCCCCGGCGAATTCCTTTAATGGTTTCCACAAACTCGGCTGCCTCAAGGAGTTCCTGATAAGACTCTGCATCCTGAACCACAAGCTCAGCTTTGCCGTTCACAGTCAGGACCAGCGGATGCTTGGTTTCCTTTATCTGCTTGATAAACTCGGTGGTACGGCGCTTGAAGTCCGTAAGGGAGTGGATATCTTGTGAGAGGTCAATCATAACTTTACGCACATAATTAAATACTAATTAGATGCTATTACATTTCCTCTCAGCCTTCAACACGCAAAATTGAGAATTAGATCCCCAGACGAAGCGATCGCGAGTAGAGGATGTCACGATATTATCGACGAACTTGAGCTATTAAGTGTATCTCTGTTCACCAAGCCAACGAGCGCACTTACTAGAAAAGCGATCGCCAATTCTAATCAAAGGGATTTAACAGAATCAACCCATCAACGCGCCTAAAATCATTAACATTACGAGTCACCAATGTTAATCCTTCAACCTAGGCGCAAGCTGCAATTAAAGCATCTGCTAATTTCATGCGAGAATTGCGCCGGATTTCAGCAGCACAATTTAAAACTGATTCCGTTAACGATACACTATTAAGTGTACGCAAAAATTCTCGTATTTGGGTGGCCTCATCCTCGGTTAATTTTGGGTAGCAAAGCGATTCTACCCAAGTAAACAGACATTAAAATCCTACAGCATCGCCTGCTTGATTTTCTTCAAATATAGGCTGGACATCTGGCTCGTCATTGAAGTAATAAATAAGAATGTTGGTGTCCAGCAAATATTGACTATTCATCCCATTCTCGTCTCAGTTCTTGCTGGAACTCCAAAGCATCTACACGCTTAGGCAAAAATCCACGCCATTTATCTAACTGTTGCTTGGGTAATTTTTTGCTGTTGTTTTGATGCTCAGATGTGACTCGCAAGCGAACCTGCATCGCCAATTCTTCTAAAAGTCGCAGTTATTCTTCAGCACTGAGCCTTTCTACTTGGCTATATATCTCGTTATAAATAGACATAGAGTTTGTGCTATAGTTTTTTTGCCTTAAGTTCAATATACACAAAGCTTCCAAGCGTTGCTCCTCACGCTAGTAGGGAAAACCATAAAGTCAGGCGATCGCTCCATCTTTATATTACATCTGAACAGTTTAGCAAAGCAACAACAAAGCCTGTGTCAGCTACAGGTGGGGTTCTTTCCATGTCCACCCAGATTTTTCAGTAATTTCTGCTTGCAAAATATCCTCCGACTTTATAGCTAAATCAGCCGAAGCAGCAAATAAGCCAATTAATGGATCGGGAACAGTATTATCAACTGGTTCTAACGATTGGGTTTGCAAGTATAGCCTAACCGCTTCAGTCACAATTGACTCTGGAGATTGACCTTTTTCATGAGCAAGAGTTGTTACTTTTTCAAGAAGAGTTTGTTCTGGTTTCCACTCAAACATAGAATTCACAAGATAACTTTTATCTAATTAGTAACCCACTCATATCATAGTAGTAGGACAGGCTTAGGCGAACTTCATTCAGTCAAAGAAACGCTTACACCTCTATCATCCCATTCTCGTCTCAGTTCTTGCTGGAACTCCAAAGCATCTACACGCCTAGGCAAAAAGCCACGCCATTTGTCTAACTGTTGTTTGGGTAATTTTTTGCTGTTGTTTTGATGCTCAGATATAACTTGCCTGCGAACCAGCATCGCCAATTCTTCTACTGGATTGAGAGCATAGCCGCACCGTGGGCAGTTAAAATAATCGCTCATGCTGCTAATATTTGTTTGACCGTTAAATTTAGTTCAGGGAAAGCGTAAGAGATAATCTGCTGATTTCCGGTGAAGACAAATGATTCGTAGCACCCATTAATCAAACGGCACACTGTTACCCGACTAACAATAGGGTCAACGATCCAATATTCTTGAATACCTTTGTTGGCATACTCAAGCAGCTTTTCTTCATAATCTCGCTTCACCGAACTAGGGCTAACCACCTCAACAGCTAATCGGGCAGGTACACGAAACACTGCTGGTTTATTCATTAATTCAGATACTTCCTGTTCTGTTACCACACAAACATCGGGTAATCTGGAAGAATCAAACTCGGTTTGTACTCCCGCTTCTCTTAAAGCAACTAGCGGCAATTTCAGGCGAGTAATTTCAGTGTCTAAAACCCGTTCGATAAATTTTGCAATTAGCAAATGTATAACAGTGGGAGGCGTCATTAAAACTAGTCTCCCACGTACCAACTCACGCCGTGTATCCGTGCCATCATCGTAGTTTAAATACTCATCAAAAGTGTAAAGTCGTAAGGGCGCTGATGCCGTAGTCATGCTGCTCCATCCTTAGATTTGTCTAAGTGTTCAAGCCATAGTGTAATCGCTTGCTCTAATCCTTCACCCAAAGTTAGCTCTTTTTTAACGTCACCCGCTATTTGCAGATAGTTCGGGTCATTCCGGCGTGCTGCCACTTCTAAACCCATTTTCATGATAACTTAAGCGCCCTAATCATAGCGGATAAGTAGTCAGACAGAATTAATTACACAATGTCCGCCGCGAACTCGTGCGAAGCGATCAAGAAGCAATTCGCTTGCGGCTGGGATTGCTTCGCTCGCAATGACTGTATATATTTTCGTCCATCTACTTAAATCTGCCGCTGTAAGCGTTACGGGTCAGCAATATGGCATCTGTCAGCTTCATTGCGTGGCATCATGGGCTTTGCCTAAATAGCTGTAGGCAGCCGCGAAATTCTTGGAGTAAGGCTTGTTTCATATTGGCAGGTGAGAGTTGGTGGAAAAGTGACACGAGATCATTTCGTTGGCTTAGACCTTGGTTAGGTTCCCCCTTAATTTGGGAATACTATCAGAAACACTTTGATGAGCCGCGAGGAAATAGAACAATGCTTAAAGGAATTCGAGAAATCCAGCGACGTTTAGCTAGTGGAAATGAACAGCAAAGGCTTGAAGCTTTAGCAGAAACTTTGCAATATGGTCAACAAGGTTTTGATTTTCTCATGGAGTATTCTCTACGACGAGATACCTCAGAGAAGCTAAAACAATCAGCTTACTGGGTTCTTCATGGTTATAATCCTTATTTGATGGGATCTTCAGAAAAAGAACCAAAAACTTGCCCTACAGATACTATTACTTCTCTAGCAATAAGTCCTAATAATAGTCTTCTTGTTGGAGGCAGTTGTCAGAAAATTTGGATCTGGTATTTACAAACAGGCGAAATCTTTCATTGAACCTCTTAAAGCCACCTACTTAATTGTTACACCCACTACTGTTAAACTAGAGTTTGGTCAGGTTCAACAGTTTGTAGGGCAAGTATTAGATCAACGGCGCAATAAAATGCTACAGGAAACTGTGTGCTGGACAACTAACGGCGGTGGAACAATTGATCAACATGGAAATTTCACAGCTGGATGCAGTACAGGTAAATTTGAAATTATTGCTTCAGTTGGTTCAATCCAGAGATTTATACCAATTTCTATAGTTGAGCAGGGCAAACGCATCTTAACTTGGTGCGATATTGAGGTATAATTGGGGGCTGAGA
>CAXTSI010000391.1:0-8979 GCA_964246695.1 uncultured bacterium
CCCGCACGGCGCTGGCTCCTCCCCACTCCCCACTCCCCCTTCCTCAGCAGGGGTGACTCTTTTAGAAAATGGATTATTGTGTCGATATCGTGGTTCTGTGACTTCGGAGGTGCGAAACTGGTTTATAAGTGTTTGGCAGTTACTGCGTCTGTCTTTTTTAAGTCGTGGGAATTGTCTACCGAGGGTTTGGCAAATTTAACGAACCGCCAAGAGAGGAGGAGGAGAGGTAGGAGATGCAACTGACGCCGCAGGAAAAAGATAAATTGTTGATTTTTACGGCTGCGTTGTTAGCAGAAAGGCGTAAGGGAAGAGGTTTGAAACTGAATTATCCGGAAGCGGTGGCATATATTTCTGCTGCCATTTTAGAAGGTGCGAGAGATGGGCAAACGGTAGCAGAATTAATGAGTTATGGTACAACGCTGTTAACGCGGGATCAGGTGATGGAAGGTGTGCCAGAAATGGTGCATGAAGTGCAGGTGGAAGCGACTTTTCCTGATGGGACGAAGTTGGTAACAGTGCATAATCCGATTAGATAAAACTCACGCAAAGACGCAAAGGCGCAAAGTATGATTCCAGGAGAATATATAGTTCAGGAAGGGGAAATAGAACTAAATGTTGGTCGTCCGACTGTGAAGTTGTGTGTGTCAAACACAGGCGATCGCCCAATTCAAGTCGGTTCCCACTTTCACTTTTACGAAGTCAACACCGCATTAAACTTTGAAAGAGTTCAAGCGCGAGGAATGCGCCTCGACATCCCCGCAGGAACCGCAGTCCGCTTTGAACCAGGCGACGAAAAAGAAGTCACACTCGTCCCCCTCGCCGGTACTCGCCAAGTCTACGGCTTCAACGCCAAAATAAACGGACAACTAGACACTTAAAAAACCTTCGCGTCCTTAGCGTCTTCGCGGTTCAAAATTCTTCAGGAGTAACCATGACTTACAGAATGGATCGCCGCGCCTACGCGGAAACCTTTGGTCCAACAGTAGGCGATCGCATCCGACTAGCCGACACAGAATTATTTATAGAAGTTGAACAAGACTTCACCACCTACGGCGAAGAAGTAAAATTTGGCGGCGGTAAAGTCATCCGTGACGGCATGGGACAATCCCCCATTTCTAACGCAGATGGCGCCGTTGATTTGGTCATTACCAACGCCTTGATTCTCGATTGGTGGGGTGTAGTCAAAGCCGATATCGGCATTAAAGATGGCAAGATATTCAAAATTGGTAAAGCCGGAAATCCTTATATTCAAGACAACGTAGATATTATTATTGGTCCAGGAACTGAAGCCTTAGCTGGAGAAGGAATGATTCTCACTGCGGGCGGTATCGACACCCACATACACTTTATCTGTCCCCAACAGATTGAAGTTGCTATTGCTTCTGGCATTACTACCATGATTGGCGGCGGTACTGGTCCGGCTACGGGTACAAACGCTACTACCTGCACCCCTGGACCTTGGAATATTTACCGAATGCTGCAAGCTGCTGATGCCTTCCCGGTGAACCTGGGATTTTTAGGTAAAGGCAACGCTAGCCAACCTCAAGGACTGGTAGAACAAGTGCAAGCGGGTGCAATGGGGTTAAAGCTACACGAAGATTGGGGAACTACCCCAGCAGCAATTGATACCTGTCTGAGTGTTGCCGATGAGTACGATGTGCAGGTAGCAATTCACACAGATACTTTGAACGAAGCGGGGTTTGTGGAAGATACCATTGCCGCTTTCAAAAAGCGTGTTATCCACACTTACCACACCGAAGGCGCAGGTGGTGGTCACGCACCGGACATTATTAAAGTTTGTGGGGAGGCTAATGTACTACCATCTTCCACCAACCCCACACGTCCTTACACCGTCAATACCTTAGATGAACACCTGGATATGCTGATGGTATGCCATCACCTCGATCCTGGAATTGCCGAGGATGTCGCCTTTGCCGAGTCGCGTATCCGCCGCGAAACCATTGCCGCTGAAGATATTCTGCACGATCTTGGGGCATTTAGCATGATTTCTTCCGACTCTCAGGCGATGGGACGGGTTGGTGAGGTGATTATTCGTACATGGCAGACAGCGCACAAGATGAAAGTGCAGCGAGGTGACCTCACCCCTAGCCCCTCTCCTATTAGGAGAGGGGTTGGGGAGAGGTCTGATAATTTTCGGGCTAAGCGGTATGTTGCTAAGTATACGATAAATCCAGCAATTACTCACGGTATTGCTCAGTATGTGGGTTCAGTGGAAGAGGGAAAACTGGCAGATTTGTGCTTATGGCGTCCGGCGTTTTTTGGTGTGAAGCCGGAGATAGTGATTAAGGGAGGAATGATTGCTTGGTCACAAATGGGCGATGCCAATGCTAGTATTCCTACACCGCAACCAGTGCATATGCGACCAATGTTTGGCAGTTTTGCGGGTGCGCGTCACTCTACTTCGTTAACTTTTGTTTCGCAAGCGGCGTTAGAAAGGGAAATTAAGAGTCAGTTAGGGTTGCAAAAAACAGCGGTTGCTGTTTCTGGAACACGCCAGTTAAGTAAGCGGGATATGAAGCTGAACGACGCGCTACCTCATATTGAAGTAGACTCGGAAACTTATGAAGTGAGGGCAGATGGAGAGTTGCTGACTTGTGAACCTGCGACAGTTTTGCCAATGGCGCAGCGTTATTTCTTGTTCTAAGGGAGGAAAAAATTAAAAATTAAAAATTAAAAATTAAAAATTGGAAGAATTATGATTTTAGGAGTCTTTGGTAGAAACAATGATGGCACCGAGAATGCGTGTCAACTCATCTGCTTCAGCTTGTAGTTGACTAATCTTTTCTTTAGGTACAATTTCGGCAACAACAAGCAACCTTAACCAATACCGTGTTTCACGAGATTCTTTGAGTGCAATCATCATTTTGCTAATAAAATCTGCTTTACTCTGCCCAGCCTGCGCCTCTTCTACATTCGCTCCGATAGATGTTCCCGACCTTAACAACTGTTTAGCAAGGGTTCGTCCTACTCCTGGTTTTTCATCTAAAAAATGGCACAATTTTACTACCCTAACTGAAAAGGCAAAGGTACGCTCACAAATATCTTTCTTCATAAAATTAAGAATTAAAAATGCCAAATAAAAGAGATTTCAAGAAGAGCTTTATACTTTTATAATTTTTATCCTATTTATAGTCTTCCCCATTTTTACTGAATTTTTAATTTTTAATTTTTAATTTTTAATTCACTATCTGAAAACCAAGGCAACGCATCGAAACCCAGAAAGTCGGTTACAGTGGAAATTGAGCCTAACCAGAAGGCTGTATGAACGGGGATATACCCGAGAAGATATTTTCGGGTTATTTCGGTTTATCGACTGGGTGATGGTGTTGCCAAAGGAGTTGGCGCGTAGTTTTAAACAAGAAGTGAGAAGTTACGAGGAGGCAAAGAGAATGCGGTACGTAACAAGTATTGAGCGACTGGCAAAAGAAGAAGGTATTGAGCAAGGAATGCTCCAAAATTTACAAGAGAATGTGATTAAAATCCTACAGACGCGGTTTGGAGTAGCACCTGAGCCAGTTGTGGAAGTCATCAATGGTATTGAGGATCAGTCTTTGCTGCGAACCCTCTTCACAAATGCAATTACCGTTAGTTCTACAGAAGAATTCCAGCAGCTTCTCAACGAGAGTACATCTGGGGGAGAATAGGGATGAGTGGCGTTGATACAACCTTTAATTTTGTTAGATACAAACGTAGTCTTGTACTTCTTAGGTGGTCGCTTGGCAAACCCATTACCATCAGACGCCCGAAGCGTCATCTTTCCCAACTGCGATCGCCTACTTAATGATGTAGATTAAGCATATAGTACCTCTGATAAAGGAGCAGTTATTCTTCCGACTACAGAACAGGCATTAGTTTGCTTTACTCTCTGCCAAAGATTAACCAATATGTATCGACCTATTTTCGTGGTGCGTCTAGATAAACGTACAGGGCAGATATTCATCTTGGCAGGAGAAGAGACAGAAATTGTGATTAACCGTAATGGTAGGTGGGAGTTCCTATGACACAGCTAAATTTTCACTCCATGAGTAGGGCAGAACTTCGCGCCTACATACTTGAACATCGAGATGATGAACAAGCTTTTCATGCTTATATGGACAAGCTGGGTACTGAACCTGTTTTGGCAACTGGAACTATAGCAGACCTCGAAGATGCTACTCGTTTTTCTGAACTTCTTGAGAGAGTTCAAAAGACTAAGCAGGAACGTAGAAGTTCTGATTTTTAGCGCTCGCCTCTCCCAAATGTCAGCACTTCTAAACAACTATTCGACTATCCTCATGCTTTCTTTCATCGCTGCAAACCGCTCTCGCCAAGTGCCATTTTTTTTGAGATAGTTTGCGATAGATTCATCATCAAAAACCTGATTCGCTAAGTCTAAAAATTCTTGTCTCTCTTCTGTGGTGAGAGTATCGTTGTTGTTCAGATTCCCCACTGACAGATGAGGATTACCTCCAGCATCTAAATGTCGTTGCCTTGCGATGCTTCCAAGTTTGACCATTCGGCGTACTTGCTGTTGTTTGCTATTACCGTTAGTTGTTGTCATTGCCCCCAAGCCACTCTATAGGATAAATTTCTCCATCTTGGGTGATTACTGCTACTGGTAAAACAGGACTTAGAGTAGCAATAAACCATAAACCTCTGTCTCGCTCATATGTATTGTAAGTCATTAACTCAAGGGTTTGTAAGGCGTTGACAATTAAGTATTGGGCGTCACTGGGTTCCACAATTTGTTCATCTCTATTCTATTTAAGTCAAGGCTGATTTTACATCCTCAACAACGCCATCGTGTTATCTCTCCCAAATGCGATTGCTCATCCAAGAGAAGCGATCGCACTATGTATGGAGTGAGGATACGATCGTTGGGTCACAGATGGCTGTTAATTTAGCTAAACTATTTCTAGATAATTAGGACACTATAAGTTATGTTGACAAAATACATACAAGCTGCAATGCATCAAGCAAAGTATAAAATTTTGTCAGATGATGACACTTTCTATGGGGAAATTCCCGGTTATCAAGGCGTTTGGGCTAATGCAGGTACTAAAGATGCCTGTAGAGAAGAATTAGCAGAGGTTTTGTCAGAGTGGATTTTGTTGCGGGTTGCGCGGAATCTACCGTTACCCGTTGTTGACGGCATTAGCGCTTTTTAAAAGCTAAGATTAAAGTGCAGTATTCCATGTTCAACCCATGATGACTCCAAAATTAATGATCGAACCTTCATACTGGTTGGAAACAGGAATTAGACTTGAAAAAGCGAATAATCTTAATCTTTTCAAATTTACTGATGAGCTGCAAGCTCGCTCAGATGAACTGCTAGAACGAAGCAAATTAGGATTAATCACGCCAGAAGAAAAAGCTGAATTAGATGGTATATCTGAGTTGGCACAGATTTTTACCTATGCTAATTCTGTTTTAGCTGCTGAATCAAAATGGTTCCCAACTCCATCCGAGAAATCGTCGGTGAAAGAGCAAAATCCCTCTGTGAGTATTGCCACTCCCCAGAATTTGTAAATACTGACCGCTTCACTGTCGATCATATTGTTCCACAGTCTCTAGGTGGCTCGGATGAACGGGAAAATTTAGCTTTATGCTGCCGTCGTTGTAATGAACGGCGCTATAATTTCACTTCGGGAATTGACCCCAAAACTCAAGAGGAAGTCCCTTTATTTAATCCTCGGAAGCAGCAGTGGTCAGAACATTTTATCTGGACATTAGATGGTATCAAAATTTTAGGAAC
The DNA here is from genome assembly GCA_964246695.1 of uncultured bacterium. Taxonomy (GTDB): domain Bacteria; phylum Cyanobacteriota; class Cyanobacteriia; order Cyanobacteriales; family Nostocaceae; genus Stigonema. The sequence goes on from CAXTSI010000391.1 coordinate 5,756, forward strand.
AACCCCAATAGGTCGAGCAACGTGTAATCGACTTGATATGAATGATGAACGTCGTGGTAATGGTTTCATTCAGAAATCTCGGCGGCTTTGGGTACGAGTTGGCTGGCATCCTCCCCAAGAAGATCCACGTCAGGAAAGTGAGATTTAATCTAAGCAGGCAAAGTTGTACTCACTTGCTATTACGGATAGGCACATAACCTGCTTGCTCTACAAGTCTTTGACCTTCATCACTTAAAAGTGAGTTGGCATAGGCTATACCAACTTTTTCATCAATACCAGCATTCCGTTTGATGAGCACAAAGAGTTGAGAAACCTCAACCAATAGAACTTCTTCTGTAGCGGATGCGGCAACGGATGTTGTAGCGGATGTAGCGGATGCTTGATCTGTTATTCTCATAGATAACTTATCCGTTACATCCGTTTTTAATCCGTTGCCAACATCATCTGTTGCCAGCAAACTTAATATTTCTTGCAAAATCTTGGGAGTATCCGCAGGCGACTTCCACTCTCGCTGCTGAATCTGATTTTATAACAATTTACTTTTACTATATATCTTTCCGTCCCATGAGTTCACAATCTTCTAAATCTGACAAAATTCTCGTTGTAGATGATTCTCCAGATAATGTGTTTTTAATCAAAACCATTTTGGAGGAGGAAGGCTACACAGTTAGTACGGCAGAAAATGGTGCTTATGCTCTGGAAAAAATCGTCCAATCTCCTTGTGACTTAGTATTGCTGGATCTGATGATGCCCGGAATGGATGGTTACGAAGTCACTAAGCGCGTCCGGGAAAATACGGAATTGCCTTTTATCCCAATTCTGCTGATTACCGCCCACGACTCACCTAATGTCGCTCATGGATTAGACTTGGGTGCTGATGATTTTATCCGCAAACCTGTCACAGTAGACGAATTGCTGGCACGAGTGCGATCGCTCCTTCGCCTCAAACATACTATCGATGAACGTGATGAAATCGCTCACCAACGGCAAGATTTTGTCTCCCGTCTTACCCACGACTTACGCACTCCCTTAGTGGCGGCTGACCGGATACTGCTACTGTTTCAACAGGGAGCGTTGGGGGATCTATCAGCGCAAATGCAGGAAGTGATTGGCATTATGGCTCGCAGTAACAGCAACCTGCTGCAAATGGTCAATACCTTGCTGGAAGTTTATCGCTTTGAAGCTGGTCGCAAAACTCTGGTGTTTCAACCAGTTAATCTACACCAGTTACTAGAAGAGGTCGCTAAAGAATTAACTCCTTTAGCTGACGAAAAGCAACTTTCAGTAAATCTGGATTTTGGTGAGGAAACTATCAGCATTATAGGCGATCGCTTAGAGCTACATCGGCTTTTTACCAACTTAATAGGTAATGGGATTAAATTTACCGATATCGGTTCAGTGACCATCCGTTTGAAAAGTGCGGCTGCAGATGATAGCATTACCATTGAGGTAGCAGATACAGGTCAAGGTATTCCCTTTGAAGAGCAAGCAATCTTGTTTGAACGATTTCGCCAAGGAAGTCACAAGCGTTCTGGTAGTGGCTTAGGACTGTACCTTTCTCATCGAATTGTCGAGGCACATCAAGGCAGCATTCAGGTGAATTCAGAGGTTGGTAAAGGTAGTGTATTTGTTGTACGTCTACCGATAAAATAGTAGACTTCTTGCATAAATAATTTTTTGTCTCACGCAAAGACAAGGCAGGCAGAGCGCCGGCTTCCGGCGATCTGAACTGCCGCGCAAAGACGCAAAGAAGAATACTAAGAAAAAGACTTTTGCAGCTGGTGAGGAAAAAAGATGAGGAATCAAGTATCAACGACTGACATTATCTGCAACCAACGTGATTTTTTTCAAACTGGTAAAACAAAAGATATTGATTTTCGCTTTCAGCAACTGAAAAGTTTAAAAGAAATAATAATTGAATACGAATCAGCGATTTTTCAGGCATTAAAGGCAGATTTAAATAAACCGGAACTTGAGAGTTTTGCAACTGAGACTGTCTTGATTTTAAAAGAAATTGACTATGCTATTAAACATCTCAAAACTTGGACTAAGCCGCAGAAAGTAGCAGTTCCCGTTCAACTATTACCCGCAGAAGCAAGAATTTATCCAGAACCGCTGGGGGTAGTTTTAATTATTGGTCCTTGGAACTATCCATTTCAGCTAATTATTGCACCGCTTGTAGGGGCGATCGCTGCTGGAAACTGTGCAATTCTCAAACCCTCAGAACTTGCTCCCCACACATCTCGGATTGTATGTGAGATTATCCTCAAACATTTTGATCCGGCTTATATTGCAGTGGTAGAAGGAGGGGTGGAAACTAGTCAGCAACTACTAGCAGAAAAGTTTGACCACATCTTTTTTACTGGTGGTATAGCTGTGGGCAAAATAGTCATGGAAGCAGCAGCAAAACATCTCACGCCTGTGACTCTGGAATTGGGCGGCAAATCTCCTTGCATTGTTGATTCTGACATCAATATTGAACTGACTGCCAGACGCATTACTTGGGGCAAGTTTATCAATGCTGGACAAAGTTGTATCGCGCCTGACTATCTTTTAGTCAATAAAACTATCAAGGAAAATTTGTTAGATGCTATTCAAGGTTGCATCCAAGAATTTTATGGCGATAACCCAGCTAACAGTTCTGATTATGGCAGGATTATCAATAATAAACACTTAGAGCGGTTGGTTAATCTTTTAAAAGATGGCAAAATCAGGATTGGAGGAGAAACTAACCTTTCGGAGCGTTATATTGCCCCCACAGTTATTGATCGTGTTTCCTTAACAGATTCCGTTATGGAGGAAGAAATTTTTGGTCCTATCCTGCCTGTGATTGAATATACAGATATCACAGAAGCGATCGCCATAATTAACTCTAGACCCTCACCCTTGGCTTTATACTTATTTTCTAATAACAAAAACTTGCAACAACGAGTATGCCGGGAAACCTCCTCTGGTGGAGTCGGCATCAACAACACAATGATGTATATGAGTGTTTCATCTCTACCATTTGGAGGTGTAGGTAATAGCGGTATCGGTAAATATCATGGTAAAGCCAGTTTTGACACCTTTTCCCATTACAAAAGTGTCTTACACAAACCTTTTTTACTAGACTTTAAGTTTTTATACCCTCCCTATAAGGGCAAATTGTCTTGGTTGAAGCGACTTCTGAGTTAAGAATGGGGAGTAGGGAGTGGGGAACTCGGGGCCCCCACGAAGTGGGGATT
>CAXTSI010000392.1:0-8904 GCA_964246695.1 uncultured bacterium
CTTACGCACGCTCACAAATTGAACATCATGTGTATAACGGAATTCGGACGTTTCATCTCGTAGAGTTGACTACGTGGTAAGGGCGCGGTAAGTCGCTTCGCTCCAAGTCAAAAGTCAAAAGTCAAAAGTCAAAATTAAGAATTATTTATTACTTTTGACTTTTGAATTTTGACTTTTGAATTCCCCGTAGGGGTTGCTCCGCTGCCCTACCGAAACTACCCCATACTTGATTATTTCTGTCAATGCGTAAGTCCCGATCTATGTAAAATTGGCACAATTCTCAATTTAGCTACCTGGTTGCTCAGTTGTCTGAGTTGTCTGAGCTGTCTGCAAGACTTGAACTAATTGACTGAGGGCGGACTCTAATTGAACGCCTGGGTCAACAGGAACCCATCCTTCTGCTGTCAGCTGACGCACCTCAAAGTGTAGGTGAGGACCTGTGGAATTACCAGTAGTGCCAACCCGCCCAATCACAGTTCCCTGTTCTACCCACTGACCGGGTTGAACAAAGATTTCTGACATGTGACCGTAGAGTGTTTGTTGAGCACTGTTGTGGTTAAGTATAACGCCTAAGCCGTAGCCGCCCATGTAGTCAGCCATCTCTACTTGACCACGGTAGGCTGCTAAAACAGGTGTTCCCGTTGCCGCACCCAAATCAGTGCCAGCGTGGAAACGGCGATCGCCTGTGATGGGATGAACGCGCCAACCAAACAAAGAAGTCATCGGCGCTGGGACAGAAAGGGGAAACATCAATCCCGCAACACCATAAATCAATCTGCCAGCATCAGCAATTTGTGGCAATGTTGATGCCAGTGGGATATTGTAAGCCACATTGCTGGGGCGGGGGGCAAGGTTGTCAGAGGTCATCGGTGCGGGCAAAGCACCACCTGTCGGTGCGTTCGGCGCCGAATTAACTGGCGTTGTGGGGGTAAAATTGTTGGGGATAAACCGATTCGGGTGCCAGTCGCTCTTAGTCACACCACTATTCGCAATCCGAGTGGAACGTATGGGAGTGTTGTCTTCACTATTCGCAATGCGAGTGGAACGCGATCCACTGTTGGCATTAGTTTCATTGGGAGAAACATGCCGATCTGGGGTAACGTTTACTAAATGCGCAGTTTGACTTCTGCCGATCCAACTGGGCACGTGCTTGGTGGGTAGCTTCGGATCGGCATCAGCTAAACGCTGACGAACAGAAGAGATGAGGGGTGATTTGACGCAACTGCCTGAAACACCTTGTGCCAATATTGTTCGACAACCGCCGGAGCGTTCTGTGAACACCACAGATAATGGTGCTTCATACTTATGAGTGGCACCTGTGCTGTAATTTGTGGGGTCAATATAAGCGTTGTTGAAATCTTTGGGTTTTTCCGCAATCCCGTTGCTAGTACTATTGGAGTTGTTTGAAGGTTTTGTTGCTTGGGGAACTTTATCGTCATTCGAGCGAGGAGCAGTTGGCGCAGTCGCTGCGGTTACAGGAACATGCCGCGAAGCTTCTAATTTAGCTCTCAAACTTCTAACACCCGACTTTGACGCGGAAATTTCTACTTGGGGTGTTGACTTTCTGACCACTACCTCGTTTGTTGAAGCGTCATTTTTGGGTTGAGAGTGTCTGACTGGCTCTGCTTGCTGGGAAATTTCTAACTTACTTAGTCTCTGTCTGAGTCTAGCTCGGCGTTGGGCAAATTCTGGCTGCGAAGCCGATTCTGGTGCTGAGGCACTGCGATGAGGCTCAACAGTATATTTTCTAACTTTATTTACAACTGCTGCCGAACCGGAATTTTCAACAGTGGGAACGATGTTGTCTATTGCTGCTTCTTGGGCATACACGAAGCCGCTGCTCAGCAGGCTGAAGCTGCTAAGCCAACAGAGGCTCTGTGCTGGCAGCGATCGCTGCCATGGGTGGTGCAAATGGTTATCGCCATTATTGCGCTGCGTCATTGGTTCTGGTTGTGTTGTTTGTAAGTAGCCTAAACAGCCTCTTGGTTACTTAGAGGATTTACGGTAGCCCAAACTGATTGTACCGGGCTGGAGGTAAATTTCTGGTGTTATTACTGTTTTCAGTTCAGATGTTTCCATGCGAACATGAAGTTCCCCAGTATGAGTCACACCAACTACGGTGGCAGCAAAATTATTGACATTTACCCGCTCACCTACATTTGTTAGCAACTCTAAATATCGAGATAATAATATATCTACTCCTTCTTGGAATAGGCATAGTATACCGGATTCTATTCCTAGTAAAACTATAGAGGTTAGCATTTCCAGACTTGAAATTGGTTTAGGAGCCTGATTTGCTTGCCACGTTTCTAAATTAATTCCGGTTTCTGGTACTGGGTTTGCCCAGTTTATGCCCACCCCAATAACTGCTTGAGTGATTTGTCCTTTGTGTACTTTTGTTTCAGTCAAAATGCCGCCCAGCTTCTGGCAATTATAGCTGTTTTCATCTCTGTCTAACACATCAGGAGTACGAGAATGTGGTATTGTATCTATGGTGGCGGTTTTTATGTATGAATCCCGATCGGGGATTGAAATCAAGACTAAATCGTTGGGCCATTTAATCCCAACAGGAACGCCACAATCTCGCAACTGTCTGGCAATTCCCCAAGCTGTAGCCAAAGTTAGTTGGTAGCTGTTCATAGCCTCCAGTTTCGGTGCGATCGCCACTGAAAGATATAATCCCCCTTCTGGAGAAATCCATTGGCGACCCCATTGACCCCGACCAGCTGTCTGTTGGGTGGCAATGACTACACATCCTGGTTCAGCCCCAGATTTTAGCAGATCCCAGAGGACTTGGTTAGTTGAAGATACTCGATCAAAAAGATGCAAAGAAAATGGTAAATAAGTAAACTGACGCCCTGCATGGAGGGCTGCTGCCAATTTTTGCCGATTTAATCCCACAACAGTTAACCCAATTTTACTTGTTCAAGCTAGGATCAATTGGCTGATTTTTATTTTGTTTCTAGGTTTGGTTGACGATGCACACTTGGCACTGGCGTACTTGGGAAAAACTTCCCTACCTGACTTGTAGTCTCCTGGAACCTTGGACTCACGGCTTTTTTACCCAGCAGTTTTGGCCTCGAACGCCATTGGAACTCACAAAGGTACTGCATCTAGAGGCTTCAGCTTATCGCTTAAAACAGGTACATGGCAATACCGTCTTTACTCCACAAGAAATTGCAATAGGTACGGATGGTGAGGATCTCGTAGAGGGAGATGGGTTAGTGAGCGAGCAACCTTTACAAGCAGTTTGGGTAGCTACGGCTGATTGTACACCTGTACTAATTGCTTGTCAGAAGACGGGACAGGTAGCATCTGTGCATGCGGGTTGGCGTGGTACTGCGAGTAAGATTGTGCCCCAGGCGATCGCCAGGATGCAAAATCAGGGCAGCAAACTTGAAGATTTGCGAATTGCAATGGGACCGGCGATCGCGGGTGAGGTTTACCAAGTCTCCGAGCAGGTAGCCGCAGAAGTCGGTAGCACTATTCTACCACACAGCGACGAAAAAGCAATTGTGGATGCATTACACGAGCTACCAAATTCTCCCTTACTGCCAGATCCACAACCAGGACGGGTGCGGTTGGATGTGCGGCGGGTGAATGCTTTACAAATGGAAATGTTGGGAATTAGTTCCGAACAGATTGCTTCTGCTCCTTATTGTACTTACCAAACTCCAGAGCATTTCTTTTCTTATCGCCGGGAAAAACAGAAAAAAGTGCAATGGTCAGGGATTGTCAGCAAATAAATTCATAAATCACATCATTTTTGGAGTAACTCGGCATAGATGTCGTCCTCGGTATTATCCCAAACGGATGCTAGTGACTCCTCACTCACGTTCAGCCAAAACTGCTGTTCCTCCTCCTGTACTAAAACTGTCACAAGCACTTTTGCACCATCCGGAAGTGAAATATTTTCGAGTAATTGAATTTTGCCCTCGCGGACAATAGCCCACACTGTTCTTAACATTGTGATTGTTCCTTAATGGATCGTGCAGTCACACTTGCCAATTCGCAGCCTGACTATTAATTATAACGAACGACGCTAATGCTCCTTGTGAAGCTGAAGCTTTATGCTTCCCAATGTGTCCGAGAATACTGGATTGTTGATTGGCAATTACGGTAAATTCAGGTTGCTCGACCAGAACAGGCAATACTGGTGTTAGCGGTGACGAGATGAGTTCACCTGAAAATTGAGCAAAAAATTTACATTTCAATAATTTTTACTTTGCCTTGCTGAAAATCGTTCAATGAAATCTGTAATTCATCATTGTTAAGTTGAAAAATTAGGTTAAGAGAATCAAGAGAAATTGCTTTATAGGTAGCGATATATGGGAATGGGGCTCCCGGATAAACAAGTTTAACTTTTGCATCTGTAACTAATCGCATAAAAAATCTGAAACGAAATTGTATTTTGGAGTATTTAAATTGTGATACAATTCCGAGTCTAGATATTCCGTATTTTCAGAAAAATAAAGATGGAGTGCCAGTGGGCTGCGGTGCAATTCGTCCTTGGGCAGTTAAGGTTGGTACATTGGAAGAACAGACTCAAAGGATGCTGATATGAGCCAGACTACAACTAGCCAGGTACGTTGGACAACTGCCGATCTAGAATTGATGCCAGATAACGGCAATCGCTATGAAATTGTAGACGGAGAATTATTTGTGACACGAGCACCACACTGGAGTCATCAGAAAACTGCTGGCAAAATCTGTACGGAATTGACACTATGGTCGCGGCAAACTGGTTTGGGAGAAGCAGTGACAGCGCCTGGGATTATCTTTACCGATGCTGATAACGTCATCCCTGATGTGGTTTGGATCAGCAATGAACGACTAGCAGATGTGCTGGATGATGCAGGACATTTAACAGCAGCACCAGAGTTGGTGGTTGAGGTTCTCTCTTCTGGAGAGCAAAACGAACGACGCGATCGACAAGTGAAGCTGAAGCTTTATGCTTCTCAAGGTGTTAGAGAATACTGGATTGTTGATTGGCAGTTGCAGCAAATTCAGGTTTATCGACGAGAACAGGGAACACTGGTGTTAGTGGTAACGTTGTTTAGCGGTGACGAGATGAGTTCACCGCTACTACCTGGGTTCACTTGTCCTGTTGCTCGTGTGTTTTGATCTGCCTAGGGGCTATGCTCCTATAAAGCTTAATTTATCGAACCGCCCTTCGGGTGACGCTACGAGCGTCGCTAACGCTTCACTAACACCAGTCGCCGGGGCGCGGAAAACCCCTCCGGGTTCGCCAGTTGCCTACGGAGGGTTTCCCTCCTTCTCCCAATTCCTCGCCGCTTCGCGAACAGCACTGGTCTCACCGCCTGCAGCGCTGGTTCACCAAGACGCTCTTGTGCGCCAAGAATACGTAGAACAATGAGTTAGCATGAGTACAAAGGCGCTCTCGATCTGCAAGATGACCCAAGCTTCAAATCAAGTCCGTTGAACCACATAATCTGGGGCACAACAATGTTCATTGGTGTCAACTTAAGGTCAAACCATTGACGCGCAACAACCGACGCTCGTTTTCTCGTGACCACGCTCTGCGTGGGAATGCATTCTCGGAGGCTCTGCCTCCAAAGTAAGGAGGCAGAGCCTCCCGATAGCGCGTTACTAGGCAGAGCCTAGCAACGAGAAACTCTTGTATTTTCAAGGTTTACAGCTTAAGTTGACACGCATGAACAATGTTGTGCCCCTACAAGAGCGTCTGTGGTTCAAATAGATGAAATTGGCTGTAAAGCAAAAGATAGCCGTCTTAGCGGCAAACCTGTGGCCGAGACGCACATGTGCCAAGGCAATTAGTTATTGGGGTCACCGTGCCTTACGCCAACACTATCAGTCTTAATAGACGGGGTAAAAACCAGATTACGATTTGGCAACTGGCTTTAATACTTTAGTAAAGAGCTGCATGATTTCTATTTCCGGGACTATAGGAATCCTAAATCATTCTTGAAAAATATTGCTTGTAATGTAGGGTGGGCACTGCCCACCAAAACCCAGATATGTGCGGCATAGCCCTGCCTACGTGTATTTCAAAAATCAAATAGGAATCCTATAGATTCTTAAAATTATCTAAAAAAGTTAATAAATTTACTAATATTAAGAGAAGATTTTAAGCGTTGATAATTTCCAAATAAAATGAGCGAACAATCAAACGCATTTATCCAACTAAATGAGGATGAAAGTGCATATGTCACTACTGCACAGGGAACTGAATACGTTTCCAATGAAATGAGTATCGCTTTAGAAAAGGTAATGTGTGAAGTGGTCAACTTTTCTCAATATATTCAATCACTAGACCAAGAAATAACGCAACCTGAGGCGTATCAGATTTTAGCAACAGTGATATCAACATTACCAGTAAAGTTGGAAAAGGACCAGCATTTCAAAGTACAACTGTTAAAGATGATTCAAGAATTTAAAAATGTTGACCAGAAAAAATAGGCAATCCCAAAATTAACCTCAGTTAAGGTTGGTACATTAGAATAACAGACTCAAAGGATGCTGATATGAGCCAGACTACAACTAGCCAGGTACGTTGGACAACTGCCGATTTAGAATTGATGCCAGACAATGGCAATCACTATGAAATTGTAGACGGAGAATTATTTGTGACACGAACACCACACTGGGGTCATCAAGAAGTTGCTGACAATATTTGTACTGAGTTGAAAGTATGGTCACGGCAAACTGGTTTGGGAAAGGCAGTGACAGCGCCTGGGATTATCTTTACCGATGCTGATAACGTTATCCCGGATGTGGTTTGGATCAGCAATGAACGACTAGCAGATGTGCTGGATGATGCAGGGCATTTAACAGCAGCACCAGAGTTGGTGGTTGAGGTTCTCTCTTCTGGTGAGCAAAACGAACGACGCGATCGACAAGTCAAGTTGAAGCTTTATGCTTCTCAAGGTGTTAGAGAATACTGGATTGTTGATTGGCAGTTGCAGCAAATTCAGGTTTATCGACGAGAACAGGGAACACTGGTGTTAGTAGTAACGTTGTTTAGCGGTGACGAGATGAGTTCACCGCTACTACCTGGGTTTACTTGTCCTGTTGCTCGTGTGTTTGGTTAAGTGAACTTTCCTAACCTGGAAACACTCGATTCAATTCCAGAGACAAATCGGGAAAACTAGGGAGTGTCACCGACTCATGTCGCAGTGCAATTTGCGTCAGGCGATAGCCAAACTTTCCTTGAGCATCTTGGTAAGGCTGAGAGTAGCGTTCTAGTTGATTCGCCACCAAGTTAATAATCCAGTAATCGCTAATCCCATCTTCAGCGTAAAGTGATAGCTTTGTATTCTGGTCATAGTTAAGGGTAGAGTCTGAGACTTCAATAACCAAGAGAATATTTTCAGGTTGAGGATGAGACAACAAGTAATCATCAGCTTGACCTTGTGCGATCGCAATATCTGGCTCTGGCTCACTATCAGTAGGCAGTATAATCGGCTCTTGCCCACGAACAACGGCTTTATTTCCTACCAATCTGTTTAACTCGTGAAATAACTTTGTATTACAGACAGAATGTCGTGTGCCTTTTGCTGCCATTTGCATCAATTCTCCCCGGATCAACTCCACCCGGTCATCCTCAGTCAAGAATCCCAATTTGATTAGGTGATGATACTCAGCTATGGTGAAGCGTTTAGGGGTTACAAGGGTCATATAACAGTGGGCTAGTGAACAAAGGCGATCGCGCTCACATTAGATATTTTACCTCGCTCATGTAAATCCTGTGTCTACCACAAACTCAATCGGGAAGTCAGCGCGATTTGGAATCCGAAATGGAATGGCAATAATTGCGTGCCCATCAGCCACAATGCCCGAAATCACTAGACTACACGCTCCATGACACCGCCACCAAAGGATGCAGCGACGTTGTACCCGATTTTGATACCAAAGAGACGGGCGTTTGGGTGTTTCTCGCTCAAGTAGTCAGCAGCGCGTAAGCCATTCTCATTAACTTTATAGTCACCTGTCTCAATGTCAACGATCACCATCTTGCCGATATTTTCTTCTATTTCGATTTCCTGGCGGATTCTGCTCTCGTACAGTTGCTTGGCACGTAGCGCAACCTCTTCACGGCTTAAAAGGATTGCTTGCATATGCTGGCTCCCGATCTCTAGACTTTTCTTTGCACTCCTCCATCGTAATTGAAGAAAGGGTACTGCAACCATAAATGTCAGTTAATTTGGTTGTAGGGGAATTTCGAGGAAAAAACGCTCATGTCCTTTTTAACAATTTTTGACACAGTTGAAAGAGTTGAAAGGGACATTTGAGTTTTTTAAAGGTGCACACATTGCTCGTGCTATGATTAATTTGTACGGGTGGTCAGCCCGGAACTTACGCCCTTGGAGCCTGCTTGTCAGGAAGCATCATCTGTACCGAGAGATGAGCCGGGGAACCCTACTAGATCGCTTAATATAAAACGGCGATTGGGATGTTAAGACAACAACTAGTAATTCTCTTGTCTTAAAGAATCTGCGACTATAGCGAAGCTTGGTCGTAGAGGTTCAAAATATCTTACAAATCAGTAGGGTGGGCATCACTCACTCTACCTGCTTTGTTGCATATAGAACTAAAGTCACTGTAAATCCGCTACAAAAGTATAAAGCGCTCTATTGACTTCTTGCATTACCCTGTCTGGACTTATGCGGTGCAAGCGGATAAAATCATCTCGATTCACGGTCAGTACTGCCCGCCCCTGAATCGTCGCAAATGCTAGCACCTGGTCAATTGCTTCGCTCAAATTAAAAATTAAACGGAACGCCCATCCAGGGGAACCTAAAAAAAGGACGCCTTTTTCCAAGCCCTTGGGGCGACGCTTCTCAGTATCGGAGACGCTGATGCTCTTTCGTCGAAGATCGCGAACGCGAACGCACTACGTGTCTCGTAAAAAATCAAATTCCT
>CAXTSI010000393.1:0-8834 GCA_964246695.1 uncultured bacterium
GAGATTTTACCTTCGCGTCCTTCGTGTCTTCGCGGTTCAAAACAAATTTTAAACCGCGAAGACGCGAAGTACGCGTTCGCGCAGCGTCTCGAAGAGAAGATATCCTCGTTTTTTTACTTACACCTTGACAGGGATAGCAATGCCCACCCTACTATGATTTTTAGTTTCTTTGCATGGACGACTTTATTGAATTTCTGCTAAGAGTTCGTCCAACGCTTGCTGGCTTAACCCAACGTCAGGGAAATCTGAAGGAGTGTAGCCTCCTGCTTCTAGTGATAAACAGTGGGCAATGATAGCTTCTAAGGCTTCTAAATAGTCATTCGCCAAATTTTCTACAGTACCCCTGCGATGGAAATCCTTGCTATATTTCCACTCCAGTTTCAGCTTCCCTTCAACGACTAATCCACTCACATTCAACAAATGGCGGCGCTGTCCTTTAGGGCTGTGGATGGAACCGCTAGACTCTTGGGCATATTTCCACCCTACTGACTCTAACTGCATTTGGTCGAATTGACCCAAGTAGTTAAAGCTCACTTCAGCTTGAGTTCGATTCTGCAATTTCTCGGGGGCGATCGCATCTGTACTGAGATAGCGCAGGATACCATAGCCAACTCCTCGGTTGGGAATACTTCGCAGTTGCTCTTTTACCGATTTGAGCGCCTCTCCGGGATGGTTGGGATTCTCAAGCTTTAATAGCACGGGGAATATACTGGTAAACCAGCCCACCGTGCGTGACAAGTCTAGATCCTCAAACAAGTCTTCCCGTCCGTGACCTTCTAAATCAATAAGTAAGGAGTGAGAACCAGTCCATCGAGCGAAACTCTGCACCAATGCCAAGAGCAACACATCGTTAATTTGGGTATTGTAGGCAGAGGGGACATCCTGCAACAGGGCGCGAGTCTGTTCTACACTCAGGGATACTGAGACAACATGACTGGAGGCGACAGTGTTGGGTCCAACAGCAGGGTAATCAGTTGGTAAAGGAGCAACTGCAAACCGCAGCCCGTGCAACCAGTATTCTAACTCTGAGTGTAATGCTTGCCCACATGCATAATCCTTTAATCGGATTGCCCAATCCTTAAAGGAAGTTGTTTTTGCAGGCAGTTGGATGATTTCTCCACGCTCTAATTGTTTGTATGCCCCAGATAGGTCTTCTAGCAAAATTCGCCAGGAGATCCCATCTACAGCTAAGTGATGGATGACGATGAGCAAACGTCCGGAGGAAGAATTACCCAAGTCAAACAGTACGACCCGGATTAGAGGTCCATCTGTGATGGAGAGCGTCCTGTGTTGTTCGTCTGCCTTTTGTGCGATCGCCGTTGACTGTTCTGAAGACGGATGGTTTGACAAATCGAAGATCGCCAACGACACTCCATTGCACTCATTACTATTATGCTGTTGCCATGTATCCTGCGTTCCAAACCGCAAGCGTAAAGCATCGTGATGCCACAGCAACTTTTGCACTGCTTGCTCTAATAATTCCGGTTTTAATGGGGGAACTTCTAGCAGGACAGATTGGTTAAAGTGATGGGGTTCTGGCAGATTCTGCTCAAAGAACCAATGCTGAATTGGTGTCAGGGGAACAAACCCCGTGACTAAACCTTGTTCTGCTAAGAGCGAGGTGCTTGTAATAGCTACCGCAGCTAGCTCAGCGATTGTTTGGTGCCCAAATAGCTGTTTCGGAGTGAGTTTCAATCCCGCTTGATTGGCTCGGGCGGTGATTTGGATACCAATGATGGAATCCCCACCCAATTCAAAGAAGTTGTCGTGAATGCCAACTTGTTTTAATCCTAAAACATCCTGCCAGATTTTTACCAAGATTTTTTCACTATGGGTACGGGGGGAAACAAAGAAAGGAGAGTCATTAAACTCGAACTCTGGTACTGGTAGGGCGCGGCGGTCTACTTTACCATTTGGGGTAATGGGAAGAACCTCCAAAACTGTAAAGGATGCAGGCACCATGTAATCGGGCAGCTTTTCTTTAAGAAACAGGCGAAGTTGACTACTGGTGGGGTATTTGGATTCAGGAACAACATAGGCTGCTAAACTTTTCACACCCGGCTTGTCTTCCCTGGCGATCGCGACTGCTTCCCGCACTTGCGAGTGTTGAGTTAGTACAGCCTCAATTTCTGAGAGTTCAATGCGGAAGCCGCGAATCTTAACTTGGTTGTCAATGCGACTCAAAAATTCTATATTGCCGTCAGGTAGGTAACGTACCAAGTCTCCCGTTTTATACAGGCGATCGGCATCAGGATGCCCAAAGGGATTGGGTATAAATTTTTGCTCGTTTAGTTCATGACGATTCCAGTAGCCCCTAGCTAAACCAGCACCGCCGGCATACAGTTCGCCCCAGACCCCGATAGGTACGGGTTGGAGATTGTGGTCTAAGATGTAGACTTGTGTATTACCAATGGGGCGACCGATGGGAACTGATTTCCCGATTGGACTTTCAGCCGTTATTGGGAAGCAGCAGGTGAATACGGTATTTTCCGTGGGTCCGTAGCCATTCATCAATTGACAATTGGTGAGGAGCCGCACGACCTTCTGGACGTGGGTAATAGATAGCACATCACCTCCACTCATCAGTTGACGGACTGATTGCAAATCCTGCAATCGTTCATCCACCATGAGATGAAACAAGCTAGCTGTGAGCCACAAGATGCTGACTTGGTAGCGCTTAATAACCTCACCCAACTCTTCTAACGATGGCTTCTGGCTGGGCATGAGGACGAGCTTAGCACCGTTGAGGAGACAGGGCCAAATTTCCAGTGTTGAGGCATCGAAGGAAAGAGGACCTAGTTGCAGAAAGACTTCTTGGGGTGTTAGGGATGCATAATTTGTTCCCTTAGCTAACCGGACGACATTTCTATGGATAATGCCGACACCCTTGGGTATTCCTGTCGAACCAGAAGTGTACATGATGTGTGTGAGGTTGTCAGGTGTCACATCTGCCTTTGGGTTCTCTGGGCTATATTGGGTGAAGATTTCCCGATCTGCGGAAAGACAAATGACCTGAGATGAGTTTGGAGGTAGTAATCCCACCAGTTGCTGTTGGGTCAGCAGCACTGATACCCCCGTGTCTTGAAACATATTAGCCAATCGCTGTTGGGGATATGCTGGGTCAAAGGGAACATATGCACCGCCCGCTTTGAGGATAGCGAGTAAGCCGACAATCATTTCTGGCGATCGCTCGATGCAAATCCCCACCAACACCTCTGGTCCCACACCGAGAGTTTGCAGATAGTGCGCCAATTGATTGGCACGGAGGTTCAACTCCTGGTATGTCAGTTCGTAGTCCTCATATACCACCGCCACTGATTGGGGTGTTTGTTCTACCTGCTCCTCAAATAACTGATGGATGCATTTGGTGTCAGGATATGGTATGCAAGTATTATTCCATTCCACCAACAACTGATGTCGCTCCTGTTCGGTGAGCAATGGTAATTCACCCACTGACTGTTGGGGATTCGCCACAATTCCCGCCAACAATGTTTGGAAATGACCAGCCATCCTGGTGATTCTGTCGCGATCGAACAGGTCGCAGTTGTATTGCCAGTATCCTTGCAGAGAAACTCCTTCGGCTGTCTGTGTTTCCCACATTTGTAGGGTGAGATCGAACTTTGCATTCACGTTCTCTAGTTGCATGGGAGCGATCGCCAGTCCTGGCATTTCCAATTGCTCCATAGGTGCATTCTGCAATGCAAACACGACTTGGAACAGGGGACTGTGGCTAAGATTGCGTTCTAACTGCAAGCCTTCTACCACCTGCTCAAAGGGAACATCTTGGTGCGTGTAGGCATCCATTGCATAAGAGCGCACCTGCGTCAATAACTTCGAGAAACTGGGGTTTCCGAACATCCGAGTCCGCATGACCAAAGTATTGACAAAAAAGCCAATTAATGATTCAA
The DNA here is from genome assembly GCA_964246695.1 of uncultured bacterium. Taxonomy (GTDB): domain Bacteria; phylum Cyanobacteriota; class Cyanobacteriia; order Cyanobacteriales; family Nostocaceae; genus Stigonema. The sequence goes on from CAXTSI010000393.1 coordinate 3,909, forward strand.
TTTCCTGATGGTTGCGGTTAGCAATCGGTGTTCCCACCAAAATATCTTCTTGACCGCTGTAACGGAACAGTAAGGTTGCAAAAGCCGCCAGCAAGGTCATAAACAAGGTGGCTCCTGACTTTTGGCTCAGAAGTTTGAGCTTTTGTGTCAGTTGTGAATCAATCTGGAACGAAAAACTGCGACCGAGGAAAGTTTGCACGCTTGAACGCGGTCTGTCTGTGGGAAGTTCTAATAGAGGCGGCGTTCCAGCTAACTGTTGCTTCCAGTAGTCGATCTGGTTTTGTCGGACTTCCCCTTGCAACCACTGTCGCTGCCAAATCGTAAAATCAGCATACTGAATGGGTAATTCTGGCAAGGGTGAAGGGGAGCCGGCGACAAAAGCTTGATACAAGCTAGACAATTCTTTGATGAATATCCCCATTGACCAGCCATCAGAGATAATGTGATGCATGGTCAATAGGAGAACATGGGATGACCCCAGTTGCACTATTGTGGCTCGTAGCAACAGTCCCTTGGTAAGGTCAAAGGGTTTTAATTGCTCGGTGATTGCTAGCTCTTGCACCTGAAGCGATTGTTCCTGTTCTGACAATCCCTGCAAGTCCACAACCGATAGTTTTAGAGTGGCGGTGGGAGCGATCGCCTGCACGGGTGTTTCCTCTACGGTTGTGAAAGTCGTCCGCAGGACTTCGTGGCGGCGGATAATCTCGTTGAAGCTGCGTTCTAAAACTGCAACATCCAGACGACCCTGAAGGCGAACTGCTTTAAACATATTGTAGAAGGGGCTTTCTGGCTCTAATTGCGCCAAAACCCACAGCCGCTGCTGGGCGAAGGAAAGAGGGATCTGGATTTTTCCAGCATGATTTTCTCTGGTGACGGGCAGGATGCCCATCCCATAAGCATTTGATGCATTTGTGGGGTGGGCGTCTCGCCCGCCCAGTCTCTCTTTATACCCCAAAGTCTCTGCCATCTTCCAAGTCAGATCGCCCAAGAAGTCAACGGTGTAGTACTGCTTCCAACTCTCTGCTTTTTGAGCATCAATACCTTTGTGTTCGTGAAATTTAACATCTCCTACCATTCTGGATTGGGCATAGATACCATCAGTCATGCGCTGCTTTTTCTCTTTGTAGGGTTGCAGCATATCGGGATGGAACTCTAGCCCCAAAAATTGACAAATGCCCGCAACGCAAGTCTGCGGATGACTAACCAAGTCTTCAAATTTGACTTGATACTGGCGTTCAATGGGGACATTGGCTAAAAATTCCAAGATATTTTGATGCCCTATTAGCCAAACCAGCTCGGCTAGTTCTCGTCTGTTGAAGGGATGTTCATATCGGAATGTTTGTTCGACTCTGGCTTCCTCGTAAGAGCGGATCGTTGCGTAGGGATGACGCTGGAGATGGATGTAGAGTGGGTTTTGGAAATCCCTTTCCGCACGCAGGAGAGTTTCTAAATCTATGGAGTAGGAGGGGGTTTTGTCCACCAAGATTTTATCTCCCAGCCACTGTTGTATCAGTTGGTAGAACTGCTTGGTAGTCACATTTTTCTTTTCCAATTCCTCCATGAGTGCGATCGCCTCTTCAGGGCTGCACCCTCGCATTTGCATGATTGTGCGAATCGTTCCTTCCAACCAAAAACTATAACGCCCGGAAAATGCTGCTTTTCGTTCTTGAAGGGTGTTGAACGACAGCAGTTCCAACTCTGGAGGTGCAAATAGCTGCGGGTTTCCTCCCAGGATGACGCGGAGTAAGGTAGAACCGCTGCGATGTGGCGAGAGGATAAAGATAGCTGGTGGGTTCAAGATCCCGTCGTTGTCTGTTGGGGGAGCAAGAGGGGGAATGAGCGATCGCATTTGCAAAACTTTAGCTGCATCGATCCGCTCTTGTGGTAAAATACTGACTGAACTCGTTGCGACACCGTGCATTTTTGCTACCGCTTGCGGGTAGTTTTGCAGGATGTAAGCTGCTAGTCCGGCAACTGTTTTGGTATCAAATAAGACAACAAAGTGAATAATCTCGTTCAGTTGAGCCTGTAGCTGATTCATCAGTATGGCTCCCCGAATCGAATCGCCTCCCAAGGTAAAGAAGTTGTCGTGAATCCCCACCGAGTCAAGTTTGAGAACAGAGGTGAATAAATTGGCGATCGCCACCTCTAAGTTGGTGCTAGGGGAGACAAACGCTGTATCTAAATCAGGACGATGGCGTTGTTGTTGAGATGCAATCTCCTTAAGTATGAGTTCGGGGCTGTACAGTTGATGAGCGATGCGTTCAAAGAATGCTGTTCCCACCGCAGAAACAGACGCAGATTTTGGCGATCGAGGGCAATCACCTTGTAGTTTGTGCGAGTCAAAGCACTGATTTTCCGTGCCAGCATCGTGCCGAGGGCGCAAAAGGCAGCAGGCGTGTAGGGAATGTGTCCTAGTTCGTCTCCATAGGGATCGTAGTAATCTTCTACTGGGTAGGTACTGGTCAATTCTGTACTCTCGATCAGGTACACGCCACTTACGCCCTGGAGATCGGCTGCTAAAAGTTTTTCCATCCTCTCATGTAAGACGCTGGTAGGAGAGGGAGGACAGATACAGATTAAGTGGGGATTTGCCGATCGACTGACAGCAGTTTTTAGCGCACTTCCAAAATCCTTGACATTTTGCTCAAGCTCGGCGACATTTTGTCCCACATGCGGCGATGCTGAGTTGTCTTTTTGGGTAGGGCGAGTTGCGTAGATATTATAAAGTCCCGATCCTTGGAGCAGAGTCTCCTCATCCACAACAAATTCAAAATCTTTTTCTTTGAGCAAGCGCATGACCTCTTTAATCGTACTGCCCTCTTGGTCATGCACCTCCATAACTATCTGTTTAATCAGCGACCAGTGATGGTCTTTAATCCCCTGGAGAATTGCCAACTCGCTTTTTTCAGCATCTAATTTCAGTAAATCAATTTTTTCGAGATTGTATTCTGCGATGATTTCTGAAAGGGTTCGCACCTTCGCCTGATAAATTTCCCGATCCAGTCTATCCTTAAGGAATTCGTCAGCTATTGCCTCCAACGATTCTCCTTCAAGAGAATTATCGCGTCGCAGCATATTGAGGATGACTGAGCGAATGGCTTTTTCATCTTGCTGTGTATCAGCTGCAAAACTTGAGAACACAGATGAGCGAGGATAGAAAGTGAAGGTTTCTTCTTTGTTTTCAGAGCCTAATCCGCAGTTGAAGAGATGGGCGTTTTGACAATAGAGTTTTGCATTGATCTGTAACTTTTCAAACGCATGGGGTGCAGGCTCAAAGGCATAAATCGTCCCCTGAGGACATTTTTGTTGGGCAAACAGGGTAAATAGACCGATATTAGCCCCCACATCGACAATACAGTCATCGTCGTTAAAGACAATTCCGTGCTTTAAATAGACCCGATCTACGAAAATTTCCTGGTATAGATACTCGGTTTCATATTGGTTGAGGTGGGCGATTTCTAAGCGATTGGGCAAGGTGTAGCGCAACTGAGGAGCGAGAATTTGTTCCTTTTTAGAGGGGTCAACTGTCAGTTGTAAGCGATTTTTAGTTCCTTCCCAATCCTCGAACCTTACCAGAACAACATTTACTCCATCTTGATTCTTAGCAAAAAGGCTGGCTGGATTAAGCAGTTCTTGGAATACCTGATTGTAGGGGGCAAACTCAATTGAGTAGGGAATTCCGCTGGATGACAGCCAATAGGACAGCGAATCATTAATTGGTTCGCTGGTAAATGTAGCGGTAATCGCAATTTTTTGCTGAGAATCGTTTTTTAGATGGTCTTTTGTCGGCATAAAATCTGTTATCATTTAAAAATTACTTTAATCAACAGATTGCTAATCAATTGTGCGTTAAACTAATTCTTCAATTGAAGAACAAAAGAAAGCTTAATAACTCAGAACAGATTCAAGAAAATTGGGCTGACAAACAGTACAATTTAACCTCAGTCAGACAAACATTTTTTTACCGCAGCATAAGCAATGTTCATCCCTTGGAGGTTTTGAGCCTTTAGATTACCTTTGAAAGCTTTTCAAAACTTATGTATTTGTCGAACGTATTTCACTTTACATTATTTTGGTTCCCAATAATATGGTTTTATAAAACTAAAACTTTGTCAAGAGTCAGGCTTCAGGTAGGCAATAGCAAGCGCTTAAGTGCATCGAGTTGCAACCAAAACCTAAATTATGCAGCAAATGTACTACTAAATTTTCTGCATTCGACTTTATTTCCATCTCATATTAAGATGGAAATAAAGTCGAATGCATCCATTAAGCATTAGGTATGTAGTTATTTACTCCAAAAATAATAAACTAAAAGATCTGTAAAGTTCAAGGGTATTGATATATAGATATTTGTGTGGCTTATCGAACCTCAGTTGATTAGGACTTACGGATTGACAGAAATCAACAGATATCAAAGTTTTCCTCAATGGCGATCGCGAAGCTCAGTATACGTACAATCAAGTTGTGAAAAGTACTTTAAATATAATTTAAACTTATATGAGCGAGAAGGGTTTCCCAAAATGAAATTATAAAAGATGTAAGTAAGTTGGCGAGATTAATTCCAACTATGTAAACTTTTTTAAAGAGAAACCGGGTAACTGAGACGAAAAATTAAAGGTTTCAGCTTTACTGATTCGCTCATATTCCCGATTTCTGTTGGTGCAAGATGTAAGCGTCCCACTGGCGGCGATCGCCACCAGTGATGAATGGAAGAAACACAATTCATTCCTTGGGATCTGTTATTGGTGTAATTACGGGTATAGTGTTGGTTTGGCTTCTTAAACCGCGTCTTTGGCAGAGTCATTGAAGATTTTTTGGCAGGTTAACTATCTGCGCTCAAACAGATCCATAGCAGTGGGATTTGATATGATGTTCGCCTGAATACTTGTAATAAAGAACCTCTCCCCCAACCCCTCCCCTAAT
>CAXTSI010000394.1:0-8826 GCA_964246695.1 uncultured bacterium
TTAGCAATTAGCAATTAGCAATTAGCAATTAGCAATTAGCAATTAGCAATTAGCTTTTCCCCAATTACCATGTATCATGTATCATTTCATAGAGTGCGACGCCCGTTTCAAGGATATTGGTGAGGCATCTAGCCCTGTTACATTTTGTGAATATTTTACTAAAAATTGTGTCGCTTGACCACTACCGCAACACAAATCTAGGATTTGGGTATCTGAGTGAATTGTTAAACCTTGTAAAGCCAGATGCGGTCAACGCGCTTCTGTGGCTAAGCTTAAAGGTGTTAGCCTAAATATTATATCATACAACCACTGGTAGCGGTAAATCAAATCTCGGAAAATTATTGCCACTGCTTTTTTTCCTTATATTTAACTTAGATCTTTAATAAAGATATATTGTTAACATTAGTAAAAAAGGCTGAAAGGTTGGGGGACTTTTGCTGTTATGGGTCGTTTAGGCGTATTATTACTTAATCTGGGCGGTCCGGATAGATTAGAAGACGTTGGACCGTTTCTTTATAACCTGTTTTCTGATCCAGAGATTATTCGCCTGCCGTTTCCTTGGTTGCAAAAACCTTTAGCTTGGTTGATTTCCTCTCGGCGAACCCAAAAATCTCAAGAAAACTACAAGCAAATTGGCGGCGGTTCTCCATTGCGACGCATCACTGAAGCTCAAGGAGAAGCCCTGAGAGAACAACTGAGTGCTTTGGGACAAGAAGCAAGTATTTATGTGGGAATGCGTTACTGGCATCCCTATACCTCGGAAGCGATCGCCAGGATTATCCAGGATAAAATCGAACGGCTGGTTATTCTACCTCTTTATCCGCAATTTTCCATCAGTACCAGTGGCTCCAGCTTCCGGCTTTTAGAACAACTTTGGAAAGAAGACTCAAGACTTCAGCGCATCGAATACACCGTCATTCCTTCATGGCACAAACAACCTGGCTACCTGCAAGCAATGACGGAACTCATAGTTCAGGAACTGGACCAGTTTCCTAATCCTGACGAGGCTCATATCTTCTTCAGTGCTCACGGCGTTCCCAAAAGCTACGTTGAAGAAGCAGGCGACCCCTACGAGCAAGAGATTGAGGAATGCACTCACCTAATTATGGAAACCCTTAATCGACCGAATTTCTACACCTTAGCTTACCAAAGTCGTGTAGGTCCAGTAGAATGGCTCCAACCCTATACTCAAGACGCCATCAAGGAACTAGGCTCTAAAAGCGTGAAAGATTTGGTCGTCGTGCCGATCAGTTTTGTCTCAGAACACATCGAGACACTACAAGAAATTGATATTGAGTATCGGGAACTCGCAGAAGAATCAGGAATTCACAACTTCCGGCGCGTACCTGCTCTCAACACCAATCCAGTATTTATTAACGCACTGGCAGACTTGGTTCTTGATGCGCTGAAATCCCCCAGCCTCAAGCTCTCACAAGTCACTCAAATGAAGAAAAAGGTCAAAATTTATCCCCCAGAGCGTTGGGAGTGGGGTTTGACCACCTCAGCAGAAGTTTGGAATGGTCGGATCGCCATGCTGGGCTTCATTGCGTTGCTCATCGAGTTGGTGACCGGTCACGGGCTGCTGCACATGGTTGGTATTTTATAAGAAGAGCCGCTGACAACCCCCTTACACTTAAAATATTGTATGATTTTGATTGACCAAGCTGAAAATCTCTGTGGTCAACAAGATGAGAATAGAGCATATTTGCATCATTGGTGCTGGTGTAAGTGGTCTAGTTGCAGCTAAAACCTTCCTTGAAGAAGGTTACACAGTCACGGTGTTCGAGAAGAAACAGGGACTAGGTGGTGTGTGGGAAAAGTCGAGGACTTACCCAGGATTGACGACTCAGAATCCCCGCGATCTATACGCTTTCTCTGACTATCCTATGCCCGCATCCTATCCTGAGTGGCCCACGGGAGAGCAGGTGCGGAATTACTTGGAGTCTTACGCTCAGCATTTTGGTGTTGTAGAAAGAATTCAGTTTAATGCAGAAGTCACTCAGGTCGAGAAGAAGACTAGGGGGACAGGCTGGTTCGTTACTGTCAACTTCAAGAGCGATCGCTCTTGGGAATGGAGAGAACAGAAGTACGAGTTTGATTTTGTCCTCGTATGCAACGGCACTTACAGTATACCAAAAGTACCGAACTTATTCGGTATAGAGACGTTCACAGCATTTGGAGGGAAGGTGTTGCATTCCACCGAGTTTAACGACATCTCTTTGCTTGAGGGTAAAGCTTGTCTTGTCGTAGGCTTTGGCAAGTCCGCTACTGACATCGCTACCATAGCTGCAACTCTAGCCAAAAAATGCACACTCGTCTTCCGTCAAGCCTCTTGGAAATTTCCCCGGTTTTTCCTAGGTATAGTCAACGTAAAGTACATTCTATTAACGCGCTTTGCGGAGGCTTGGTTTCCCTACCGTTACCTTCAAGGGGTAGAGTGGGCTTTGCATACTATGGGGAAGCCTTTGGTTTGGGCTTTCTGGCGGACGCAGGAGATGTTGCTACGTCTACAATTCCGTCTTGATGCTTGTGGAATGTTGCCTGACAAACCCATAAACAAATCGGTGGATTGCGCTAGTGGTATTGCTCCCGAAGGCTTCTACAAGTATGTGCGGACGGGAAAAATACGTGCTATTAAGACGCATATAGCTCGATTTCTACCTGATGGTGTGGATCTGGCTAATGGTGAACAATTGCAGGTAGAGGTAGTCATTTTTGGTACGGGATTTCGCCAGGACATTCCGTTTCTCGAAGAAAAGTACCGTCGGTTGGTCATGGATGAGCGGGGTAATTTTCACCTGTACCGCAATCTCATTCACCCTGATATTCCGGAAATGGGTTTTGTCGGCTATAATTCTAGCTTCTTTTGCCAGTTAACATCAGAAATAGGGGCTAGGTGGCTGGTGCAGCTTGTTAAAGGCGACTTAATTTTACCCTCACTGTCTAGCATACACAAGGAGATGGAGGCTGAGTGGCACTGGAAACAAACTGGGTTACCTGCCGACCTAGTCAGCGGAACCTGCGTAGCCCCGTTTCACATACATCATTTAGAACAACTAACCCACGACATGGATGTCAGAAGTCACAATCAGGGTTGGAAACGGATTGCAACAATGATGATGCCAGTTGATCCATCTGCCTACCAAAGCATTCGACAGGAGTTGCAGTCTAGAAAGCAATCATCTAGCAAGAATGCTAAAATGTTAGGACTTACACATTGACAGAAAATTTTTTATAGACATCTCCAGAAATTAATTATTCGTTGTCTGAAACTTTTGTAGAGACGTAGCAGTGCTACGTCTCTACAATCATTTTCGGAGATGTCTTATGTGTATTTAAGCCTGCGTAACTGTTTGCATACCGCTGTCAGAGTATAGTTCTGAATCTGTCAGCGAAACCTGTACGCAATGGGCAACGTGAATTGCGGCATAGCAGTAATGGGGATTGATATCTGGGTCAGGGTGATAGGTATCCATCCGTGACACTCGCCAGGGTAGCAGTATGAACTCACGCCTTAAGTAGTCGTACTGTTTCAGGTAAGAACCGACCTTAGCTCGTTTACCATAGAGGTGAATGGAAGACTGAATAATATTTCGTTCTGAAGTGACAAACAGATGAAGAATTGTTAAGGGATTTTCTTGATACATCTCCACCCTTGCCCATCTTTTCCGCTCAGGTAGATGTTGCTCTAAGCTACAGTGACCGAGAAAAATAGCCGACTCAGCCTCAAACTCAGGCTGAGTTTGCTCCACCAAGCGATACTCATCAATTGCAACAACTTTCCACAAGCGTTGCCCATTAACAGTAACACTCTCCCCCACGTCGGGAATTGCTCGTGTCCATACTAAACGGGCATACTCTCCAAGCTTGGGGTCAAATTCATGATGCGTCGCTTCTAAATAGATGTACGGCATATCAAGTGTCCTTGTATTCTGGGGGAAGAAATCGCTCTGCCTCTGGGTCAGCGTCTGGTCCTTCAAAAATGCAGTCGTAAGGTAAATCCCCTTTGCCAGTATTGATAATCTCAACCAAGTCAATTCTCAATCCCGTTCTCTTAAGAGTTATCTCTAAAGCTCTGCAACTTTGTGGACTGGTTGCTGAGTGTACTTCTTGGATTGGTTGATCCCACGATTCTGGCACTCCAAGTTTACCTCTATAAAATTATATCTATAAATTCTAACTCGAAGCACTGGTATAAAAACGCAACGCAAACCGCCAAAACTAAGACAGAAATAGTTCCAGACTGCCAGCAAGATTACCCACACTGCTGAGGGTGGCAATCTAATGAAAATTAAACTTTGGTCAAGAAATAGGTATCTCAATAACAAACTCTGTTCCCTCTCCGGGTGCAGAAAGACAACTTAGCTTGCCGCTATGGGTTGACTCGATAATTTGACGGGCGATCGACAAACCCAAACCTGTGCCCTTACCCACCGCTTTCGTCGTAAACAAGTGGTCAAAAATCCGGTCTTTCACTGCAGGAGGCATCCCGGGACCATTATCTTTGATGCGAATCACAACAGTCTTTTGAGTCTCTGCAACCTCGGTACGAATAGTAATCTGATGGGGCTTGGTTTTCAGTGCCGCAAAAGAATGCTTCTGAGTTTCCTCATCCAGTGCGTCGATCGCATTGGCGATGATATTCATAAAAACTTGGTTGAGTTGCCCAGGAAAGCATTTGACATTGGGCAAGTCACCATAGTCTTGAATGACTTCAATGGCTGGACGTTGCTCGTTTGCTTTCAAACGGTATTTCAAGATTAAGATTGTGCTATCAATCCCCTCATGGATGTTACAGGCAACCTGATGATCGGTATCTGCTCTAGAGAAGGTGCGTAAGCTAGTACTGATATTGCGGATACGTTCGGTCGCCACTTTCATCGAGTCAATTAGCTTAGGTAAGTCTTCTATCAGAAACTCTAGGTCAATGGCTTGAGCACTTTCTTCTACCGCAGGCGCTGGGTGGGGACAGTGTTGTTGAAATACTTGCAAGTGTTCAAGTAAATCTTGCACATAATCTTGAGCATTGTTGAGACTGCCTTTGAGAAAACCAAGCGGATTGTTAATTTCATGAGCAACACCTGCAACTAAGTTACCCAAGGCAGACATTTTTTCACTTTGAATGACTTGCAGTTGGACTTGTTGCAATTGTTGCAGGGATTGTTCTAGCTGCTGGGCATAAGCTTGTGACTGTTGGTAAAGCTGAGCATTTTCTAGGGAAATGGCAACTTGGGAACATAGCAGGCGTAGGACTTCAACGCGATTACTGGTAAATACCCTTGTGGTGAGATTATTTTCTAGATAAAGCAGACCGATCAACTTTCCTTGGTGAAGGATGGGGACACACAACAGACTTTTGGGTTGCTGGCGGATAATGTAGGGATCGGCAACAAAGGCAGTCTGGGTAGTGGCATCATCTATAACTAAGGTTTCCTGGGAGCGTTTAACGGAGTTAATCAGGGTGATGGGAATCTCTTGAGAGTCTTCAACTGGAATCGACTGCAAAACTGTGGTTTCTTCAGAATTAGCCATACCTGCGGCGCTGTGCAAAGCGCAGATCGCTTCGATAAACAAGTCATCCCCTTTCACCAAAACTAAAGCACCTTTATCTGCTCCAGCATTTTCCATCACAACTTGCATCAACCCAGAGAGGAGTTTATCGAGTTCGATTTCACTGGAGAGGGCTTGATTTGCTTTGATGACCGTTGCCAAATCCAACACTGCGGAAACACTGGTGCTGCTAGAAACGGTAGTTTGGATGGTGCGATCGCTAGATAGAAATGTCTTGCCAAAAGTGGAGATTGTCTCGCTAGGACTTTTGCCAATTTTGTTCTGTTGCAGGATGGGGGCAAGTAATTGCGGATAGAGTTTTTCTAAGTCCTCAACTTTGGCTTTGGCTCCCCAACGAGCATAAGCATAGTAGGCATCCGTCATATAAGTTTTTGCCATCTTTTCTCTGCCGCGTGAGAGATGAAACTCTGCAGCCAGTTCATTAGCTAGTGCTTCTTCTTGGATAAATCCCTGCTCTTTGGCTCCTGTGATTGCTCGTTCATAATAAGTCATCGCTTGCACATCTTGTTCCCATACTCGCGCCTTCTCTGCTTCCACAAGTTCGTATTTATGCTGATAATTTGCTGGACAATGACGCGCCCATTGCTGCATCTTTTTCTGATTAGCTTTTACTTGTTTCAAGTATTGTGTTTTTTCCCTATTAGATATCTTAGGATAATGAGCAAGAAGAGCTAGAGAATAATAAAAAATATTAACAGCAAAGTGTATAGCTCCAGGATTACTGTCTTTGCAAAGTCCTGTCATTTTAGCATTGTTAATTGCTCCGAGATAATCTTTAAATAAGTACATAAGAAGCGTTTTACAGTGATATACCATACTAAAAAGATAATGATGAGCGCCGAATAGCTTCATTATTTCTAATTCATTAAACGCTTCGCCGACTAAAAGGGTTTTTTCCTGCGTTCTATCTAGTAAATTTAAAACTGTCTGCCGGATTGAATTTGTAAATAAAACGCTTGTTTCCAAGTTCAACTTTTTCATCATATCGGCATATTGCGCAAGTTTATTATCGATTATTTCCAAATTCTCGCAAGTCAAAAACAGGTGGCTGCTATAGGTGTTATTACAATAGCCAACATGTTCTAAATCGCCAATTTCCAACCCACTTTGCATTGCCTCAATCAAAGGGTTGACTGTTTCCCGAACAGGCTCTTTCCAGTGCCCGATCATGGCATTAAATATAAAGTTAACTTTACATTTGAGTTCTTTGGCATTAAATTGAGCAAGCAGCGAAAGTGCCAAGTGACCAAAGCGATAACCAGATTCAATATCTCCCAGCTTGTCACATAAAATCGCACCATACACACAATAAACAAATGCCGCAGTCCTTGAGTTACCATATTTGACTGATAACTTTAACGAAAGCAATGCAGCCACTGGAAAGTATAAAGACCCTACTGAGCCTGCTTGACTAGCAGCAGGAATAATATTCATCAGAAGTCTGAGCGCTGCTAGTTTATAGGAATCAGTCATTTCTGGCAGGCTCGCTAAATTCTCAATCCGTTTTCTACTCAATTTCAATTTAGTGTCTACCACTGCAATCAAAACATTTAGAATAGTTGGTTTACTCGGCAGAGATACTCCTAGTAATTTCAAAGCCTGTACTCCAAAATCCAATGCTTCTAGCATTCGATTTTGAACCGAATAAGACTGAATTTTTATCTCATATATCTTGACTTTATCAAGGATAAAATTTGCATTTTTTATGGCGACATCAGCTAGCTTTTTTGACTCTTCAAAGTTCGTGTTTAAGTATTCTGCTTCTGCTGCTTCCTCGTGGAGGAGGAGTGTCAGGTCATACTGACTTTGCCAGCTATCTATTGCCAGCAATTCCATCCCTAACTTCAAATACCTAACAGCAGCAGCATAAGCAGTTGCAGCCCTCGCTTTCCGTCCAGCGATCAGATTCAACTGAGCTAGTTTGGAGCGCTCTACTTGTTGTGCGAGCAATTCCACCCCCACATTCAATTGGTTGACAATCTCAAAAATCTTCTCTTCTCGTTCTGCTTCAGGAGTATTGCTCAACAAAAGTTGCCCAATTTTTAAGTGAGTAGACTTTTTTTGGTCTTCGGGAATCAGAGAATATGCTGCTTGCTGAACTCGGTCATGTAAAAATTTGTAATTTGCTAATTGTTTATGGCAATTAGCTATTAGCAATTGACCATTAGCAGTTTCAGTCTGATAAAACTTATAAACCTCACTAGTAGGTAAAATAAGTCCTTCTTGTAAGGCTTTCCAAAGGTCTACCGCTGTCTCATCTGGAGATTTTTCATGCACGATCGCCAGCGTCGCCAAATCAAATTGGTTGCCAATACAAGCGGCTAGCTTCAAGACTGACTGCGTGGAACTCGGCAACTTCACAAGCTGAAGCGCCATAAACTCTACCACATCATCAGTAAGTGCTAACGCTTTCACTTGAGCGATGTCACATTGCCAAGAACCAGAATCGAAATTTAACGTAATTAGCCCATCTTCATGCAACGCCTTGAGAAATTGATTGCTAAAGAAGGGATTTCCCTGAGTTTTCTGATGCACCAGTTGGGTTAAAGGCAACGCTAGTTTAGTTGAGCAACTGAGGGTATCAGCAATCAAGTCATTGAGATCGGATTGACTCAGGGGGGCTAGTGTAATTGTATTGATAGTTGCCTCAGCTTTATAAATCTCTTCCAGCGTCAGCATCAACGGATGTGCCGCAAACACTTCATTATCTCGATAGGCACCAATCACTAACAGATAGCTGCTATCTGTCTCACTCATTAACAATTGCATCAACTTCAAAGATGCAGAGTCAGCCCATTGCAAGTCATCCAGAAACATGACTAAGGGATGTTCCTGAGTCGTAAACACCTGGATGAATTTCTGAAATAGCAAGTTAAAGCGATTTTGGGCAGCACTGCCAGCCAGATCTGGAACAGACGGCTGTTTACCGATGATCCGTTCAAGTTCAGGGATAACATCAATAATGACCCTACCTTGTGTGCCCAAAGCCGACAGAATTTTAGTTTTCCACTGTGACAGTTGACCATCGCTTTCACCCAGCAGTTGCCCCATCAAGTCTCGGAACGCTTGCACAAAGGCTGAGAAAGGAATATTGCGCTGGAATTGGTCAAACTTGCCCTTGATAAAGTATCCCCGCGCTGCGACGATCGGCTTGTGAACTTCGTTGACAACAGCGGTTTTGCCAATACCAGAAAAACCTGCCACCAGAAATATTTCGCTTTTGCTAGGGAGTGGGGAGTGGGGAGTGGGGAGTGG
>CAXTSI010000395.1:0-8781 GCA_964246695.1 uncultured bacterium
CTCCCTCATCTCCCCCTACTCCCCACGTCCAATTCTCTAACAAACGAGTGCTACCAAAACCACCTCTGGCACAGAGAATACCGCGACAATCTGGGTCTTTCCATGCCGTTGCTAGCTGGTGACGACGGGTTTCGTCTTTTGCTGCTAAATACCCCCATTTGTCATCTACCTTTGGATATACTTCAACTTGATAGCCACGCGATCGCCAAATTTCTACCCCTCGCTGGAACGCCTCTAATTCTCGCAAAGCACCACTAGGGGCAATAACTCGTAATAAGTCACCCGGTTTTAAGGGCGGCGGTATAATTTTAGATTTTAGATTTTGGATTTTGGATTGCATGAATAGAGTTAGGAGTTAGGAATAAAGTTATTACAGCGGATTTCATTCTGGTTAACCACAATATCATCGTAGGGGCGCGGTTTGGGCGCCCTTACAATGCGGTTAATTCAAATAACTCATAACTCATAACTCATAACTCCTCACTCTCTAAAATCTCGTCGAACCATTTTTCAAAGCGATCGCCTAGTGCTTGGAGAGAAAAATCTGCTTCCGCTTGTGTGCGGCAAGCTTGACGGTTGATTTGGTCTAGACGAGAAATAGCATCTACTAACCCGACAATACTATCAGGTTCTACCAAAAACCCAGTTTTGCCATCTTGGATAATTTCCGCTGGACCGCCGCGACGATAGGAAATCACTGGCACTCCACAAGCAAGGGCTTCAATTGCTACATTGCCGAAGGCTTCCATCCAACGAGGTGTCATCAATAACGCCCGACACTCGCGTACTACCTGCTGCATTTCAGTTGTTGAGAGAAATCCCAGATATTCAAACATGTCATTTGGGTAATTCTGGCGAATCTGCTGCCAGTATAATTCATCCTGAACTTTACCCATAATCTTCAGAGGCATTTTAGTGATTTCTGCTACAGCTACCGCATCTGACAAACCTTTTTCTGGAGAAATTCTACCTAACCAAGCTAACTGTTGTTTCGCTTCAGCACAAAACTGGTAAAGCGATAAATCAATGCCATTACTTAAATAATGTAAAGGTGGGGTTAAACCAGGAAAAGTTGCCGCTTGTGAAGGAGTATGAAAGCCAATCGTACCAGGAAACTGCTGTGCTATAAGTGCAATAATTTGGTCGAGAGGGTTGGAGAGTGAACCCATACTGATGAGGTGGGCGATGGGACGGTTGAAAAAAGGAGTTAGGTAGAACGGCAACCAATCATAAGCAAAATTCACAATCAGGTCGTAGTCACCCTGAACTTGACGAGCATAATCCCACATATTTGCCAAGACAGAATTTTCCGGCATGGTAATAGGATCTGTGCGTTCTTGGCTTTGGGCAATGATTTGTAAATTGCCAGGAATTTGCACGACTTGTAGATCGTCCCATGTGGAACCAACAGGTGCAACTATTTGGAGTTTATGACTCCGCCGGATCATCTCTTTGGCAATGTTATATAGGCTTAATTCCACACCACCGCCGAGTCCCGTACCAAGTGGTCCAACGGGAGTAGAGACAAAGAGTAATTTTAAAGATTTGGGAGAAGGAGTCATATGTAACGAGGAAATAAAACAAGTACTATACCCATGTAGATGAATTACCAGGGGCTTAACATTAGAAGTTTTCCGGCTAGTTCTTCTCCTCTGACTCTTTTTTTCTCTCTGACTCTGTTTCCTTTTCGGGCAAGGCACGGATACGATTCATTTGTGAAAGCGCATATCGCGCTGTTGCTTGCACTTCGGCATCGGGGTCTTGCGCTGCATGAGACAACATTTGGCTAATTTGAGCCATTGAATCATATACGCGAGTCAAGTCGCGGATGGCATTTTGCCGCACTTGTGGGCTTTCATCTTGCAGTGACACTGCCAAAGCACGGTTCATTGGTTTAAGTGTGCGGATGCCAATTTCCGACAAAGCTGCCAAAATTAAGCTGCGTTGCTGAGAGTCTGCGTGAATCATCAGATCCACCAGTGGCTGAATTGCCCGTGAGTCTCCCTGTTGACCCAAATCCCAGATCGCCTTGCGCCGTTGTGTTGGATCGGGACTGTGTAAGTCGTTAATCAATTGGTCAACGATGTTGACTTTGGCAAGGCGGGAAGTTGTTTCTAGTGGCAACAATTCTGTGGTCGGAGGTGGCGTACTGTTAGACTGTTGATCGGTCTTGGTGTCTAACTCTTCTAAGGACGGCGTAACTAGTTCTGTTTTATACCGTTTTTTAGTTTCCGGATCTGAGGTTTCTCGGTTTGGGACTTTTTTGACTTTTCTATACCATTGCACAAAATACAGTAGTGCCCCAACCATTCCCAAAACTCCGATGCCAACTAGTGACCACCACACTAAACCTTGTTGTTCTTCCTCTGGCTGTGCAATTTTGTTGTTGGGGGTAGAACTAGTCACAAGAGATAATGCTGGTTTTTTGTTAGTTATTGCCTCAAGTTTCTCCTTGGTCGTCGTCCCAACAATACCGTCTGCCTTCAGACTTTTGACTTCTTGAAATTTAGAGACAGCAAGGCGCGTACTGTTGCCATACAGTCCATCTATCAAGCCATCGTAGTATCCTAATTCCTTGAGTTTGGTTTGCAGTTCCTCAACTTCCCTACCTGTACTCCCAAGATCGAGAATAGATTGGTTGGCAATGTCTGTGGAACTCACAAAAGCAAGTTTTAAGATTTTGGGCGCTAGGTCATGTGTGGATGCACTTGCTGAACTGGGGTCAAATCCCAGGCAAGTCATACAGGTGATTATTAGGATTTTGGAACGGCTTAGCCTCATATAACAAGTTTCAGCCAGAATTGGCGAAGGATGCAATCGTGGTAGCGATCGCTGTAAGCTAATTAAATATTAGTTTTTTTTGACAATAATATAGTGAACACACCCTAAATTCAAGAGTTAGTTGTTGGTTGTTAGTTGTTGGTTGCTAATTGCTAATTGCTAATTGCTAATTGTGAGTCCAGTCCTGTTCGCGTAAGCGTTGCGATCTTCGACGTTAGCGTAAGCGTTGCGAAGCGCGAGTACTCGAGCGTCAGCGGTAGCGTCAGCGTTGCGTTAGCCGGTACTCCGGCGTCGGGACGAGCGCTACTGAGCGTCAGCGTCTCCCCTTGGGAGAAGGCGGGTTTCCCGCGCCCTCTTAACTGGCGTAAGCGTTGCGTTAGCGAGGAACGAGCGTCACCCGAAGGGCTAATTGTTCGTTGCCATTAGCCATTAGCCATTAGCCATTAGCCACTAACCACTAACAACTAACAACTAACCACACCCTAAGGTATAGTTACAGGGTTCAGCATCTCAGCAGATGCTTCCGTTACTGGTTGCTGTGTAGTTTGTTCACTCGTTGCAGCAACTGTCTTATTTACCCCAGCTAAGGTGTCGCGCTGATTGATGAGATAGATGCTGATTAAAGTTAGGCTCACACCTACCCACTGTAGTGGATTGAGGACTTCTTTGAGTAACAAGTTGCCAAATAATAAGGCAAATATCGGTGTGAGGAAGGTAAGGCTACTTAGACTCGTGAGACTGCCGCTAGAGGCAAAATAGAAAAACAACCCATAGGCGATCGCGCTTCCAAATACCGTAGCATACCCCAAAGCCATCCAGTCAGATAGCACAAGATTTTGCCACTGTTGGTATTCTACCACTGATGAAATTCCCCACAATGGCAAGCCACCCAAAATCAAGTGCCATCCCGTAGCAGTTACTGGATCGGCATAGCGGCTAACAAACCGGATCGTTACCGTTCCCACTGCCATACTCAGTGCTGCTAACAGCATCAACCACTCGCCGCTTTCTAAAAGGGAGTAGGGAATGTGTAGGGGCGGGGTTCCCCCGCCCTTACTGAAATCTTCGGTGTTAAAAAATACCAAATTCCAAATTAACTCATGCGGTAAACCAATTAAACTAATACCTGTGACTCCCAATGCTAGTCCCAGCCATCCCCATAAACCAATATGTTCTTTAAATAGCCATAATGACAGCAATGCAACAGCCAATGGTTGAGAGTCAATCATCACAGACCCCAATCCTGCACCCGTTCTGAGTAATCCCTCTGCCAAAAAGCCTTGAAATAGTGCCCCATCCACCAAGGCAAATAAGGCAATCCACAGCCATGCTGCCCAACCTTTGGGCTGGGGTCTACCCATTAATGCTGCTGCGATCAAAATTAGCACCCCAGCTGGGACTAGACGCACTCCTGCCATGAATAGTGGCGTGGTATGGGGTAGTACTTCTTTCATTGCCACCATTGCAGTACCCCACAGGAAAAAGGGCGCGATTAACAAAAGCAGGGCTACGGTTTGTTGTGATGCACCGAATTTCAGTTGCATGGAATTGCTGACGCCTAAGTAGTGCAAACGCGAATATCTCTTTAACTAGTTTTACCTAATTATGACTTTTTGTAAAGAAAAATAATATTTACCTGCGATCGCTTTAAATCAAGCAGATAGTTATCAAATTAGTGTTAAATTTTGATTAACCAATCAATCAAATATCGTTATGCCTTTACGGGACGAGCAAAGCTTTGAGGATCGGCGACAACAAATTATTGACGGTGCATTGGAGGTTTTTGCCAGCAAAGGTTTTGAGAAGGCGACTAACAAGGATATTGCAACTGCGTCGGGAATCGGCTCACCTGGTCTGATCTACCACTACTTTAAAGATAAAAATGACTTGCTTCAGCAGGTGGTTGAGCAACGCATACCAGTGCTGCAATTGCTCACTCATAGAGAAGCAGAGATGATGGCTAAACCACCGCTGGATGCACTCACTATTTTTGGTAAAGCGTTTTTGAGAGAATTAGAAACCCCGATATCAATTGCACTGATGAAGCTGCTACTTGCTGAAGCTTTCCGGCAACCCGTATTTGCTGAGATGTTCAACACTATTGGACCTAGTCGTTCAATCGCTTTCTTAACTCGCTATCTGGCAAAGCAAATATCAGCCGGAGTACTCAAACCTATGGACCCCGGAGTAGCCGCACGCTGTTTCGTTGGTTCCCTAATTGCGTATATCCTTACCCGTGAAGTATTCCTACAACCTGATGCTCAGCAGATTACCCCTGATACTATGGTGGCAACTGCCGTTGAGGTTTTCCTACGAGGTATGGAAATTTAATCCTTGAATTTTAATCCTTAATAGGGATTTATACAGAACGTATGCTATGACCGTAGATACATTACCACATTCGGTGACGCGAGGTGTGTTTGACAAGGGATAAAAATCGCAGTCACCAAGCTTAAAGGCATCTTTGTAATTGATTGACCAATCAATTAATTATAATAATCCAGGAGTTCATCACTAAGGAGTCGTTATGACACAAACGCAGCAGACCGAACTAGACGAAGACTCTAAACAGGCTCAAAGCAGTCCCGATGACGAAAAGCAACTCTCTAAGCAAGAGACCGAACTGCAGAAACCGAAGAAGCGACATATCCCCAAACCATTACTGATTCTTGTAGCGATCGCACTCCTAGCTGGTGTAGGATATGGCGTCTACCGTGTATTTTTTGATCGCCCCGATCCGTCCGGTTTATTTTTAAGCGGACGCATTGAAGGTCATGAAACTGATGTATCTGCGAAAATTGGTGGTCTGATCAGGAACGTGACCGTTAGAGAAGGAGATCTGGTTAAGCCGGGTCAGTTGTTAGTGCAAATTGATGACTCCGACTTACGTGCTCAAATGCAAGGATCGCAAGCCAAAGTGCGTTCGGCAGAGGAAAGTTTGAAGCGTTACCGCCAGCAGATGCCCATCTTGGAAGCTGAACTAGAGCAAGCGAACTTAACCACGCAGCAGGTCAAGCAAGAGAGTCAGGGCAAAGTCTGGGAAGCAGAGAAATCTCTAGCCGCATCTCGTGCCCAGCTAATTCAAGCCCAGGCTAATCTGAAGTTGGCACAAGCAAAACAACGACGGTACAGAGACTTATCTGCCCAAGGCGCTGTGTCAGTTCAAACGCGGGATGAGTATGACACTAGCGCACAAACAGCCCAAGCGATCGTTGATGCTAATCGTCAGCAGGTGCAGTCTTCTAAAGGAACAGTGATTCAAGCTCAAGCAACTCTCCGCAATCCACCAATCAAAGCAGCAGCAGCATTACAGATCGAGAAACAGATTGTTCAAGCCCGCACTGATATCGCGAAAGAACAGGAAGAAGTTCACGATGCCCAAGCGACGCTGGCGCAAACTCAAGCGAATTTAAATTACCTAACTATTAATAGCCCCCTCGCTGGTAACGTCATCACCCGTTCTGTAGAACCAGGCGAAGTAGTTGCAGCAGGTGCACCACTGTTAACAATAGTAAATATTGACTATCTTTACCTGCGTGGCTTCATGCCGGAAGGAGATATCGGTAAAGTCAGAGTCGGTCAGCACGGCTTAGTATATTTAGATGCCTTTCCCAAACAACCGCTACAAGCAACAGTCACAAGAGTAGACCCCAAAGCCAGTTTCACCCCGGAAAACACTTATTTTAAAAAAGACAGAGTCACTCAAGTATTTGGCATAGAACTCACTCTCAAAAATTCCCAAGGTCTGGCAAAACCGGGAATGCCAGCTGACGGTCGGATTCTCATACCAGAAGAGACAAATCAATTAAAAATTAAAAATTAAAAATTAAAAATTGATTTTTGCTCGTGAGATTATGATAACAACTCTCCAAACAAGCACTCAACAAAAACGCACCAACCCCCCTGTAATTTCCATTCGGGATCTGCGACACTCTTACGGCAAGCAAAGCAATGAAGCCGTAGCAGGTATTAACCTAGATATCTATCAAGGCGAGATTTTTGGGCTAATTGGACCAGATGGGGCAGGCAAAACCACGACATTTCAAATTCTCTCAGGTGTCATGCCTCAAAAGGGCGGCGCTGTCGAAGTTCTCAGTTCCCAACCCAGAGATGTGCGTCTGCAAATGGGCTACCTCACTCAGCGCTTCAGTCTTTATCAAGACATGAGCATTTTAGAAAATTTACGTTACGCAGCAGGTTTGCACGAGGTGAGTGACGCGACTTTTAAAACTCGTAGCCAACACTACCTAGCGTTACTGGACTTGGCACAGTTCAAGGAACGTTTAGCTGGACGGCTTTCAGGAGGAATGAAACAGAAACTCGCTTTATGCTGTGTACTCATTCACCAGCCAAAAATTTTGCTGTTAGATGAGCCGACAACAGGTGTTGATCCGGTATCGCGCCGCGAATTCTGGGACATTTTAGCACAGTTGGCTGTGAGTGAAGGCATGACTACAGTAGTTGCTACCCCTTACCTGGATGAAGCGGAACGCTGTTCGCGAATTGCTTTGATGTATGAGGGTAAAATTCAACAGTGCGACACACCTGCTCATGTGAAAGCGAGTTTGGGTATGCAACGCTTAGAAGTTTACCTCCCCATTGCTCAATTAGATCAAGCCGCAGACATTTTGAAGAATAATGTTGAGCAGGATACAGTTTCTGATGTACAACGCTTTGGCGATCGCTTGGATGTGCTGACAAACCAGCCTCAGGAAACTACAGAGAGAATTAGGCGGATCTTAGAGCAGCAACAGATGCAGGTCGAACATTTTGCCATCGATACCCCTACTTTAGAAAACACCTTTGTTGCCCGTTTACGAGAACTCAAAGGTGAGAATACTGCTGGTAACTATCCCCGAATTTTCCGATTAGAAAAATCTACGGAAACAGCGATCGGTGCGCAAAATCTTAATAAAGTTTTTGGCAACTTCCGTGCTGTCAAAGACATCAATTTAGACATCAAATATGGCGAGGTATTTGGTCTTTTAGGAGCGAATGGTGCAGGGAAAACTACCACAATCAAAATACTTTGTGGCTTGCTTAGCGCCAGTTCTGGACTCGTAAGTCTAGTCGGAGAAACGGGTCAGTTACGTAGTGCCAAAGTGCGTCAGAAACTTGGCTACATGTCGCAAAAATTTACCCTCTACGATGACTTAACCATAGGACAAAACCTAGAGTTTTACTGTGGTGTTTATGGTATACCTCGTCGTCATCGTCGAGCAAAGAAAAACTGGGTACTCCAGATGAGTGACTTAGAAGGTCAAGAGAATAGGCTGACGGCTGACTTACCAGGCGGTTGGAAGCAACGAGTAGCTTTTGGTACAGCGGTGATGCACGAACCAAAAGTTGTGTTTCTCGACGAACCTACCTCTGGCGTTGACCCCCTAGCAAGAAGAGAATTTTGGCGTTGGATTAACCACTTTGCAAGTGAAGGCATGGCAGTCCTAGTAACTACCCATTATTTAGAAGAAGCCGAACAATGTCACCGCCTAGGATTCATGGTAGCTGGGGAACTTGTGGCACAAGGAACCCCACGCCAAGTTAAACAGGACCAACCAGGGCAATTGGTCGAATGGGAGTGCGATCCTTTGCAACAGGCTTCGGATCTGCTTAAGCAGAAGCTTGACCACTGGCGCGTGTCTATTTTCGGTTCTCGTCTGCATACCGTCTTAGATAATCCGCACACTCAGATTGAATTCGTGGAAAATTGCCTCAAAGAGGCTGGAGTCAAAGTGCAAAACCACCGCGAGATAGAGTTTTCACTAGAAGACGTGTTCATCAATGTAGTGGAACAGGCAAGGCAACGTGGTTTGGATGTGCCGAAAGATTAGGGAAATTGTTAGTAGTTAGTTGGTAGTGGTTAGTAGTTAGTAGGTAGTAGTTAGTAGTAATTTTTAAAAACCAACAACTAACAACCAACAACCAACAACCAACAACCAACAACAAACAACTAACAACTAACAACTAACAACTAACAACCAACAACTAACAACTAACAAC
>CAXTSI010000396.1:0-8780 GCA_964246695.1 uncultured bacterium
TGGTTGAGAAACCCGGTTTTTTAGGTCTTGTTGAGAATGGTGCAAGATATCAGCTTACTTACTGAGTCATTTCTAAGAGATTTCTGACCGAGCAAAAATCCAAAACCTTTCCCAGCTTTTGATTATGACCTAGTAAAGATTGAACCTTGGAACGCCAGGTTAACTACGTTGCTAGTTAATCCACCATCAAAGATTGCACCAGCGCCGATGCGGAATAGGTAACCATTCAGATCGAAGTTAACTGTAGTTGCACCACCGCTGACGGTTGCAGATTCTTCAGTTGTTACTTCGTTGAACAAAGAAATTGTTTCGTTAGCTTCCATGGTAAGTTTCTCCGCAGTAATAATGAGTTTTATTTCATGTTGTATGGTCATCTTTAGCATTGTTGTGATGCCACGATGAACATACCCAACAGCACAGACACATTAAATAAGATTTTCCAGAAACTGGAGTTGCCTTACTTACTGAGTCATTTTTAAGAGATTTCTGACCGAGCAAAAATCCAAAACCTTTCCCAGATTTTGATTATGACTGAGTAAAGATTGAACCTTGGAACGCCAAGTTAACTACGTTGGTAGTTAATCCACCATTAAAGATTGCACCAGCGCCGATGCGGAATAGGTAACCATTCAGATCGAAGTTAACTGTAGTTGCACCACCGCTGACGGTTGCAGATTCTTCAGTTGTTACTTCGTTGAACAAAGAAATTGTTTCGTTAGCTTCCATGGTAAGTTTCTCCGCAGTAATAATGAGTTTTATTTCATGTTGTATGGTCATCTTTAGCATTGTTGTGATGCCACGATGAACATACCCAACAGCACAGACACATTAAATAAGATTTTCCAGAAACTGGAGTTGCCTTACTTACTGAGTCATTTTTAAGAGATTTCTGACCGAGCAAAAATCCAAAACCTTTCCCAGATTTTGATTATGACTGAGTAAAGATTGAACCTTGGAACGCCAAGTTAACTACGTTGGTAGTTAATCCACCATTAAAGATTGCACCAGCGCCGATGCGGAATAGGTAACCATTCAGATCGAAGTTAACTGTAGTTGCACCACCGCTGACGGTTGCAGATTCTTCAGTTGTTACTTCGTTGAACAAAGAAATTGTTTCGTTAGCTTCCATGGTAAGTTTCTCCTAATTTGCAGACTATTTAATTTTTGCTTCCAGTTAATTGTCTCTTGTTGGAGGCTTAACTGGTTGCTTGATCAATACAATATCTGCTCAAGGATAGATATGGCACTAGTAATTTCTGCAAACTTAGTTACCAAATTTAGAAATAACAACTTCACGAACACGACATTGCTATTTCCGAAAAATACATATAAGTCCATAGCACGAATAATTACAACAGGCTGATAAAGATATTGTAAATTACCTAGCCCAAATTGTTAAGCAAAAAAATAAACTTTTAAATTTCAAAGAAAACGGCGAGGAATCCCACTTCTTGTCGGGGTGGGATGAATCTAGGACTGCCGTTTAGCCACACGGGCATAGGAAACGCACCCATACCCCATGCCAACGAAATCCCACCCCTAAAAGGAGTGGGATGAGTTTAACTAAAGATAAATAGTCAAGCAGGCATTGTGATGAGTCCGGCATGAGGGTAGACCACACAGACTCACATCTTGCACCTTCGGGAGAAACCACTAATATATAAATATAGATAGATCGTAAAAGTATGACGCCTGAAAAAGCACCAGGGTTAAATAATAGCTAGTTATGGAAGTGACTATTAATACTTGTGTAACACTTATTTAGTAATTGAATTTGCTTCAATAGTTATACTTTTGATGAATTCAAAGTTGCGGCTGTGCGTAACGCAAACACAACTTTAAAGTGCGCGCTCGCATTCAATAGTAAATTTTTATTTGATAACCCGCAACTTTGGTTAATAATAAAACATCTCGCAAATAACCAGATTCACTTTCTCGTGGTTTGATTATGACCGAGTAAATACTGCGCCTTGGAACGCCAGGTTAACTACATTGGTAGTTAATCCACCGTCAAATATTGCACCGGCGCCGATGCGGAATAGGTAACTATTGAGATCGAAGTTAACTGTTGTACCACTTGTTGTAGCAGTAGCGGTGGGTGCTACAATTACTGGTACATTCACACCAATAACAGCACCACCGCTGACGGTTGCAGATTCTTCAGCTGTAACTTCGTTGAACAAAGAAATTTTTTCGTTAGCTTCCATGGTAAATCACTCCTGAGTTGCAGTCTATTTAATTTTGGCTCCCAGTTACTTGCCTGTTGTTGGCGGCGCGGCGCAACTGCTTGCTTAGTTAGCATTATATCTGGCAGACCATAGCTATGGCATTGGTAAAAACTGTAAAATTAGTTGCCAAATTTAGAAATAACAACTTCACGAACACGACATTGCTATTTCCGAAAAATACATATAAGTCCCCAGCACGAATAATTACAACAGACTCATAAAGATCTGTAAATTACCTAGCCCAAATTATTAAGCAAAAAAATAAACTAAAGATATTTACTTACATGGTAAAGGACTAGCTGCAAAGGTGAGCAATCAACCTTCAAATACACGCTAAGAGAAAATCCTCTAAAGCTTTGATCGGTTTTAAGTCACCATATAACTTTTGCTTGTTCTCGGCAACAAGCAAAGAAATCTGTTGCCGATATTGAGCATCTTGCCCCAGACGAACCGCAATCTGCACATAATCATCTTTAGTTGCCGCAATCGTTTCTTCAATCCCCATCATTTTCAGGATTGCCATTGTATGCCGTCCCCGCATCATGTCTCCTGGCAAGGTGACGACTGGTATATTATGAGCGATCGCCTCAAGGGTAGTGTTACCTCCAGACCAACCGATGCTATCCAGGAAGACATCCGAAGAAGCTGCTGTTCCGGCAAACGCCCCGGAATCTAAGCGAG
The DNA here is from genome assembly GCA_964246695.1 of uncultured bacterium. Taxonomy (GTDB): domain Bacteria; phylum Cyanobacteriota; class Cyanobacteriia; order Cyanobacteriales; family Nostocaceae; genus Stigonema. Next base: position 2,910 of record CAXTSI010000396.1, read on the forward strand.
GCAAAAAGATGCAATGGTCTTGATAAGAGAGCCCGAAGTCTTTAAAAACCCGCCTTAACCGTTCACGGAAGACTTCAGTTATCTGTTCACTAGCAAAATGTTTAATGAATACAAACTTGCACTTTGCTAACGCCTGAGCAATTTGAGGAAACACATCGTCATGTTGCGGTAAATATTTATACAGAGATTGACAGCACCAGAACATGATTTCATCATCTGCGATGCCAATGTCCCTTTTACTGATTGCTTGAGGTTGAATTTCTAAAGGTGTGTAATGAATGGATAAATTGGGCAATCTGATTAACTTTTCAGTGTAATGGTCTTGGGCATTTTCGGGTTCCATTAAATCACTGGTCAAGTAATAGTCAATTGTCGGTAGCCCACTGGTTTGAGGGTGAATCCAAGATGTCATTTGAATGGGAGCCAGTCTTAAGCAACCCAGCTGTACTGTTGTGGGATCCATCCCGAATTCCGGAAAAATCAGAATGTGTAACTTGTCGAGTTGAATTAACTCACACCATTGTTCCAGCCGCAACGGACCTTGAATAAATTTATCAACCGCTTTCGCTGCTCTCTTCGTCTCCCCATCCCGTTGTGAGCCTGTGTGATATCCAAATAATTCAAACTCACTTCTGTCTAGGTTTTCTACCCAACCCTTAAGTAACTTCCAACAGGAACCAGTGCGAAAAAATCCGGTCAAAAATCCCACCCGAACTTTTTCGCTCTTTTGTAAATTTGTCAGTTCAATTGGCTGGCTCCACTGAGGATAACCCTTCGCCATGAGCTGACAAATCATTTCCCCATAAATTTGTTGCAAAACTCGGTCATTCAAACCTTGATAGGGTAGATAAAAAGGCTGTAAATTACCTACCATCTTCGCCGCCTGTGCTTGCTCTTTAGGTAGTGCGAATTGATAGTGATGGGCTAACTCTTGCAGATGGTGTTGATACTGATTTCGCCTGAACTGGATTTCGTCAACACTGGAATAGATAATCGGCAATTGATTTATGCAAATGCCAAATCTAGCTGCCGCAAAGTCAGGTTGGATGTTTAAGACTTGCTGGTAGGAGGCTGTAGATGCTTCTAACTGACCTTGTTTGTGGAGTGCAGTCCCTAAATTGTAATGAGCATCAGCCAAGTCAGGTTGGATGCTGATGGCTTGTCGGTAGGACTGTATAGCTGCCTCATCTAAGTTCTGTTCTTTCAGGGCATTTCCTAAGTTGTTATGAGCATAAGCGAAGTCTGGTTCAATGCTGATGGCTTGTTTGTAGCACTCTATAGCTGCTTTTAATTGACCTTGGTTCTGAAAAGCATTTCCCAAGCTGTTATGAGCGTCAGCAAAGTTAGGATCGACCATTAAGCTTTGCTGATAGAGCTCGATCGCTTCCGTTAACTTTCCCTGTTGATGGAGGACATATCCAAAGTTAAGTACGAATACGTGATATAGGTTTCCTAGGGAGAACTGTCCAACCTGATGCTCAGGTTGAGTTTTTAATATCTGTCTGTATATTGTTTCAGCCTCATCCAATTGACCTGAATACTGCTTCTGCATTGCGAATTGGATCAGAGATTTAAGATTAGATTCAGAAATCTTTTCGGTATTCATGACAATATTAAGATCGTATGGAGTTGTTCAATCTTCGCAACTTAGTTGAGTTTTGTTGGTTGGTGATGCACCACAATGATAATTTGTGGCGTTCATTGACTACATTTGGTGTGCAGCAATAGAGAAGTTAATGCCTGTTTCATTTGTGCCGATTGACTACATTTGAGTCCTTCTCGCAGGTTGGCGATCGCAGCTTGATAATCTCCCTGTTCCAATTGCCGTTTGGCTACACGAAGAGCGTGGAAAGCATAATGTTCTTTAGCCCTGTTCGTGAACTCATCTCTGACAGTACTAGGTAAATAAAGATGGGAAATTTCAATAGCCTTCTGGATATCAGCCACCATTCTACCATACTTATTCAAACGATTACTTTCCGCTTCACCGTGTTGGCGAATATTAGCTAACGGTTGTGGTTCATACCAAACTGGATAATGCGCGGCTATCCGCTTCCACATTTCCCAATCCATAGCAGCATTTGCCTGTGGACAAAACCCCCCTAACTTTTCGTATACATCCCGTTTCACCACTATGCCAGAAAATTGAAGCCGAGACTCTGTAGCAATTCTTTCCAGCCAGTCTGCTATCACCCCTGGAGTTTCCCTTTCTAAAGCATATACCCCCCTTTTCTCATCACCAGCTACGTTCATGAGCATAAGGCGACAAAAAGCCGCTCCTACACTCTCATCTTGTTCTATACCTGCTTGGAGATGACGATAAAATCCAGGCTTGACAAAATCATCATCATGGAGGATGTGAATCCAATGACCAGTAGCCCGTTGAATGCAAACATTAAAAATTTGCACCTGACCGACATTCTCTGAATGTCGATAAAAGTTGACTCTCTCCCCACCAACGGCTTTAACTATCTCTGCTAGTTCCGCTTAGATCGACGCTGGCGCAGCATCATTAACAACTTCTATCTGCATTTCTGACGCGCTAGGAGCTTGCTCTAGCACACTCCTCAATGCTTGCTCTAGATAATGCACTCGGTTATAGGCGGTAATCATCACCGACCAAAAAGGTCGGGAAATATTTGCTGGAACTGGGTAAATTTTGGGAAATTCAACTGCAATCTCTGCTCGTTCGCTTGACCCTACCTGCATAATTCCCAACTGCACTAACTGCTGAGAATCTTGCAGTTTCAATGAATGTTTTTCATCGTAAAATGTGATATTTTCATCGCGAGCTATGCCTTGAGCATATTGCACATATTCGATAGCATTGCCCAAATGCTCTTTTCTTTTTACTTCTGACTCAACATCATTAAGGAAAATGGAAAAATATTTGAAATGAAGTAAACAGCCACTACCGTCAGCAATTTCCTGTTCTGGGCAATTTATCCAATGTTGACCACCTGATAAAATCAAATTATTATCATACTTAATCAAAGGAAATTTATTCAGACAATAATCCCACTCCTTTCCGCCAAAAATTCTCCTTCTCACCCCACCAAAATAACAAGTTTGATTATTGTATGGTCCTCCTTTCTCGACTTTTATGTGATGAAAATTTCTATCAAAATAGGGACAAACATCTAGAAAGTTTGCACCGCTTATATAATGAGTGTCTTTGATTGCTTTGTCCGAGTACATATCTAGAAGCACAGCACTAAAAACTGTTTTCTGATTCCGGTCTAGCTCTTGACACAACTGGACAAGATTTTTATTCTCACAGTCTGGATAGTAGAAAATTTCATCAGCATCTACAATTAAACACCAATTACCTACACCATACTTCCTCAATAACAATTCCAACCAAGCCGAACCAAAATTTGCTTTATTGTAAGAGAGAGTTGAATGCCAAATATAAACATCTGGTTGTTCTTGTAAATAAGCTAAACTACCATCGCTGGAATTATTATCGACGATAAAAAATTTGGCAATGCCTTTTTGCCTGTAATAATCAAGAAAATAAGGTAAGCGCCACAATTCATTTCTCACAATTACGCAGCAGAGAATATCCCACTGCTGTATTTCAATTTCTTTTGTGTCTATTCTGGTAAGTTCATAATACTTAAATGCTTGTTGCAAATCGTTTTTTTGCTCCAAAGCATTTATAAGATCTTTATGTAATTCAGCTAGATTCGGATTCACTTCAATCGCTCGATAACAAATATTAATTGCTTCTTTAAAGCGTCTTTGTTCTAGCAGTATTTTACCGAGAGCTAGATAAGCAAGTATGTAGTCTGATTGACGAAGCAATATTTTTTCATATTCGGCGATCGCTAGCTCTAATTTACCGCTTGCATGCCAATCAATTGCTAACTTAAATTGTTCGTGCACTTCATTGTTAGGATCTAATAAGGGTGGATTCTGCGTCATTAGTTTGGTTTTAAATTATGTTAATTGAACAAATTGGTAATGCTTTTACTCAACGCCTTGGCTGATGTAGACTCATTCGAATTCAGGAAGCGATCGCCTATGAGCGAACCCATCTATCCAGTTTTACGAAGATAGTATTGATATAAGTATCTGCAAAAACCATGTATCCCTTGCTTTCTAGAAACTTTACTATTGATGTATTTTTAACACCAGTTCCAGTCTTGGAAAAAGTAATCGTTTCTACACATATGACAGTTGGACTGCTTGCTTCATAATTGATTGACTCTAGGATGATCTCGTCCATCCCCTCTGTTCCTTGTTGTCGTGGAGCACTACTAAACAACAAATATTTACCCATGTGGCGGACTATATTGTCAAAAACAATATCTTCAAACTCGCGGGGGATATGCTCAACGACTTCTAAACACATAACTAAGTCGTATTTTTCCTTCAAATCAAAAGGTTGAGTAATATCCTGCTTAATTTGATAACCTGGAGCTTTAAAAAGACTTCCTAAGTCATAACCTTCAATTCCCCAAGCATCAACACCTTTATCTCTTAAGTACTTAACGAAGTAACCCAAACCACAACCTATATCCAATGCGTGTTTAGGCTGGCACACTTGTAAAGTAAATTTTAATAAACTCTCATCAAAAGCTATTTCTTCTGGTAAATGCGCAGCATACATTTCCGGTTTCCATGCACCGGTAAGAGCAGAATTGTTCATAAATAAAATGACTCCTTATTTGACAATTGACAAGTATTAAAAAAACCACGAAACCATTACCAACATCGAAATTTTCAGGTTTTATGACACCTTACTTTTTTCCTTGCTTGGAACATAAGGCTTAAATTGATGTAATATCTTTTACGGTAAATGTTGGGCTTTCCTGATAACATTTTTACGATCTTTACCATTATCTAAATAATACTGTAAATTAAATTCTTTTCAGTAACTTTATGTAAAATTAATCTTTAATTTATATTAAAGCAAAGTAACCATTAGCGCTTTAGCGCAACTATAGGACTTCTATTTAAACTCATCCCACTCCATGCGCGGGGTGGGAGCCAAGTGGGCATGGGATGCGTTCCCTATGCCCAGGCCAAACGGCAGTGCTGGATTCTGACCACCCCGACAATTTGTGTGATACGTTCGCCGTTTTCTTTGATTTATGAACAAGGGGAACAAAGTCAACCAGGAAGAGGTGTTCACAAATCATTTAGGATTGCTATACATACCTTTTTTCATACACTATTTTCAGACTTGTCGTGCTACTAGGGCAGCTATTATAATAAGTTTGTCAAGATAATTATTTTCTGGCTTGAGTGTTTATAATGTTGGAAAAAATTTAACTTTTAATCAAATAAATATTTGTTGAATAAAGAATTAAAAAATAATTCTTTTTATCATTTGAAGAAAGAATAGTCACTCTTCAGTCACCACTACCCAAAAGCCGATCGCGAATTCCCTTGAGTTGCTCTATAGTGTTAACTGGACTTCGCGGTAGTGGTAGTTCTGTATTTGGCCAGTTAGATAAATCATTGCAGGGACATAACTCAGGCGGCATACCCACGTTGCTTATAGGTACTGGCATGGTGCAACGAGCGCAGTTATTTACGGACCAAGCAGGTGTCAGCAGTTCCGCAATAGTTTCTTGCGTACCTTCCAGATAACAGTCACCTGCCTCAGGAGAGATAATTTTTCGCCAAATCTCTTCAAATTCATCACTATAGCGATCGCCTTTAATCACCTTTTCAGGCAACAAGCTTGCCTTGCCATTACCAATTGCGACTTTCTTACCTAGTTGAAACCAGTAAGCCAAGTATTGTTTAACTTCTTGTTGTGATGCCATAATCTAATTTTAGATTTTAAATTTTAGATTTTGGATTGGGAATATTAAATAAAAAATTAAGAATTTTCTCCCCTCTATTCCTGTAAGGGCG
>CAXTSI010000397.1:0-8737 GCA_964246695.1 uncultured bacterium
ACTAACCACTAACCACTAACCACTAACCACTAACCACTAACCACTAACCACTAAAATGTAAAGCGTGAACTTTCAATTAAAAATTTAGTCTTTATCATTAAAACTTCTAGCTTTCAGGTGTAAACACCTTCTGGGTGACTTCCCGTAAGGTAAGCTGATAGCTGATGTTCGCGCTTCTGATAGATCAAGATGGATCTTGGAGATTGCTACCGTTTATTGGGTTTAAGGTCATCCGCCTGTTTTGCCGACATCAAAGCTTCTTATCGGCGATTGGCACAGCAATATCATCCCGATATTAACCCAGATGACAAAACAGCAAAAGAAAAGTTTATTGCCTTGACTGAGGCATACAAACTGCTCTTGCAGGTGGTACCGCCAGAAGAAATAGTCCAACAGTCAATTCAGCCGCAGCCAGCATCAGAACCCGAGAAATCACCAGCAAAAAAACAGACACCACCGAAAAAGCCAACCTCAAAGCCGCCTAATTTGGTGGAAATAGAACGTTCGCTGAAGTGGAAGACTTATGAACAGTTGCAGCGGTTTTTGAAAGAGAGACGCTTTCCACAAGCGATCGCCTTGGTGGAAGCTTTAGCACAGCGTTTACCAGAAGACGCAGAAGTTCGCCAGTGGCAAGCTATTGCTTATCAAATTTGGGGTCGGGCGTTGATTGCCCAAAACCAACTGCCCAAAGCCAGGATTTATCTGAGGAAAGCCCTGAAGACAGACCCTAACAATAAGACTCTCTGGCATGAGGTGCAGCGCGATTTTCAGCGGTTGGAGCAGATTTTTTAAGATTTTACATAAAGCCTTTAAAAAGCTGATTATTTTCTTGGTTCCCAGCCAACTTTTTGGCAAGGTCAGGGAACAAGCAACTATTGGGGGTTTACAGTCATTCAACGACACGGGTTTACGCCGACTCAATCTTTCGGTGGTGGTTCTTCAGATCCTCGCCAACGTTTGCAAGCAGCTTCTATTGGACGCGCTATTATATCATGTCCGTGTAGCGGTTATTATATGAACCCTCACCCCGCCAAGAGGGCACCCCTCTCCCAAGCATGGGAGAGGGGACGGGGGTGAGGGCTGGTAAATCCGCTGGTAGCTTAAAACTAGAGGAGTCCTCGAAAGCATTCCAAGAACTTAATATTCAGCTACCGCTGCACGGAATTAAAAATTAAAAATTAAAAATTATAAAAGAACCCATCACTGCGTAAGTTTTGTTCAAGAAACATATGGCACTTTGTGGCAGTAGGGGTGCTCCTGTCGAGATACACGAATCCTACCGCTCGTAAAACAAAGCCCCCAATCATGGTAATTGAGGGCTTTATTTGAAAAGTAATTTTGACCACTACATTTGCTGATGGCTTCCGAGCATATATACTGAATATTTGTGGGGCTAATAACCTCTCAAATTCCTAGTCTCCAGTCAAAAGCTAGGGATCAGGGTGCTATACTTTCAAACCAGGAACATCTCAGCTAGGGTCATCTACCTTTACTTAATTATTAAGTTGCTTATTGCTCTATAATCCCATATTAACGCTTGTCATTTTTTCATGTCAAGATTTTATTTAAAATTGACATGAAAAAATGTCTGACAAGATAGACGGTATGAGAGAAAATAAGGAAAAGCTTCAATTAAACAGTCCAAAACAATGACTGACAGAAGGCGCTCTGATGATTACAAGCAGGTCAGCGGCTACGTTCCGATAGACTTGGCGCGGGAATTGAAAAGCATTTGCGCACGCGTTGGGGTATCCCAAAGCGACGCACTAGAAGAGATGATCCGTGAGTGGATACCCAAAAGAACAGGTTCCAACTCCTTAAAACCTGAACCTGCTCCTCCTAGAACAATTGCCGATTTGGTCCAAGCTAACATGACAAAACTTAAGCGATGTGGGGTAAAAAACTTACAAGCGCTCGCCAGAGGGGAAGTTCTACCTACACTAGGAGACTTCGCCATCATCACGTCTACTTTGGGTATCCCTGAGGAGGAACAAAAAATGATTTGGCAACAAACTTTTCATATTCCCGTATATGACGATGTTAAAGGTGTCAAAGAAGATGAGTGCGAGTGTTATTAGAATCCTCAACCAACGGGGGTAAGGAACTGTTCTAGAAAATCTTGCCATATCTGGGCATATTTACTTATTGTGCCCAGATATTCCGAATTTTCCCAACTGTTCCATGAATTATCTACTGCTTCACCCAGAGAAATGCTCGTGTAAAACCTGAATATCTACCACATAAGACTTTCTTTTAGGTTGGCTGCCTAGATTTTGTAAAACTTATTTACAGTTGAGTGAAGAGTCGTTACATAGCGGCAGATCGTAGGCTCAAGATTTTTTTAGCAACTGCAGGATACCTATTCTGTGAGGTTTTGTTGTAATTTTTCTTTTCACATGCCAAGAAAGTTGCCGGATCTGCTACAAAACTACACAGTTCTGATATTTTGATATTTGGTCCCATTCAAGTTTACAATGCAAATCAGTCACGATAAAAGAGGGAATATACCCAAAAAATCTGGGGAATATACTCTAAATAGCACTACCATTCAGTAAAATTTCCTTGATTTGGCTGTGGCAATTGTCACAGTAACTACTTGAGGCGTCATTCAGTGCAATGTACAGTCAGCCATAAAAAACAGCTTGCTGACTTCAGAATTCTAAAGGTGTAAAAATAGATGAGTGTGAGTATTATTAAAATCCTGAACCAACCAGGCTGGAACTATAAACTGTCCCACGAGGGAGTTTCTATCCTTGCCCCAACAAAGCAAGATGCTACCTACCTTGCCCAAAGCTACGGACATGCTCTCAGCGAAACCGCAGCAAAAATCAAGGGTAAGGTGCGGATAGGGTGGAAACGCTGCCAGCACCCAATAGAGTTTTACGGGTGGATGGCAACATCCCAGCCACCATCTCCCGCCCTGATTGCTGAAGGCATGTTGCCTTTTAAGGGTGTGGTCTTTTCCAGCCAGTTGGACTTACCAGTAGAGCTGTTGCGTCGAATGGTTACCGCTGCAGAAAATGAGCGTCCGGTTAGTATCATCAGACAAGATAACCAAAAGCAAATCATTATTAACGAGCCCATGTCTGATATGTTACAGACTCCCCCGGAGATTGCCACTCAAAGGGTCATGACTCGATTTTGGCTACCAGAAGATTTGGCAGAACTGGAACGACGACTAAGCAACTCAAACCGCTTGACTTGGACTTACTCTGGTGGACTAAACGAGCAAACTTGGGCAATCCTCACAACCGAATTCGAGGTTTTCGAGGTTGAGGGCATCTGGTACAGACAGGGAATCAGCTTAGCCACTCCTCAGATTGTGCCGATTCCGTCAGGGGCTTTTGCTCCGGCTGAGTAGACATTTTGACCACTTCAATAAACGAATTACCACTATACATAAATCATTTCAGGGTGTATCCCTCAAAACGCTCTCATAGAGTTACAAATTTCAGCTTTCCTGTATGGGCATAGGGCATAGGGAGTAGAAAGTAGGGAGTAGGGAGTAGGGAATTAAAAATTCAAGATTAAGAATTCCCATGCCCCATGCCCACGAAATCCCACTCCTTTTAGGGGTGGGATGAGTTTAAAGAAATTTCGCCCGTAGCTCCATAGGCTTTAAAATTAGGAGATGCGATCGCTCGCGATCGCAAATCTATCGGATTGGGTAACGATCGTTTTTCTCAAGCTGCCAGCAACGCACGCCTTCGCATCATACGCCAGGATATGTCTAAATCTACTATCACCGTTACTGTTAAGTTATTCGCTGCTTATCAAGAAGCTTATGGAGTCCCAGAACTGGCGCGGGAATTTCCCCAAGATACACCAGTTGCTGCTGTGCGCGATCGCCTGATTGCCGAACATCCCGAACTAACCAAATGGCGCGATGTGACTCGCTTTGGGGTGAATCTGCTATTTGTGGAACAGGATACCATCCTGCAAGATGGGGACGAAGTCGTGTTAATTCCTCCCGTGAGTGGCGGGTAATGGTTTAGTTAACCTTAGCACGGAACCGGATGAAGCCTGAGGAAGTTGCTGGTGTGGCATTTACTGAAGTGACATTTCCGACTTGGAAATAGGCTGCGCCTCTTCCATTGTTCGTACCCAAGCAAGAAGCGGGGAAATTTGAGGTATAAAAACCGCTACCGGGACCAGTACCAGCGCCATCCGCGATCGCAGTTGTTGTGCCATTAAAATTCAGTGTCATAGATCCACTGACATAAGTTTGATTTGCGGGGACAAAATCACAGATACTCACACTTTGTGACGTCATCGCTCCATCAGATAGGAAGTAAATCGTATACTCTACCTCATCCTTAGGACCCGGTAAACCAGGGTTGGGCGTGGGGATTTGGTTGTCGATGAATGCCCCCAGCAGATAATTATTGCTACCACCAGGCCAATTTACTGTAGGGTCGTCATTGACGTCCGTCGCTAAGTTGTTGTAGCCACCCACAGCAGTTAGTGTAGCACTACCCACCTTGCGGATGCCCGTTACCCGCTTGACCAAACGCAGGCGAGGACCGATTTTAGTTACTGTCGGGTCGAGTGGTGCAGGTGTGCCTGGGTCATTACTGTTGATGTTACCTACGCCATTGCTGGAAACCACTGCTTGGTTAGACACGGTATTGACTCCAGCAGGCATGGGGTCATTAACTTTAACTCGGAATTTAATAGTAGTAGAGTTATTAGCTGCTGTAGTGCCAAGGGTACCCCCTGTAGTGGCGTTCGCCCCCGTCCCCAACCGGAATACGACCTGGGAACCTGTCAACTCCGCTTGGTCATCACCTGATGTGTCGCTTTTAGCACCGCTATTCGCTCCCGCAGCGATTTGCAGTGTACCGGGAACGTAGGTAGTATTTGCTGGAATTGCATCTGTCAGCACAACGTTATTAGCTGAAACAGTGCTGCTAGTATTGTTAACAACAACGGTGTATTCCAGGATGTCGCCAGGGGTTGGCACTTGATTGGCTAAGGGAGTCGTCCCGCCGGATTTGTCGCTATCGACCACCAAGGCAACTGTTTTATCAGCTGTTAAGGTGCTAGGAGGGACGATCGTCACATCTTCCCCCGTGTTTGCAGCAACGGTACCATCGTAGTTACTATCCACTGCAGCAGCACTTGTAGAAACCGTTGTCACAGAAGCGCTAGTATTAATGTACTTGGCGCTGGCTGTCGCACTGTTGTTGTATTTTCCTGCGGTTGTGCCATTGGCAATATCCACTGTAAAGGTGATGGAAACGCTGCCGCCTGGTGGAATCGTAAAGGGTGTCGAGCTGCCCCAAGAAGGCTTGGAGGTAGTCCCAGTACTGGTGACTGTAGCGGGACCAGTAGCACCACCTGTATAAACTGGCGTAATTGGTGCTACTGAGTTGTAAGTAAATCCCGAAGGTAACCCATCATCAGAAATAACTACCTGACGAGCTTCAGGACGGTAAGTCCCACTGGGATTAGTAGCTTTAATCGTATATGTTGCAGTACCCGGTGCAGTTAAAGGACCTGGTGTTGAAGTTGTCTTAGTCACTTGAATTTGACAACTTGACCCGGAGATGCTAGTAACAGCATCCGTCGGAGATGTACTCACAGGACCTGCCAGACCTACACCACCCGTCGCACCGCCAAAATTAGTGGTATCGTTATTAGTGGTTCCGGCTATCCCACCATCTAGTAAGGACACTGTACCTGGGCTAGCATAGACTGCGCCACCACCCCCACCACCACCAGGACCGTGAGGAGAGCCACCGCCCGTATTAGTACCGCCCTTACCGCCCTTGACATTGACCGTGAGTCCAGACGTACTGCCGCTTTGGGAAATCACCAAAACGCTACCACCCGCACCACCACCGCCACTGGCATCATTGGCAGGAATTGGCGCTGGGCTGGCGCCGTTGGCATTAATTGTACCCGTACCAGCCAAGCTGCCCGTCCGTACCATGACGATACCACCACCTGGGGCACCGCTACTGGCTAAACCATTACCAGGAGTTCCAGTAGCATTGTTAGTGGTGCCAGCACCGCCACCGCCACCCATCACCAAGCGACGAGCAGATGCTGGGAAGGGCGCACCGCCATCGCCGCCGTAGGGTAGTGCGCTAGACCAGGTTCTGCCGCCTTTACCGCCCTGACCACCATTACTGCCGCCGCCGCCACCTGCGTTTTGATCGTTACTAGCAGGGTTCCCATCTGTGCCGCCACCACCAGCATTACCAGGGGCACCACGACTATAGCTACCATTGGGGTAGCCTTCCTGCGAACCCGTAATCAATGAGTTGGTGGTGGGGTTAAATAAGTATTTGGGTGTGCCTGCTGTTCCTTCTCCCTTAGAGGCATTGGTGTTACGACTGGAGAGTGTCACCAGATCTGTGTTTTTCAGCGTGGGGGTGCCACTATCCCCTGTCAACGAGCGACCGCCGCCGCCCCGGAAGCCTTGACCATCAACGTTGATTTCGCCACTACCACTGAAGGTGAGTTTTCCTGCCACATCTATAGCCACGATACCGCCGATCAAGCCATCCCAAGGTGCTGCCGATATCTTGCCGGTGATGGTCAAATTGGCATACTGCGGCACCCGGATTACCTGGAACCGTTTTTGTCCTTGGCTAGCGCCTCCTGTGTTATTAGCATTGCTATAGTTATTAACGAGGGGAGAACTGAGGTTGATTGTGCCACCACTTAACGTAACATTGTTAGTGGCAACAGCATACTCGAAGTTTCCAGCAGTAAAGTTTGTGGACTGGTTGCCATTGACTGTACCATCGGCAGCATAGGGTGCCGCCGTGGAACCGTTATTGCTAGAGCTTCCATCACCGTAAGAAGACGTATTGGTACTGTCAATATCTGCACCCTGCATCTGGATAATCAGCAGCAAGTCACCAGGCTTAATCGGAGTTGATGCCCCGTTTCCTGTACCTACCGTAATACTGGTTGACCCGGCAGACACGCTGGGGCTAGTACCAGCAAAGTAGGTGTTGACTTGGCCCGCCCCTAATGTAGGGCTACCATCCTGACCAGGAACGGCGCAGATTGCCGCACTACTGTTATCAAGCTTATCAGCTTTGGCAGGCTGGGTCAGCAGCCATAACGACTGCGAGGTCAATAGAGTCGTGGCTGACAAGACTGTACCAATCGTCCGTAACAGCTGCTGGCGGTGAATAGTAGAAAAAGAGGGACGTTTCATCGTGAAGCACCTTGGACAACCGGAACATTCGGAGGAACAGACTTAGCCGCATCTTGGGTTTTGGACTCCAGTCGCCGGGATGGAACAGGGCGCTGCAAGCCAAAGCCATTAAATAGCTCATTCAGCTTAATGGTCAAACCCAGGTAGAATCCGCCGTCAGCGCGGGAACCGTCAAAGTCGCGATCCCTCACCCGCCCAAAGCTGTAGCCCCCTGCTAGTCGCAGATTAGGCGTCAGGTAGTACCCCGCTTCCACCACAAACCCGGTTTCGCTAAAGCCGAGGGAGGGCTGGGAAATCCATCGGACTTCTCCCACCAAATCCCAACTATAACCAAGACGATAAGTGGCACGCATCTGGGCAAGGGATACTGTACTAGTGCCTGCCAAATCGCTTGCTAGGTAGGTTGTACTGTTGCGCAGTGCATACTTGCCATAAAATTCCCACTGCCAGTTAGGCGCATATATCGCTTCCGCAGCAAAGGTGTGATCTTCAGAACCCGTACCGCTTCCTAGCAAGATTGTGTCAGGAATTATGGAGGGATTTTTGCGGTACTCGTAGCGCAGTAGGGCGTTGAATTTATCGTTGCTGGGATCGCGGTAGGCAAGACCTAGCTTGAGGTTGGCGGTATCACCTAGACCGGAAAGCTTTTGGTTGGATGAGCCAGCTTGCTGGTAACGCACTAGGGCAGTTAATGCTGGTGACAGTTTGCCTGTAGCGGCTGCGGAAATTACTGTATTGCTGCCACTAGCGGAACTGCGGTGCTGGTAGCGGGCGCTAGCTTGAAAATTTTGGCTGTGGTTATATTCCAGTCCCATACTGTAGCTGTCGCCGCCCTCAAACCCCAGAGATGAAGCGCTTCGTCCGACGGCGTAAGGCTGGGCGAACTGTACCCCTGCCCCGGTAACTCCAAAGAAGTTGCCAAATAAATGTTCGTAGGCGAGGTCTAACTTTAAACCAGGGGAAATCTGCCAGCGTTGATTTAGTCCCACTGCACCCTGACCGGTCATGCCATTAGCACCCCCCTGGACGGTATAGCGTCCGGTGAGGCTCGTGTCACTACCCAGCTTGTATTCGCCATCAAGGTCTAAACTGGTGATGGACTTGCCGGCAAACTGTCCGCGAGTGTAGAATTGCTGCCCCAGCCGCACATTAATCCCTGGACTCACTGCCCAGTTTAAGCCCAATACCGTGCGGTCGGGGTAGACAGCATCGGTATTAGAAGAAAGTGAGAGTTCGTTTTGGGCAAGGAATGTGAGGTTCTGGGTTAAGGGTAGACTCAGACGCGATCGCAATTGGTCTGATGTGCCGCTAGCATTTGATACTAGTCGGTCGGTGCGATCGCGGTGCAGCCAATCCATATCCAGCGTTGTCTTGCCAAATTGCTGTTGAATTCCCGCTGAAATTGTCGAGAGGGAGTTATCTACCCTGGCACCAGGAAGCGCGTCAGTACGCGGTGACAAAAAGTCTTCTAAAGTATTCAGCAGACGGGGAGCAGTGCCTCGGTTACTGGAGTTTAGACTAATGCATGACAAAATGACTCAGCAGTACTGAGTTGGCAAG
>CAXTSI010000398.1:0-8708 GCA_964246695.1 uncultured bacterium
TTAGTTGTTAGTTGTTAGTTGTTAGTTGTTAGTTGTTAGTTGTTAGTTGTTGGTTTTTTCCCACTAACCATTACCCACTAACCACTAACTACTATCCACTAACCACTAACAAACTCAGTGTTCAAGTTGGAAGAACACGCCGCCTTTAAGCAGTCCTGTCTCGCTACTGTAACTACTGACTGTGAGCGATCGCAGGTTGTGGAAAAACGGACCCGCTACTACTTCCACAAACTTAAGAATTGGTAGCTGACGCTCTAAAATCTGGTGGCTCTTTGTCCAGTCTAGATACAAATAGCCTTGGTTAGGTTGGGGGATGGCGGCGATGCTGTCAATGAAATTGCGATTGTCAATTAAGGGATTTTGTTTGGGATTGAGGACTTCATCCATTGCCTCTACAGAGTTGGTGATAATCTCGTAATTACCTTGAGTTGTATGCAGCCCGCGAACTTTTGCCTGAATGGTGAATGATTCTCGACCTGAAGGAGTAGCAGATTTAGTAGTAGCAGTTGTTAACTCTGTCCAAGCGGAGATTTTTTGAGTGCCTAAGTTAAGGGAACTGACCGAAAGTCCATGTGACGAAGCGATCTGATCCAAATGCGAAATTCCTGCTGGTGTTGCGTCTGATTTTTCCACGACAACAATCCAATCAGGAGTTGAAAGCTCTGGACGAGGTAACAATCCTATAGCGTATTCTCCTTGCACCCAGTTGAAAATATCTTCAAACCAGTTTATGCCCCAGTGTTTTTGAACATCCCCCGCATGTTTTACCAATCTGGAAATCACATCTTCTCCAGAAACAGATATTACTGGTGTCACTTGTTGGCAAAATTGGGCTAAATTACTTTTACCCAAATTGCTCAAATTAGAGCCGGAAATTGCCAAACCTGCTGCTGCTGGAATATACTGCAATGCTCCTACAGGTTTAGTAAGTTGCTCTTTAGGGGGCAAAGTTTCCTGTTTTGCTATGAAGGCGGTTTCCGTCAGCAATCCAAATGGGTTTAAGACAAGGGAAAGAATTTGGCTATTATAGATTTGTTCTGGTAGTTCTAGCCCTTGCCATTGTGCTACTCTTGGGAGATTTAGGAAAGCCATAGCCACCGATGCTTCGGGCAGTTGTTTAGTGGCTTGTTGGTATTGGCTGGAACTCGTCAAATTCAGGTCGGAAGCTTGGACGTTGTTTATTGCTTCTCGCAGCACTTTTAAATCGTTGGCAAACAACACAAAGCGATCGCCTACAACTGCACCTGCAAGACTATTTTGAACAGCACTCTTTCGAAGTCCTCTATTTTTTCGTTCTTTACGCGTATAATATCCGCGTGTATCAGACTGGAAAGACGGGATATATCGCGTCTCTACTCCTATTGGTATTTCTGGTTGATTTTCCGAAATCAGCTTAACGCCTTTGTATTGTTCAACAGCCAAATTGACGCCAGAGTTCGCCCGCTGGGAAAAAAGCAAATCTACAAACTTGCGGCTTTTTTCTGGTTCATTGGTCGTAAGTGCCATGAGATACCCTGGCTCTTGTCCGTTCTCACGGTCGCGATCGATATCTAAAGTGGTAACAGCCAGTGTAATTTCGTTACCCAACCACGGTTGAATATCTTTTTGGTAATCAATATCAGTGTTAGCCAGCAAGCTTGTTTTTATCTTGGACAGATCTCGGTGACGCTGCAACACAGATAAGCGATCTGGATTCACCAGCATTGATACCATAACTGGTGCTTGTTTAGACACAAACATAGCAGCACTTGGTTCTCGTGTAGTCCCGTCACCGCTAAATAGCGACGGACTGTGAGTGAATAAGCTGTTACAACCCGTAATACTAATTAGTAGCAGCACGACGACACTAGCTGCTAGGAAACTTAAACATGAACGTTGTCCCATATTTTTTTACATAATCGCGCTTGGGTGTTTACACAAAATAATCTTAAACCGCCTTCTGCAACATAGAAGGCGGTTTCATCCTAAAACTGATCTGCGCGCCGGAAGTGGTCGAATTGACAAAGAAATTGTTATTTAAATCACATTTTATGCTAATTGCCTGCTAAAATGGAATTTTTTTGCCAATATAAATAATATATTGATTTAAAAAAACCTCATGTCAGATCAACCTATTACCCAAATTAGCGTCAAGGAACTTGCACAACGGCTATCTTCAAGCGATCCTGAGATTCAGCTAGTGGATGTGCGTGAACCACAAGAAGTGGCTTTAGCTCACATTGAAGGCTTTGTCAATCTACCTTTGAGTGAATTTCCTACTTGGGCAGAGCAAATCCCAACCCGCTTTGCTCCTCATACTGAAACGCTTGTACTTTGTCACCACGGTATCCGCTCTGCCCAAATGTGTCATTGGTTAATCGCTCAAGGATTTACAAATGTGAAGAACGTTGCGGGCGGCATTGATGCCTACTCCATGCTAGTTGACTCAACGATACCCCAGTATTAACCACAGAACCCGAATCAAAGACTGGCATCACAATTAGCGATGCCCCATAGCCGACAAGAAAGCCCAAAGGACTCTAACATTTGCTATTCTTAAGAGATAGGAAATTATTGAGGCATCTTGTCTACTGGAATTTATCTTCAGATGTCAAGAAAATTTGTAACTATAAAATGCAGCGATTTTCATAAGCTTGTGGAATATAACGTATGTAAGTGGTAAGAAATACGCTTTAAACCAAAAGCTTTCTTGCTCACGTCCAAACTACACTTCTAGGCACTTCGATCGGGAGTGCATCTAAAAACTTCGTTTTAACTCTTTCAACACAGAAAAAAATTTGTCATCACGATTTACTATTATTAATCCTTTTTCAAATTATCTTCATAAATTTTTTCAGAGTTTGATGAAAATCTGCCTTTAGTAAAATATCCTTATGCAAGTCCAGCTAACTAATCGACAACAGCATATACTTTGGGCAACGGTACGTCACTATATTGCTACAGCCGAGCCTGTTGGTTCCAAAGCTCTGATTGAGGAGTATAACCTAGGTGTTAGCTCAGCCACAATTCGCAATGTTATGGGCGTGTTAGAAAAATCTGGGTTATTATACCAACCCCATACCTCTGCCGGACGCATACCTTCCGACTCTGGTTATCGCATTTATGTAGATCGGCTGATTACACCATCTGAAACTTTAGCACGAGAGGTAGAGGTAGCACTCCAAAATCGCCGCAAGTGGGAAGATGGGAGTTTAGAAGCTCTACTGCAAGGAGCAGCGCAGATCTTAGCAACCTTGAGTGGCTGCATTAGCTTGATTACTATGCCGCAAAGCGGGAGCGCGTTGTTGCGACATTTGCAGCTGGTGCAAATTGAAGCCGGACGGGTGATGCTAATTGTGGTCACCGATGGTTATGAAACCCATTCGGCGTTGATGGATTTGCCCAGACCTGGAGAAGAAACACCACCGGATGCAGAGGTAATTGACCGAGAATTGCAGATTGTTTCTAACTTTTTAAATAGCCATTTGCGGGGGCGAAGTCTGGTGGAGTTAAACGCCCTTGACTGGAGTCAATTAGATCGCGATTTCCAATACTATGGGGAATTCTTGAAAAAATCAATTACGGAATTAACCCGTCGCACTTTCACTCCATCTGCTACACAAATTATGATTCGCGGTGTAGCAGAAGTTTTGCGCCAGCCGGAATTTTCTCAACTACAGCAAGTGCAAACAATCATCCAACTGCTGGAGGAAGAACAAGAGCAACTGTGGCGGTTAATATTTGAGGAATCGGAGGCGGATGAGGTAGGTAAGCCACGGGTAACGGTTCGCATAGGCGCAGAAAACCCTTTAGAACCTATACGCACCTGTTCCTTGATTTCTTCCACCTATCGCCGAGGTGCGATATCAGTAGGTAGTGTGGGAGTTTTAGGACCAACACGCTTAGATTATGAAACTGCGATCGCTGTGGTAACTGCGGCTGCAGATTACTTAACGGAAGCTTTAAGTTGTTTCAATCCCTCGTAACCAGTTGAAATCATGGTAAGAAAAATTGCTTTTGGGTTAATGTGGCTAGGATTTATTACCTACGCCTTTCTCTTCGCCCCTCCCGATCAGCCTGATACAGTCGAGTTAATTAAAAATCTTTCTCTTGGTCAATGGCAAGGAATTAACCCTTTAGTTGTGTCACTTTTCAACGTCATGGGCATCTGGCCTGCAATCTACAGCTGCTTAATATTTATTGATGGCAGAGGGCAAAAAATCCGCGCTTGGCCCTTCGCCTCAGCTTCTTTTGCAGTCGGTGCGTTTGCTCTATTGCCTTACTTAGCCCTACGGGAACCAAGTATACAGTTTCCTGGCAAAAAGAACGCCTTCGTGAAAATACTCGATTTTCGCCTGACTGGTGTTGCTTTAACTATAGCCACTGTTCTGATAGTTGCTTATGGCATCACTAGTGGAGATTGGGGAAATTTTGTGCAACAGTGGCAAACTAGCCGCTTTATCCATGTGATGAGTTTAGATTTTTGTCTACTTTGTCTATTGTTTCCGGCGCTGTTAGGAGATGACATGGCGCGGCGAGGTATGAAAAATCCTCAGTTGTTCTGGCTGATAACATTGATACCCCTATTTGGTCCCTTGGTGTATTTATGTGTGCGTCCGCCGTTACCAGAAGTGGGACTTGAGGGAATACTGCCTCAGCAACAACCAGCTACAAACTAAGTAACTAGGCGATGAAAAAAAGATTTGTGTAAACAATTATATTATTTATGTAGGGTGAGTTAGGCGGCAGCCGTAACGCACCCTACTTAAAATTTATTTACTAAAATGATGGGCAGCAGTTTTGGGGCGATCGCTTTATCAATGGTATGACCTTAGCATTTTGCTTATTTTGCCTTTTATTCCCAACCGTCCTTGGTGATGATATGGCGCGTCGTGGTTGGAATAATTCCCAAGTGTTTTGGGCTGTTGCACTTGTCCCACTCATTGGTCCACTTGCTTATCTATCTCTACGTCCACCTTTGCCGGAAACTAGTACTGAGGTTAGTTGCTAATTGCTAATCGTCATCAGGCAATTAGCACTCTCACAATTAGCAATCCTTACCCATTACCATACATTCTACGCATTTTGTAAATTTCTGGTAGCTGCCACCAAGCAACATGAGGATATTCGTGATGTTCCTCATGGTAGCCAAAATGATAACAGGTGATAAATGACCACACAATTGGCAGTGAGATAGTGTGGGCGCGATGAGGTGTAGTGTAACCGCCTTCTGGCTCTTGATGGGGTTGGAAAGTCCCAAAATAAAATAATTGCAACGAACTCAAAATTGGGGGAATTGCCCAAAAGTAGGTGAGATTATCTTTGGGTATATGGAGTAGATATTGAGCGAGGTTATAAATAATCATTAAAGAAATGATTTGCCGCCAACTCCAGTAACCTTTCATAAAATGAAAATACCATGCAAAGAAATTTTTGTGTTTACCGTCGTGGAAATCGGGGTCTATTTCACTAGCGGGACGGTGGTGATGCACATGGTGCTTTTTTAATAATTTTTTATACGATAAACACCCATAAAGTGTTAAACATAGTGACCCAATCAAATGATTAATTTTGCTGTTTTTAGGAAATACTATCCCATGCATGGCATCATGGGCAGTAATGAATAATCCTGTATAAAGAAATGTTTGCCAAAGTATGGCAGGCAATAAGGTTAAAAAATTAAATTTGGCAATATCTACTGAGAGTAATACAGATAAGCTGGTTGCCCATATGCCGATCGTGGCAATAACGATTAAAATTTCTGCTTTTTCAGATGCACTCTTGGGTTCTATGGAATAACTGGGTTGTTCTTCTGATTGGATCACGGTTTTACTCCGTCTGGGGATGAAAATTCACAAAAGCAGGGTCGCGACAAAATGCACCTAACACCAGACATCACAACACCATTAGTGGTCAGTAATGTGCATTAAGTAATACTAACACGATATTATGTAGAAATATTAATTTATCTTAAATAAGATTGCATATTTAGCTAGATGGCAACAACTGGCTCTCGGGTTTAGGTGTGCTGATACTTTACAGATATTAACGCCTATAACCCTTGACTATTAAAGGTTTCGACCTTTAGCTAAAAAGATATTTTCCGCAAGTGTAGAGACGCAAAGTCTCGCGTCTCTAGACGTCAGTTGAAACTTGTAGTACACGTAACGGTTCTTTTAGCTTGCCTAGCACGTAAACAGTCCCAATCTGACAGTTAAGACCGTTAACGAGGAGAGTAGGAAACTAGGTTGAGGACATCACGCACTACACTATAACCGTAGAGGTCCCAAAGTAGGTAAGCGAGAAAACCGATCATCGCTAAGCGTCCTTGCCACAGTTCGGACTGAGGAGTAAACCCAAACTTAACGGCATTGCGATCGCTACCATTATATGCCTTTTCAGTTGCATCAGTAGGGTAAGGTCCTGTTGATTTTGTCATTGTTAAGTTTCCTAAAGAATCATATGACACTATCATAGTATTTACCCACCCAATTACTGCTATCTGTCTGTAGTCGCAATGTGCTAGCAAGTCCTAAGGATGAGATTTTGTGAGTTGGCGGTAAAGATTTGGATGGGGCTACTCCCCACTCCCTATTGCAAGATGTCAAGTGAAATTAAAGCAGCAAGCAATATAGTTCTTAAGTTGCTACGAAAAATCTAACGTAAGTCAGAAGGTTTCCTGAATTCCATTGCTCAAACTTATAAACAATCAATAGAGTTTTTTAACTAAGAGTATGGCTCCTACAGTACTTATTACAGGTGCGTCCCAAGGCATTGGCAAAGCAACAGCGATGTTATTTGCACGTAAAGGATACGATCTTGTACTTGCAGCTCGTCAAAATGATCGTTTAGAAGGCGTAGCGCAGGAGATCCAAAGCCTTGGTCGTACAGCACCACTGACGATTCCTTGTGATGTCACAGATCCATCACAAGTAAACACACTAGTACAAAAAGCATTAGAGCATTATGGCTATATCGACGTGCTGGTGAACAATGCAGGTATTTTTGCAGAAGGACCTGTGGAGGAGTTCTCTCTCAGCGATTGGCATCAAGTTATAGACACTAATTTATGGGGGTATATCCATACAATTAATGCCCTTTTACCTCATTTCCTCCAAAGGAGAACTGGAACTATCGTTAATTTGAGTTCTATCGGCGGTAAAGTGCCTACCCCTTACTTAGTCCCATACTGTACTAGTAAGTTTGGCGTCACTGGGTTGACGGAATCACTGCATGCGGAATTAAAGCCTAAAGGTATTCATGTTTGCGGTATTTATCCGAGTTTGATCAAGAGTAGTTTGATGGAACGGGCAATTTTTCGGGGTAAGGATGAGCAGGATACTCAAAACCGTCGCGATCAGCTCGACAATGTAGTGAAAACACCTGTAATCGAGAAGCCTGAAGACGTGGCAAATGCCATCTGGGATGCAGTCAAGAATCAGAAATCTGAGGTTCTGGTTGGTTCCGCGAATATGTCACAGGCACTTAATCGGTTGTTTCCTGGTTTTGTACAGTGGGTTTCGCGGCAAACTTTGAAAAATCAGGACAAGTAAAAGGGAACTGCGATCGCCCAACCCTATGCCTCCCCTTGTCCAATGACCAATGACTAACAACTAATCAGGGCTAGAGAGACCTTGGCTCAACGTGCAGTAACACCAAAACGTTGACGCCTTTTAAAAAATGCCTGCTGCATTCCTTGGACGTAAGGTTGCAAAAAGTAACGCTGTTCTGGGGTTACATGGCTGATAATTTCATCAGTTAATAGTGGAACCCATAGTGCAATAAATTTCCATGAAACTCCCACACTCTCCAGAACCATCACGCATAAGGCAACTAATTCCTGTTCTATAGGTTTCATACTTCCCTCTAATACACATAGCCAGAGGTAAGCTTGGAACATGTTCAGGTCGCGAATGCAAGAATGTGCTACACCAGAAGAGGTCAAACCGCCTCTAGGGCTGCGAAAGTTGGGGGATAATTGCGTCATACGCTTGTAAACCGCCTGTGCAATGTGATTGCAGTCAGGTAACATTTGCTCTACTAAGGTTAGGGCTGCTGAGTCTAGCTGATGTTGAGCAGCAGCAGCGCAAACTCGCTCCCAAGGAATTGCAACCTGCTCTTCTACAAACTTAAAGTAGGGGGTGATAAGTACTTGCTCCATTGGTGTCAGCTTATACAAAAGCAACTTATTACTGAAGTTGAACAACGTAGTCATAAAGCCAAGACTGCGCCAGTCCTTAGATCTTACGTGTTGCTCCTGAAGTTCCAGTAATACTGGTTCCAGTTCTTTAGCTAACTGTTCTATATCTGGTATCCCCCACGCCGAAAGTTCTGAGTCAGCCCCCATTGCCAACAACATAGATGTCTTTTCGATAGTGATACCGGATGAGTATTGGTAAACTTTTAGTATTTTCAAATAAACTTGATAGGTGTATTGAGTGAGGCGCCGTGCTTCATTCAAGTCCACAACATTTGGAATGTATTCGTAGAGGTCTTTTGCCAGTATTCCTGCCATCTGGCAATTGAGATCTACTAAGGACGGTTGCAATTTGGCGATCGTACTAGCTCGTCCTTTTGGTGATGCGAGTTCAAACAATTCATTATAAGACCAGGGATCTGGAAATAGGGAGCTTGGGGATAAGTCTGGTTTATAACGCTCTGCCCAAAGCTTTGTCAACTCAGATCTTGCACCTGGAAATTTGAATGTTAATTCCTTGACTAAGTGCTAG
>CAXTSI010000399.1:0-8685 GCA_964246695.1 uncultured bacterium
ACTCCCCATTCCCCACTCCCCACTCAACAAGGCTTTGCAACCAAGCAGCTAAGGTGGGGTGAGTCAATTCCAAATGAATCCAACCAGGAGAAACTATTTGGACCTTGAAATCTTCGCCACAGGTTGCCGATAAATGAGAGGCAATGGCACAGGCAACCTCCATAGCTGGAACTTTCTCATATTTTGAGAGCTTTAAGGCTATACCAGAGATATATAAAACTCGACTATTATCTCTACCTTTATATATAAAAATATTTTCTTTTTTTATGCTAAGCGAGTGCTTGCTGTCAGTATATGTACTGGCTGACATCATCAAGTGACAGTTTAGTAACTGTTTAATAGCTGTATATTCGCTAAATAGTATTTTTTTACACACGTAATTATATTTATTTACCCTTGCACAAAAAAGACACGTTTTCTAGCATCTGTCTTAAGATAGAAAATTTATTTACAAAGTAAAAATGAGAATTGTGCAAATTTTTTTTGAAAGTGGGTAAATTTTACTACCATCATTGTACAGTAAGAAGTATAACAAAAGAGTAGCGGTTAACTTTCTACCCTTTGGAAGGTTAGCTTTCTACCCAATGGAATGGCTGGCACTGTTAGGTGTTAAGCCTGACCCGCCAACACAAAGACACTCCTTGCACCTTTTTATGACGTCTTTGTCTTCAGCCGAACGCTCTTTGTTACCTATGCAATCTCCATCCTCCTTTTCTGAGGCCTCACGTCCTTTTTTAACTTGGCAACGAATTCTTGATTGGGCTCAAGAACACTACCGCTGCCGCACCTTTAGCAAAGATGAACGCATTCCAGCTAGACCTGGATTGCTATATTTGGTGCAAAGGGGTGCGATCCGCATGGTGGGAACCGCCCAGGTTAGTGCCACTGCTAGTCAGCTTACGTCTCGACGCATAAACAGAACTCCAGAAGAAGCTTTCTTAGGGTTTGTTGGTGCAGGTCAGCCGTTTGAAATTGTTGCTCAGTCGCCATTCACACTCCAGGCTTACGCCCACGTTGACCAAACTGCGGTGCTGTGGATGTACTGGCACGACTTAGACAACTGGCCTCACTTCCGCCGCGAAGTTATGGATGCCTTTAGGTATCAGCACCAGCGTAAACTGCTGTGGCTGAGTGCCTTGGGACAACGACGCACAATTGACCGACTCTTAGGATTCCTCACTTTGTTGATTGAGGAATATGGAGAGCCGGCAATGAGCGAAACTGACCCAGATGTGATTCGCGGTTACTGTTTACCCTTTCCCCTCACCCATGCCCAAATTGGCAGTGCGATCGGTTCGACGCGAGTCACCGTCACCCGCTTAATGGGCAAGTTGCGTCAACGCGGCTTAATCCTGACTCAGGGGGATAATCTTATTTGCTTGCCAGCAGAATCAATTAATAGAGCCAGCTAAAGCGTAGTTAGTGCTTGCTACTCAGTAGCAGGTGTCAGCGAATTTTGACAAACCCAGCTTGGGAAATCAGTTCCTGTCCCTGCTCTGTCAATAGTAAATTGGCATAAGCGAACCCTGCTCGCTGCTCGTTTTGAGCATTCTGTTTGACCACCACAAACAGATTGCGCGTAATCGGGTACTTTCCTGATTGGAAAGCCTCAATGTTCAATTTGTTCCGTTTACCAGGACATAAATTCGGGAGGACAAATGGTTCTTGGTAGGGAGCAACGTACTGCCCTTGTGTTCGCCCCAAAGACAAGGGTTTTATTGAACATTGGGGAACAACCTCTGGGGCAGAAGCGTAATAAATGCTACCTGGACTACTAGCCAATTTTTGCAGCGCTTGGGTGGTAGTGGAAACATACTCCACGTTGGGCCCAAAAGCTTGACCACCCAAGATGTCTTGGGCAAATAGTTCGACGGTACCACCATCAGTGATGCGCCGAGAATAAGGGAGGATCGGGACATTGGGACCACCCAACTGGTTCCAATTCGTTGTTTTACCAGTATAAATAGACCGTAGCTGGTCGATGGTCAGTCCAGGAATATTCAGGTTGGGGTTAACTGCGACTGCCAAACCATCAATTGCCACGGGAATCTCTTTGAGAGCAATCCCTCTTAGTTGGGCGCGTTTTAGTTCAGAGTCGAGAATAGGTCGTGAAGATTGGGCAAAGGCGAGTTGCCCATCTATCAACGACTGTATGCCGGTACCAGAACCGGGATTGCCGCCACTGGGTTCGACATAACGCAGCCGAAACTCTTGTCGCACTGCTTGAATTGCTGGGTCAACTGTTAGTCGAATCGGTGCCCAAGAAGTACTACCTCCGTAGTTGAATAATCCTGTGGGGACATTTTGTATAGAGGCGAAATTCTTGCCGCTAGCTTCTCCGGACGTTGGTTGAGGCGAGTTGGAAGTACTTGAAATGGAATTATTGGGTTGGGGACTATTGATTTTATTAAGGACAAGGGGAGATTTTCTGGTAAACCACCAAAAGCCGCCAGCTATCAGCCCAACTGTAATGAATAGGGATAAGATCAGGATTGGTGTTTCGTTTTTTTGCGACATAGTCAATTGTTAGTTGTTAGTTGTTAGTTGTTAGTTGTTCGTTGGTGGTTGTTAGTTGGTGGTTGTTAGTTGTTAGTTGTTGGTTGGTGGTTGTTGGTTGTTGGTTGGTGGTTGTTGGTTGTTGTCCTAGTCACCACTAACTACTAACAACTAACTACTAACTACTAACCACTAACCACTAACCACTAACCACTAACCACTAACTACTAACCAATTACCGAATACTGACAAATCCAGCTTTCGAGATTAATTCTTGACCTTGAGCGGTCAGCAACAAGTTAGCATATGCTTCTCCCGCTTGCTGGTCGCTTTGATTATTTTGCATAACAATCACAAATAACCGCCTGGTAATGGGATAATCACCACTTTGAAAGGCGGCTGTATTCAATTGGTTAAGCTGTTGCGGACATTGGGATAAAGGGACGAAAGGCGGCTTGTAAGGTGGAACTAGTCGATCGGATTTCCGCCCCAGTGGTATGGACTTAACAGAGCATTGTCCTACTACTTCAGCCGCTGAGGCATAGTAAATCCCGCCCCTGTTGCTCCCCACTGCTCTCAAAGCTTGTGTTGTGGTAGGAATGAATTGGACAGTGCTACCAAAGTTTCCCTTTTCTAAGATGTTCTCGACAAAAAATTCAACTGTACCTCCTTCTTCTGGGCGGCGAGAATAGGGTATTATAGGCAAATTAGGACCACCTAACTGTTGCCAGTTAGTAATCTTGCTAGTGTAGATGTCTTTGATTTGGGCGATAGTTAAACCAGGAATGCGGAGGTTAGGGTTAACAGCGATCGCAATGCCATCAATCGCCACAGGAATTTCTTTCAATGTAAAGCCACTCTGTTGCGCCTGCTGATATTCCTCAGGTGTCACTGAACGAGAAGACTGGGAAAAAGCTAGCTGGCGATTCAACAGCATCTTGATCCCACTACCAGAACCAGGAGAACCCGTGGTGGGATCGGTGTAGCGTAGTCGAAATTGAGGCAGGTCACTTTCAATCACTGGGTCAACTACTTTGCGGATCGGCGCCCAAGTGGTACTCCCACCATAGCTAAATAGCCCAGAGGGTACATTTGGCACAGAGGTAAAAGAGTCACCAGTTGACTGCCCGATCTGCTGAGATTGATTGTTGTTTAAAGCACCTATTCTAATACCACTTCCTCTAGTTAACCACCAAAATATACCCCCTACTAGCCCTAGTGTGATTACCAAGGCTAGAACTAAAACCGCTGTTTCGTTTTTTTGCGACATAGCCGTTTTTAATTTTTTATTCAGATGTCACCGGATTTGATATGATAATAAGATCTGATCGTAAACTTACTTAATTCTGACAAATCCAGCCTTTTCAATCAGTTCCTGACTCTCTTGAGTTAGCAACCAATTTGCATAAGCTTCCCCTGCTTGCTGGTCTGCTTGACCATTTTGTTTAACAATGACAAATAAATTGCGGGTAATTGGGTAGCTTCCTGTACGCAACGCTTGGGCATTCAACTGGTTACGCTTACCGGGACATTCAGACGCAGGTACTCTTGGTTCTTGGTAGGGAGGCACAAATTGATCGTTGCGCCTTAGTGGCAAAGACTTAATCAAACACTGGGGTACAACTTCTGGCGCAGAAGCATAGTAAATTCCACCAGGACCGGAAGCCACTTTTCGTAGGGCTTCAGTAGTTGTGTCAACATAACTAACGTTGGTCCCAAAACTCGCTTTTTCTAGAACATTCTCGACAAAGAAGTCTACTGTACCTCCAGCTTCTTTGGTACGAGAGTAGGGTGTGATGGGTAAGTTTGGTCCACCCACCTCTTGCCAATTGGTAATCTTGCCGAGGTAGATGGCTTTGAGTTGGGCGATGGTTAAACCAGGGATGTTCAGTGTCGGGTTGACGGCGATCGCAATCCCATCAATAGCTACTGGAATTTCTTTGAGACTAAATCCTTTTTGTTGAGCTGTGGCGTTTTCTTCAGCCTTGACCGAACGAGAAGATTGAGAAAAAGACAGTTGATTGTCTAGCAACATCTGAATACCAGTTCCCGATCCTGGCTTTCCAGCTACTGGTTGAATGTAGCGTAAAATAAACTGAGGGCAAATGTTTTCAAGTACAGGGTCTACGTCTTTACGGATCGGTGCCCATGTTGTGCTACCACCATAGTTGAACGTCCCCGTTGGGATGGAGGACACGTTACATTTGTTTTGATCGCCAATGCGATTACCTGGGTTCTCATTCAGCGGCTGATTCGCTACAGGAACTCGGTTTGTGCCATTAATTTGAGCCCACCGTTCTAAAAGAAACCATAGACCGCCAAAGATTAAGCCAATCGTGACAAGAATGGCTAAGAAAAGCTTCAGCGTTTCATTTTTATGATACATAAATGGCTGTTAGCACAGCTAATGTGCTTATAGCAGTAGAGATAACAATTTGTAAATAAGACGAAATAGCGATGTAAGCGCGATCGCCACCAACGCAGCTGTCAAAGGTAATATAATAACTATATATGCCATTTTGCCAACACCAGAGTGCAAAAATGGAACAAAATATACAATTGCAAAACTAATAGCTGGAATAATTAATAAATCCCACTTTTCAATCCATCGTCTTGTTTGGGCAAAAATTAGTATTCCTAAAATCAGGGCTGAAGCAGCTAGGGTAATGAGTGGGGATTTCAGTAAACTCGAAAGGGCGATCGCAATCAGTCCGCCTTCAAACCCACTAAATGCCGCCCCCATTAGCATTTCTAGTAGAGAAAATGGTTGTCTAGTTCGAGGAGAAAGTGACTGATTTGACGGTTGGGGTTGTGGCTGTGGTGGCGATCCAGGCTGACGGGGGTTGACTTGTGTCGGGGGTATGGACGGTGATTGTGAGTCGAGGGCATCCAGAACTTCTTGGGCTGACTGAAAGCGTAGATTTGCAGCAGCAATCAGCATTTTGTCTAAAATATCAGCAAGGTGAGGGCTAACGCTTACTTGCGATCGCCATTTCCATTGGTTGCTATAAACATCAAATAACTTAGTTATTTCTTCACCTGTCAGTAAAATGACAACGGTTACAGCCAAAGCGTATAAGTCTGTGGATGGGAACACTTGACTCCCAGCCATTTGCTCTGGTGGTGCAAATCCCATAGAATAAATTCCAGTGGAAGTAGCAGCTCCAACTGGGGCGTTTGTTACCTGCTTGACTGCTCCAAAATCTAGCAGGAAGATTTTACCATCACGACGACGCATGATGTTAGAAGGTTTAATGTCTCTGTGAATAATGCCTCGGCTGTGGACAAACTTCAGTACTTTGAGAATTTCTCGTAGTACCTCTAGGACTTCAAGTTCGGAGAATTTGCCCTTTTGCGCTAATTCTTCCTCTAGATTTTGTCCATCAATGTATTCCAGTACTAGATAAAAAAACTGGTCTTGCTGTCCTGGTTGCAAACCAGGAACAAATAGGGGGAAGTAAGCATACAAGTCAGGAATTTGGCTGTTTTGATTGCCTATTTCCTCTAAAACTACTGCTTCTCGTTCAAACAGGTCTTGCGCCAATTGCATTTGAGTGGGACTCAAATTTCCCGCCGGCAGAAATTGCTTCACTACGCAAAGGCGCATTCCTGGAGTATAGCGATCGCGTGACAAAAATGCTGCTCCAAATCCGCCCCGCCCTAGCACCTTGGTTGGTAGATAGCGTCCGACCAAAATCAGCGGCATGCCACAACTAGTACAGTATTTTTGCTGCACCGTTTGCAGAGTCGCACGATCGTCTAAATCCGGAAAGTTGTTTTGCGGACGGGGGCAGCGTGGACGAGTGCAGTAAACTTCCATGATTTGTCATCGGTCATTGGTCATCAGTCATCCGTCATCGGTCATCCGTCATCCGTCATCGGTCATCCGTCATCCGTCATCGGTCATTGTTCAGAACACATTCATACAACTAACAACTAACAACTAACAACTAACAACTAACAACTAACAACTAACCATTGACTATAATCTTAGTCTTCATCAGACTCAGGCGTTTCTGCAATCAATGTATTTATTGCCAAGCTCCTATGTGATGACTTTAACACATCTTGATTCCATCCTGGGGCAGCAAACTGGGGCAAAATCTCCCGACTAAAAGCTTCTGCAGCCTTGGATCTGTACCGATTAGGATTGAAAATCAACCACAGCGTTCGCTTAACAACCACACCTTCGATAGAGGCACAATGCAGCGTTCCCCATTGTAACTCTTTAGCAATTGCCGAGGTGGAGACAAAAGCCGCCCCCAAACCGGATTGCACGGCATTTTTAATTGCTTCGATGGAATTCAATTCCATTTCAACTTTAAACCGCCGCGTATCTATGTCACAGCGGATTAGCACTTGGTCAATTACCTTGCGGATAGTTGATTGGGAGTCAAGCGCAATGAATTGTAGTTTATAGAGATCTTCTCTTTGGATCGTTTCGAGTTTTGCAAAAGGATGGAATGCAGGGATAATCAGTGCTAGCTCATCCTCAGCGTAAGGAATAATTTCCAAGGATTCTGTCAGTTCACTAGGAATTTCGCCGCCGATAATTGCCAAATCTACCTGTCCATTAGCTACACTCCAAGCAGTCCGGCGGGTAGAGTGGACGTGCAATTGCACCGCTACATCAGGATATTTTTGTCGGAACATGCCGATCATTCTCGGCAAAAGATAGGTGCCGGTGGTTTGAGAAGCGCCTACAATCAAAGTACCGCCTTGGAGATTTTGTAGATCTTCAATAGCGCGGCAGGTTTCTTGACACAGACTGAGAATTTTTTCACCGTAGCTGAGGAGTAGATGTCCGGCTTCGGTTAATTGTGCACGGCGTCCTCCACGGTCAAATAACGGCACATCCAGTTGTCGTTCTAGGTTTTGTACTTGCAAACTCACGGCAGGTTGGGAGACGTAAAGGCTATCAGCGGCACGCTTGAAACTCCCTTCTGCGGCGATCGCTTTGAGAATACGTAACTGATCTAAAGTGAAAGGAAGGTCAGACATAAGGCTAAACCCACAAACATGAAAGGAGCAGCATTGGCAACAAATCAGCGATTCATGATTTGTTGCATCTTAAACTTGAAAGCTTGTAAGAGCGAAAAGGCAGTAACATAACAACTTGACTAAACTCCTGAGCGTGAATACTTTGTGGTATTTATTGTACTGAGTTAAGTTTTCTTTAAATTACTTTATTTGCGTATGATGCTACCGGCTTGGTTGACTAACAGTCATTTTGTCATGCTGGGACTACAATTAGGTTTCGTTTTGGCTCACAGTGGCGGTGCTGCCCTACGCCCTTGGGCAGAAAAACATATTTCCCCACGGCTTTATCGCATTTTCTTTGCAGTTACCAGCCTGCCGTTGGCTATAATACTAGTAATCTACTTTTTTAACCACCGCTACGATGGCTTGCAACTTTGGCAAGTACAAGGTGTACCAGGAGTGCAGGTATTAGTTTGGGTATTGTCAGCGATTTCGTTTTTGTTTTTGTATCCTGCTACATTCAATCTACTAGAAATTGCTGCTATCCAAAAGCCCCAAGTCCACCTATATGAAACTGGAATTATTCGTATTACTCGCCACCCGCAGATGGTGGGACAGGTAATTTGGTGTATTGCCCATACCCTGTGGATAGGTACGACTTTTACCCTTATAACCTCTATTGGGTTGGTGTTGCATCATGTATTTGGAGTTTGGCATGGCGATCGCCGTTTGAGTTACCGCTACGGCGAAGCTTTTAGTGAGGTCAAACAGCGTACCTCCATCATTCCTTTTCTGGCTATTCTCGATGGTCGTCAATCTATTAAATGGCAGGAATTTGTCCGCCCTGCCTATTTAGGTGTCACCGTCTTTGTGCTACTGCTTTGGTGGTCTCATCCCCTGTTGCTTCAAGCCACTAGTAGGATACAATTATGAAATAAACTTAATCCTAATTGGCATCAAGCAGTTCATATTAAAAAAAATTAGCAGTTTTGAGAAAGCATTTGTGTGATAAGATGATGGTTAGCCAAAAAACAAGGCGTAAAACTAATTAAAAGTTTTAGGTTGGAAAACCTCGGAAAGTCTTTGAAAGTCGCGCACCTGTAGCAAGGCTGGCAAAAAACCCATTGCCATTAAAGTGATATTACGTTGATATAGCAATCCTAAATGATTCGTGAACACCTCTCTCTTGTCCCCCTTGTCCCCCTTGTC
>CAXTSI010000400.1:0-8674 GCA_964246695.1 uncultured bacterium
GTTGTTAGTTGTTTGTTGTTAGTTGTTAGTTGTTAGTTGTTAGTTGTTAGTTGTTTTATTTACCACTTCCCCTACTCCCCCTACTTCCCCTACCCTCACCGCATGTGGTGGCGAATTTTGACCTTAGCTGGATCGACAGTTGTGACCGCTTCTTTTAGGGGCAAAGTCCGAACACAGTGTTTGAGGACATTGACTTGATAACAGAGCGAATTTGTGACATCGAGTCCCGTTAACCAGCCACTTCGAGGATGATAAGCGCCAGTATCTATGTCTAGCCACCCATGTCCTTGTGCTAGTTTACCAGGAGAAACCTCAGGTAAGTTAAAGGTGATGGTGTGACCAACGATAATCAGCTTATCAGGAAAGTAGGGTTTGTCAATGCTATGAAATTTTTCTCGTACCCAGCAAAGCTGATCGGCGGTTTGTTCGGCGATTGGAATTGAGGGGTCAACACCAGCATGAGCTAACCAAATATCCCCTAAGTCCAGATGTGTGGGCAGAGTCTTGAACCATTCCACATGCTCAGTTGGTATTGTGGCTTGTTGGTAACTAGCTACTGTTGCTTGCCCCCCACCATATAGCCATGCTTGCACTGTTGGGGTGGGAATATGTCTGTCGGTGAGAATGTTTAATAACATCTGCTCATGATTCCCCAGTAGACATTTGTATTGGCTTTCCTTGACAAATTTCACTACTTGTGCGCTTTGAGGTCCGCGATCGATTAAGTCTCCGAGAAAATAGACTTGATCGTTTAATGTGGGGGCGATCGCTTCCAACAATGTCATTAAACCTTTATAATGACCATGCACATCCCCAATTACGATTCGGCGGTAGCTAGTTGCGCTCATCGGCTTTTTGCTTTAATAATTGTGCCAATACTTCTTCTACAGTCCAACCTGGCTAAATTTCGCATATATATAAAGGTGAAAATTACTACAAAAACTTTATTCTAATTTACAGCAATTAGGGTAAATAGACCGCATCATCTGGGGCACGGCAAAGCCTTTGCCCCTACAACAATCTACTGGGTAATAAACAGAAAATAGCTGTAATAATATCCGAGCAACTAGGTTGATTTGTCAGCAATATGGAGTTTTACTATGTCTGAACAATTTTCTGCATCCGTAATTTCGCGTATCTGTAATCACATGAATGAAGACCATGCTGATGCCGTAGTTCTTTACGCTCAAGCTTTTGGAGGTTTAGACGATGCAACAGCAGCTTACTTGGTTTCAATTGATACTCAAGGGATGGATTTAACTGCACAGGTTAATGGGGAAGTTGTGCCAGTTCGCATTCAGTTTGATCGTGTTTTAGCTGATGCAGAAGATGCTCACCAGACGCTAATTGCAATGGTAAGGCAAGTACGAACAAAGGCGAAGTAGAAATAAAGCCGTGTGTGTAAGCCAAAAAAACATGCACTCCCCTGATTCTACTTTAGAAAGCGTAGACGCGTAACGGGGGACACGTAAGGCAATGCCTAAAAAATTTCTGGAATTGAACGAAATACTTTTACACAAACATAAGATATGCCTAAAATTAGGTTTGTTGATTTATTTTCAGGAATAGGGGGAATGAGACTAGCGTTTGAACAGGCTGCACAATCTTTAGATATAGATACTGAATGCGTGTTAAGTAGCGAAATCAATCCAGAGGCTCAATTAGTTTATGAAAAAAACTTCGCTCATCAGCCCTTAGGCGACATTCACCTTATAGATAAACTACCAGAACATGAATTTTTATTAGCCGGGTTTCCTTGTCAATCCTTTTCTCATGCTGGCAAAAAAGAAGGCTTTGGAGATACGCGAGGAACACTATTTTTTGAAATTATGAGACTTGTGGATACATATAAGCCACAAGCTTTCATTTTTGAAAACGTTCGGGGGCTTTATAGCCACGATCAAGGGAAAACCTTAGCGACGATTAAGCACGAAATTCAAAAAAGAGGTTATAGTTTTAACGCTTTTTTGCTCAACAGTGCTAACTTTGGGTTACCGCAAAATCGTGTAAGAATTTATCTGGTAGGTATTTTAGATGCTTCTCCCACCTTTGGATTAATTTCTGATGTCGGACCAAAAGATTCACACTCTTATAATCCCCAGCAACTATCTTTATTTTACCCTTTTCAACAAACTGTTACTGTTGCCGATATTTTAGAAGATAGTCCAGACCAGAAATATGATTGTTCGCCAAAATTTGTCAAGGCTTTAAACAGAATATTTAATAATGATTTAAATCGCTTACATGGAGTGCGATTAATTGATTATCGAGGAGGAAACTCGATTCATTCATGGGAATTAGGATTTCGTGGCGAGTGTAGTGCTGATGAAATTGAGTTGATGAACAGTTTCATCTTAAAAAGACGCAATAAAGTATTTGGTCACGAACAAGATGGAAAGTTATTAACTAAAAAGCAAATAAGTAGTTTTTTTGCTCATCCCCATCTTGGAGAACTTCTAGATTCCCTAGTTACCAAGAAATATCTCAAAGTTATTAATGATAAATATAAACCTGTATCTGGAAACTTCTCTTTTGAGGTTTATAAGTTTGTAGATCCCAGGAAAATTTCTGTTACACTTGTAGCTAGTGATGCAAATAGGTTGGGAGTTTACCACAAAAATAGAGTGCGGCGGCTAACTCCTCGCGAAGCTGCGAGACTGCAAGGTTTTCCTGATAGCTTTATACTTCATCCGAATGACGATAAGGCTTACCATCAACTTGGGAATTCGGTAAGTATTAATGTTGTAAAAGCTGTGGCGCAGGAAGTAATTATGAAGGAATTATATTATGCCCAACAACGAACACACGTATTTGAAAGTGCGATTAGGGAAGGGGCGCGATCGCGCTTGCTGAACCACTAATGAATGGCGCTTAATCCAGATCGGCTAGCATTAATTACAGAAGGGCGATTTTCTCTTAGTTGCAAGGGTGCGATCGCACAAAGAGTGCAACACACCGATTAAACTCAAGCTACTTGGCTTCCCTCTCTAACAATTGCTGAAATTCTGCGAGTGTATTGACGGTAGCTGCTCGTTCTAAAAGCTGTTTCAACAACGGTAGATCAGAGATATTATTCAAGGTTTCCATCAACTCAGGGGAGATCTCTCCCAGTCGCACACGCAAAACTGTAATCACCGACTCACGAGCAGTTTGCACAGCACCTCGCTCCATTCCTCTCAATTCCATATTGCTAAGTAACGGCATTCGTCTTTCCTCCTCGTAACGACTTAGTTTTTCTTCAAAGCTTTGCTGTAACTCTTTCGGTAATGCCATCATCCGGTCAATTACTTTAAAGAGTTTGATGATATCCTCTCGGTCGTACCCACGCTCATAGAGTCCGCGAACTACACTCCACTTGCCCTGCTCTCTGTCTTGTGGTTTGCCTGTTGTGGCTTTAGTTTTTAAATGTGCCATTACTATGATGGCAAACGGACTATTGCTTTGCTCTAGATTCTCCCACTCTGCCTCATAATCCAATAATTTGACAATTCTTGATAAAGAGGCGGTAAATTTTCATCAATGAGGTATTTAATACTCACTAACTAACCCATCTTTGTGCTTTTAACTGGCGCAATTTAATAATATAGTCGGGAGGGTTTTCATCTTGTTGTTTTGCCGATTCTTTGCAATAATTTAACCAGTCTGCCATGTATTGAGTAACAGCTTCTTGATTGTGTAAGTAATAGAGAATTGTCGCATGGATTTGCTCTAGGGTAAGAGTCGGATAAAGTTGAGCGATCGCCTCTGGGGACTGGCGGCGATAGATATATTCATATAAAATCGTTTCAATGCCAATCCGAGAACCCTTTAGGCGAATGTCGTTGGGGGTGAAAAAGTTAAAGTAGTCTTCGATTTGCATAATTTATCCTTGAGAGTTAACTATTTTTTGTTATAGGATAGATCACCTATACCACTCTCCACACAACCAATAAACTCTTTGGCTGCTTCATAAGCCTAAATTGGTTCTTTCTCTTCCTCCTGGAGATCCTGCTTTTGTGCTTGAAATTGCAAAAATTCAATAAAATTTAATACTTCCTGGTGTTGTTGCTCACTTAAGCCTTTGATTTGCTCTAAAAACGTTTGTTCTCGATCAATTGCTTGAGTCACGCCCCCTTCGGGGAAATTCAAAAGTCAAAAGTCAAAAGTCAAACATTTTGCCCCATAAATAAATACATTCGCATGTAATAAGGACGTAGTATTTCTTGCGCACTCTCCGCTCGAAATACATTTTTTATTTCTACACAAATAAATACATTCGCATGTATCCTTTTTTGTTTTTTTTGACTTTTGACTTTTGACTTTTGACTTCCCGCAGGGCGGTCATTGCTGTATCCTCCTTGATCAATCCATCCAAAATTACTTCACTGAAAAAACCAATAACTTAGTATTTTAAAAACTACTTCCTTCCCGCCCCCGAAGAATACCTAATTTAATGAACCGCTAAGACGCAAAGGACACGTTCGCGCAGCGTCTCCGTCAGGAGAAGAAAGAAGAGAAAGAAGATCGGTAATCTTACACTGGGAAGGGAGTAACTAGTCTAATAAGTTATTTAAATTGAAAAAATAGCCTCCAAATCTCGATAACCACTCACAACTCGCACCTCCTAATTTTCAGTAAAATTCAACTTTGCCAACACCTCAGCTAAATCCTTGTCTGCCCATTCCCTTTCTTCTTTCGCTGCTGCCAAATCTACCACAATATCCGTAATGCCACGGTGGACAAATTTTTCGCTCACATCGACAAACTGAGAAGGACTAAGATTATAATCCGCTGCCCTCAACTCTTCCAATTTAATTAATCTGAATGAAAAACAGAGGAATTATCGGTCTAACTTTATCTAGAGAAGCGTAAATGCTTTATTTCTTGTCACTACACATCGCCTATTCTTCACACAACAACCAAAAACCACTATAAGTAATTCCCGAATCATCAGGTTGCACCAATAAAAAGTGCAGTCCCCGACTTTGCTGTTTGCGCTGTTCATAAACCTTACCAGCTGCGGCGACTTCTTGATCTTCAAACGTGGCAACAATCCACCTGTCTACCAAACCAGCTTCTAACACCAACCCAGACTGCGCACCTGCTACATAATTCAGTGCTACAGGATCAGCTTGTTGTAACCATCGTGCTAAACGCATCGATTGCCGTCCACCATAGATTACTACACCAGGGACGGGCAACGTGGACGCCAAACCCAAATGTATGGGCAAGAGAAATTCTGGCATGTGCAAAATTGGAATGGGGCGATCGCCAAACATCTCTACTACATCACCAGCAGCAAGTGTCGCAAAGCGCCACTCTTCTCCCCAAAGCAATTCTGGTAACGGTGCAGGCGGTGGTTTATCCAAGGAGATCGGATAATGCTTTTCCTGCAACCACTGTTTTAATGCTAAAGTACGGCGGGTTGGTTCTACAGAAATCCCTAAGTTGCGCCCAGCTTGTTCAATTAAACTCAAACACTGAGGACGAAACACCTGAATGACATCTGGTAGTTGGGCGGTAGCTGCTAGCCGCAGTTGAGACGCGACCCAACTCGAATTTGCTTCTCGTTGGAGACAGGTAGCCTCATACTCAAAGCTGCGAGTTGCGTCACAAATCAACAACTCCCATAATACTTGCCCCTCTGCATCCTGCTGGGGACGACGATAAAAATCAGCCTGCCAAATACGCATTTTGTTTCCGCTTCCACAAATCTCGTAAAATCTTGTTTGATCAAACGAATAAGGCGATGCCACAGGTAAGCCTTTCGTAAGACACAAATCAAGCTATTACGCTACGCACCTAATATATAGGATTCCTATTAGACATCTCCGAAAATGATTGTCTTGACGCGACGCCAGTCGCCGGGGCGCGGGAAACCCGCCTCATGCGCGCACCGCAAGACTTTCGCGTCAAGACAAGGGTTTCAGACAACGAATAATTAATCTCTGGAGATGTCTATTTGATTCTCGAAATACACGTAGGGTGGGCATTGCCCACCAAAACCCGGATCTGGTGGGCAATGCCCACCCTACACTACGTATATATTTTTCACAAATGATTTAGGATTCCGATAGTATTTCTAAATTTAATAATTGTTTACATTCCCGGGGTAATCACTAAAAATTTCCATCACTGATAGGGATTTATACTATAACTTCCAGGACTATAGATAGAATACCACATTCAGTTATGGTTCGTGTATTCGCCATTCGTCAGAAAACCGCTATAACCTTAACCGTTCCCCATGTAGGGTTAGACGCCACAACATCTCTCGTTGCGACTTTGCTTTGGGAACGCACTCTTAGTGGGCTGGTGCCTCCTGCGCTTGATTAGAGGCACCAGCCCCTGAGGCACTACTCGTCTGGCTTTCGGACTATAAGTCCGTGCAGGCGGTGAGTCCAGCCCTGAAGCAATACCGTTCAGTTAAGGCGAGGATCGGAACTAGCCCACGCCAGTCGTCAGATACTAACAAATACCCCAATACCCAGCAAACCAGCTTTTTGAGCATAGTTTTTTTTGATGAAAACCACATAAAAATCAGGAATTTTAGATTTTTGTGTTTTGTAACTTATTTTAATATTTTATTTGTATAAAAGTTTAAATTTTAGGTTTT
The DNA here is from genome assembly GCA_964246695.1 of uncultured bacterium. Lineage (GTDB taxonomy): Bacteria > Cyanobacteriota > Cyanobacteriia > Cyanobacteriales > Nostocaceae > Stigonema. Next base: position 6,596 of record CAXTSI010000400.1, read on the forward strand.
TAAAGCCTAAAAAGTAATTAATATAGACATTGAGCGAAATTTACTGCATTAATGCACAATACGCCTTATATAACCCTAGTCCAGTAGAAAAGCCCCTTTATTTTCCGTGCGATTTAGACAATAATGACACTCGAAGACCTCACAAATTCCGCTTCGTGCGGCTAGGTGAAGGCAAGTGTTTCAGCAACGAGTTTGACAAGAAACTATCAGAGGCAAACAACAGTGAAACTAGCAGTTTATGGAAAGGGTGGGATCGGGAAATCCACAACTAGCTGTAACATCTCCGTCGCCCTGGCTAAGCGTGGCAAAAAAGTGCTGCAAATTGGCTGCGATCCCAAACACGACAGCACCTTCACTCTCACAGGGTTCTTGATTCCGACAATTATTGATACCCTTCAAGAAAAGGACTACCACTACGAAGATGTGTGGCCAGAAGATGTCATCTACAAAGGCTACGGCGGAGTAGATTGTGTCGAAGCTGGTGGTCCACCGGCAGGTGCTGGATGCGGCGGTTACGTTGTGGGCGAAACCGTGAAATTACTGAAGGAACTCAACGCCTTTGATGAGTACGATATCATATTGTTTGACGTACTCGGTGACGTTGTTTGCGGCGGTTTTGCGGCCCCACTCAATTATGCTGACTACTGCTTAATTGTTACTGACAATGGCTTTGACGCCTTGTTTGCAGCCAATCGGATTGCCGCTTCGGTACGGGAGAAAGCCCGGACTCATCCACTACGTTTGGCGGGGCTAATTGGCAATCGCACCTCCAAGCGCGACTTGATTGAAAAATATATCGAAGCAGTGCCAATGCCAGTTCTGGAAGTTTTGCCGTTGATTGAAGATATCAGGGTATCTCGTGTGAAGGGTAAGACTTTGTTTGAAATGGCAGAGATAGACCCAAGTCTGAACTACGTTTGCGATTATTACCTCAGCATCGCCGACCAAATTCTGGCGCGTCCAGAAGGTGTGGTACCAAACGACTCCCCAGACCGCGAATTATTCTCTTTATTGTCTGATTTCTATTTAAATCCGGGTAAACCACAGGTGCCAAATTCAGAAGAGGAATTAGACTTGATGATTGTATAAGTATAAATCTTCTTCTCAGAATGGGGTAAAAAATGGCTTTCTTTCACAGCTTTACAGATTCTTTAAGGCAAAAGTGGTTAGATTTTTTCCAGGTAAATCGAGACTGGATCAAAGTGCACATGGAGGTAGAGTCAGCTTACACCCCCGATGGTGGCAAGCGACCACCTTCTTACCTCATCCTGGGAGTAGTTAACGCGCTGGAACCCAAGCTAGCGCAATTAATGCTGCCCTTTGCCAAACTAAATCCTGACGCTGATACCTTAATTGAGGTGCTGGATTTACATTTTGATCCAGACATCGCTCTCGGTCACCACGTACCGGCTAAAGTAGATAGTTCGGAATACGGGGAAGAGTCAGAAGTCATGGATGAAAAACCCCAAGATGAAACATTGAGTATTCCCCAAACAAATGGCTATGGTTCGGGGGAGACGCGGCACGACATGTTGTCAGACAATATTGAGCGATTGGAAATGCTCGATGACCATGAACAGACTATCATTGTCCCAGATACAACCATGCGAGATGAGTTGTCGGCAATGTCTCTGGACAATGAGACTCAAGTAAAGGTATCGAAGGAAATTCACAATCGATCTGGGGATAAAGACTCAAAAGATGAGTTCCACTCCTCGCTTAGTTTAAACGCAGAAGTAGATGAGTTTGGCGATATTTCCTTCGATGAGTTTAAGGAAGTTCATGGCAAAATATCCTCAGAAACTGCAGCCCATGAGAATGGATTTGCTGAAGTTTTGTCAGATGTCTGGGGTGAGGAAGAAGCACTAGCGCACAAGGGTGAAGCGGACGACGAAATCGTCTTAGGGGAAGAAGAACTACCGTCTGGCGCTTTTGACGAGTCAGAACTTTCTCGTCTCTTCCCCAACGCATAATTATTAAGTGAGGAGTAGTTAGTAGTTAGTAGTTAGTAGTTAGTAGTTAGTAGTTAGTAGTTAGTAGTTAGTAGTTAGTAGTTAGTAGTTAGTAGTTAGTAGTTAG
>CAXTSI010000401.1:0-8636 GCA_964246695.1 uncultured bacterium
GCCTAACGGCGAACGTGGTTTAAAATTTGTTTTGAACCGCGAAGACACGTTCGCGCAGCGGCGAGGAATTGGGAGAAGGTAAAATCTCGATACGGTTCGGATAAGATAATTTACGAGCGCGATCGCCTCTGTAGAGACGCGAAATTTCTTCACTCGGAAAATGAAATGACCCGCTTTATACATGACCAGTTTGCTAAGGATTATCTGGAAGAATTACTCAAAAATTATGGAGAGGTCAAACCTTCAGAAAAAGTTTCAGGGGAAATTAAAGAAATCGATATTTTATTCATTCCATTGCGGCCACAAACTTCTGGTTTAGAAATCTTAGGTCTGCTTGGTAGATTTGCCGAATTTCCAATGCTATTAGAAGCATTCCGCAATGCAGCTTCTGCGGATGAAATCTGCGACTGTCTGGTCAAATTATTGGAAGCAAAGGCGAGAATGCGACGCAAAGCGAAGGTAAATAATACTACACTTCAAGAACAGAACATACCCAAATTGTGGGTTCTGACCCCCACTGCATCCACAACCATATTATCTAGCTTTAACGTGAATCAAAAAGCCGGATGGTTGTCAGGAGTATATTTCCTAGGAGATGCATTGCGGGCAGCAATTGTTGTCATACATCAGCTACCGTCAACACCAGAGACATTGTGGTTAAGACTGTTAGGTAGGGGAACGGTGCAACAGAGGGCAATTACGGAATTGCTTGGGTTATCATCTGATAATCCGTTTCAGAAAGCAACGCTAGAATTAGTTTACAACCTGCGAGAAAACTTGAGAATCAATCAAGATTTAGATGAAGATGATCGGGAGTTAATTATGCGATTAGAACCACTTTATCAACGAGAACGGGAACAAGCCAAGCTTGAAGGACGACTTGAAGGACAACGCGAAGGACGACTTGAAGGAGAGCAAAGTCTAGTGATACGTCTTCTAAATCGCCGCCTTGGTGAAATCGATGCATCATTAACTCAGCAAGTTAGAAGATTATCGGTAGCACAACTCGAAACATTGGGAGAAGCATTATTAGATTTTTCTGGGTTGGCTGATTTACAGGCATGGTTAAATCAACTTGAAGAATAGAAAGGCTCAGAGTCCCATTGGCACTAAACTCACATCTTGCACCTTCGATAGGGAGGGCTGGTGGGCACTGCCCACCCTACGTAATCATAAGCATTTTGGGGTTTGATTTTCGCAACAAGACAATGGTGCAAGATCTGAGGCGGATTCTCAATTGTTCTAACTTAATGAAAATGGCTAACGGCAACTCAATTTGCTTACGGCTTCATCCCATACCTGGAGGGATAAAATAAAGACGTTTTGAAACCAGAATGCCTTGTTATTTCGTTCTAGTCCACCAGCGTACTTTCTTCAAATTAGATTCTATTTCCTCCCAACAGTTAGCTGTAGAATCGGTTTTTCTTATCGCTTCAAGTGTTTTCTCTACATAATCTAAATTTGTCATGCTCAACTGTTTCTCTAAATCATTATTGACTTGAATACCTTCCTTAAAATATTCCAGATGATTGGGTAACTCTCCTTTCTCTCTTCTTGGCAGGTTAGGTATTTTATCAAGTTGTTCTTTAATTTTGTCTACTGCCTCAATCGCTTCTTTCTGACTTGGTTTTTTAGCTTGTATTTTTACATCTTCTTGACAAAATTCTTTTTCTCCCTCAAAGTTATCTAACTTTACTTTTACTTGTGGGTCGGAGAAGATTGAAAACAGCCCCTTATAAACTTTATCATCAATTACTTCGCCTTGTCCCTTCGGAGTTATAACTCTATCACCCTTTTCAATGTTCATAATTGGTATTGCCCTAAAATTTAGTTATTGAATAACTACTTATTTATGTGGGTTCTTATTCATTTTAACTATCGTTAGGGGTTCAATGTAGAACGAGAAACAAAAATACTTAAGCTGAGATCTTGCCCCATTCTCAACAAGGCGAGAGAAACCGGGTTTATAAACGATAAATTAAGGGTTTCAGCTTTACAGATTCGCAATAAACCCGGTTTCTGCCGATGGTGCAAGATGTGAGTAAGACAATAGCAGTTCACGTCTTACGCTAGTCTCCTTTTTGGCGATCGCATCATCCAAAAGTTTCCGATGCTATTAGAAGCATTCCGCAATGCAGCTTCTGCGGATGAAATCTGCGACTGTCTGGTCAAATTATTGGAAGCAAAGGCGAGAATGCGACGCAAAGCGAAGGTAAATAACACTACACTTCAAGAACCGAACATACCCAAATTGTGGGTAATGAACTGATGAGCGCTTTTCCTATGCGTTATTTTTTTACTTGAATAACTATTTCATATTCGCGGTAGCGAGGATCTGGACAATTGATTTTAAACCGAGAACTAGCTATAGGAGTCCGCGATGTAATTTGTTTACTGTTGTAGAAAATTGGTGCGGAGTTAGTAGGCACTAAGTAAAACTTTTCTCCTTTGCGTTCTAAATAGGCTCTGACTTCTGCTCCTGGACAGTTAATAGAATCTACACAAGTAGAATTATCTTCAGCGTGACCAATGGCAATTCGTTGATTATTTGGTAATTTGCATTTTTGGTCTTCCTGGTTGTCTGTTCCCTCAAAATCAACTCTCAATTCCCACTTCTTTCGCAGGCGCAAAAATTTGCTCACGCCAAAAACTAAAGCTGCAAAGATTAACAGGGAAATTAATCCGGGTAGCCATAACTGCTTAATTAAATAAGGAGTGACTAAACAGGTTTCTTGACCGCCTGGTGCTGGAGTGCAAAATTCCTGGACTGTAGGCGCAACGTCAACTACAGTGAGGTTGTATACTTGATTGTTGTTGGTTTTAATTGGTAGCGATCGCCTATGCAATGGCAAAGCTTGAATCCAAGCCTGTCGCTGTTGACTTTCTGGAGATTTTGCGCTCCGAAAAGGACTATCAGCAGGAGTTTCTATCCATACTTTTGAAGTAATTCCTGGTTGAGTAAATAGAGGTGCATCAGTAATCCAAATAATTGACTGGGGCTTGATTGGTTGATTTTGCAGAAGGCGATTGTGATTTATCTGAGCAATACCTTGATAAACACTTAACTCAGATCTTTGAATATCTGTACCGTAGCGGTTTGGATCAGATGCAAAAGATATTTTTTGTAATATTTTGTCAATATTGTCTTTACTTTTACTAGTAAAGACAATGGGTGTTCCCAATGGATTTACACTCAGTGCTACTTCCCCTAAAACTACATCTTTGGCAAAAGGAACAATGTAAACTAAATCTCCTGGTTTAAGGCTATCTGCAACTATTTGACGTAAGCGGATATGACCCTCATCATTGAGTCCGACGCTTTCCGTCATATCAATTGCCAAAACAACATCCCGTCCTTTATGTAAAAAGGAGACTATCTTTAAGCCTGTTGTTTGTGAAGGGGTAAGTAATTGTCCTAGGGTAACTTTTACAGAAGTATCACTCAACACAGTTCAGCCAAAAAAGTTTGAGACTCTATTCTATCCGTATGCTTGACTGATACTCTTCGGGAAATCTACGTATCAATATATTTGATATACAGGTAAATTAGTAAATTTACTTAATATACCAATCCTAAATGATTTGAGAACAGAGAAACCCGGTTTCTTGAAGAAACCGGGTTTCTGATGGCTTGCTTTCTTTACAACACAAATAGGATTGCTATATAGGAATCCTAAATCATTCATGAAAAATTTTAAGTCCTGGTAGGGTGGGCACTGCCCACCAAAAGCCAGATGTGGTGGGCAGTGCCCACCCTACATATATTTCATAAGTCATCAAACACCATAGCGATTTTGATAGTAAGCCAAAATTTGCTTGACTTGTTGCCGACTTTGTGAGCCGGAAATTGGTGTGTAATCAATCCACAAACCACCGATTTGGCTTTGATTGTAATCAAACTGTTGGGAAGACTGGGGAATTAAACCCACTTCGACCCCTTCCACTTGACGCAAGTGAGCTGCTATCTCCCGATAGACTGCTAAAGGTAAACGAGCAAATTCAACGATCTCTCTTGTCTCCATAGTTACATAGCTCCCGTAGAAACAGGGTTTTGAGGCGGTGATGTTACCGAAACAGGATTTCCGGCAGAAGCTGTAGATGACGGTTTGGCGTTGACAGGCGCTTCCCCGACCATTTTGGCAACTTCAATACCATATTGTTCCAGAATAACGGTCGGATCAGAACCTTCATTCATTTCAATACGTTTAATCAGCAGTCCGCTTGCCAATTGCTGTCCTGCCTGCACGTACCGACTAGCTGGCTCATTTGGTACCTTGATAATTGCCTGGGGTTCTTTACCAACGAGAACTACACCTGAAACCAGAACTGCTTTTGCTAACTCAGGTTGTGGTGGTGGTGGTAATACAGATACTAGAGATTGGTTGGGGATAACTTGAGGCAATACTTTAGGCAGAACTGGAGTTAATTTCGGGGTAGGGTTAGCTTTTTTCTGTATCCCTCCAGAAGAAGCGTAGACGTTCTTAGGGCGGTTTGCCACAGGCATCGGCGGTTTGTTAATTCTGCTTGTCACACGCATCGGCGGTTTGTTAATTCTGCTTGCCACAGGCATCGGCGGTTTGTTAATTCTGCTTGCCACAGGCATCAGCGGTTTGTTGATTCTGCTTGTCGTAGATATGACCACGTTTGGTATGGGATGTTTTCCTGGCGGTGTCAAAATAGGCAACCGTGGTAACACAGGGACAGGTTTTGGCACTACAGTATTATTCGGTACTCCAGTCGGATTCGGTACTCCGACAGGATACTGCTCTACAATTTGTCCAAACGGGTCAATTCGACCTTTTAACACCACACCTACCCGTTCTGTAGCATTAGTCGGTTGAATCAAGCTAGAAGTCGAAGCAACTAATTGAGCCTTTTTGGCAGGCACCACTGGATTATTAAAGGGTTGAGTTGCCGCTTTTTTCGTTGCTGCTGGCGTGTTAGCCGGTGTCGGATTACTAGGTTGTTGTACTTCTTGGGAGGAACATCCGGCAATTGCTAAAGCTAGAATGGCTGCAACTGCAATTTTTAAATTTCTGCCCATTAGCCGTTCTCAAAAGCCATAGAAAAATTGAAATGCCGAAATCTACCTGTTGAAATTTGCATCAAAGGTGAAATCTGATACCTTTATAACCTAATTTTCTAGATTTTAAAGGTTTCTTTAGACACTACACAGATCAGCAAACCTGCTATACTACCGACTAGTTTTGCTGTTAACTCTCTGCCACAGTCATTAAATCTTTCATCAAGTCTAGCCCTTTCTTAACTCTACGAGAGACCGTAACTACACTGATACCTAGGCGTTCTGCTACTTGTTTTTGCGTCAAATCATGCAAAAACACAAATTCCAAGACTTCACGGGTGCGATTTTCTAGCTGCACTAATGCTTGTTGTAGGCGAATTTGGTCTTCTTGCACTAGTTGAAAGCTGCGGTAGTTGTGATCCGGAACCAGTTCTCCCAGTAATGTAGAGCCTTCTTCTCCATCCTGCACTGGCACATCCAAGCTGAGGGGGGCACGATTAACCCATGCTAATTTAATTTCTTGCCACTCGTTTGGGGAAATTTCCAGTGCTGCTGCTAATTCAGAGTCAGTTGGTTGGCGATTGTATTTTTCCCGCAAAGAACGTGAAACCCCGATTGCTTGCTGTTGCAGCGCTAACCAGCGTCGGGGAATTCTTACTGTGACCCCTTTATCTCTAAGGTGGTGTTGAATTTCTCCGCGAATGTAGGGAATGGCAAAGGAACTGAAAGCATGACCCTTAGAAATTTCAAATTTTTCAATAGCTCTAATTAAACCTAAACAGCCCACTTGGAGCAAGTCATCGTAGCTTTCATGGCATTGATTTATCCAGTAGTAAGCTTCTTTTCTAACAAGTCCAAAATTGAGTTTCACCAGTTGATTGCGAACCTCTGCTGTCTGAGATTGCTGATATTTTCGCAACAACTGCCAAATTTCATGCTTCAGTTCGTTGGTGACTGTGGTTGGCATAGCACCCCTATTATTGGTTAAACAAATAGTTAGAGCCTTGAAACTAAGCTGTGATTGTGTATAGATACCCGGTTGTTGCAGCTAACCATTGGCGCAGCACTATCACAGGCGATCGCTCTTCAGAACACATCGCCCTATATGACCGAGAAGTACTTATGGCAAACAACTTTTTTGCTGGAAGGAAATACCTGCCACAAGCGAATTGACAATCTAGCCTAATTTAAATGAGTGATTTGATATATTTTGTTTTTCGATCTTCTTTGGTTTGAACAGTAGCTTTTAAAAACTACATGACATCAAAGTAAGAAATTTTTTACTAAAATCAGAACCGAAATTGTACGGAATTAAAGGAAATCCGGATAAAGTTAATTTATAGATATAAACCGAGAAGAAAAAAGATTTTGGGAATGAGAGCAAAGCTTTCTAGTCAAAAATACTTGTTATCTAAGATCTGATTCATGCCAGCTTTAAAATTCACAACAGCAAAAAAAAAGGGCTATACGCCCTTGTTGTACTTACAGCAAATTTCCTGAGGGTAAACCATAATCTGACCGTAGGGGCGGGGTAACCCATTGGTGTCAACTTAAGGACAAACCCCTTACTAAATGCTCGTTCCAGACCTTTCTCGTTCCAGACCTTTCTCGTTCCCACGCAGAGCGTGGGAATGCATTATTGGAGGCTCTGCCTCCAACTTTAAGAGGAGGCAGAGCCTCCAAGAACAGCGTTACTAGGCTGAGCCTAGTAACGAGAAGCCTTTGTTTTCAAAGGTTACAGCTTAAGTTGACACGCATGGGGGTAACCCCGCCCCTATGTGGTCAATTCAATTGAAAACTGCTGTATAACGGTTTGTACTTAGATGCAATATTGCAGCCCGTCAATGTAGAGACGTAGCATGCTACGTCTACATTTAGTGACGAACTATCTAGGCACGGGCAGGTTCAATCCGACCGTAAAACAGACCACGAACCTTAACCTCTTTAGGTTCGTCAACGCCTAAATCGGTATCGGAGGGCTGATCGCTTTCAAAAGTACCGGCAATTTCACCAGTAGAGTTATCTATTTTCGCGACTCGCAAAGAAATCTTGCCACTTAAAACATCAGTACTCTTGACGTTAGTGCGGATGAGTTCTTTACCATCCGCTTGGGCAGGGAGAGCTACCGCATTATCATAGCCTGCGGTCACACCGCGACCTTTGGGATCGAGGAAAGCAGAACCGCGATAGGAGGGGACTTTGAATGTGCCTTCAAAGTCAGTTGAGGTGTTGATGCTGGTCAACCCTGGTTGTGATTGAGCAACCAAATTTTTGACGGTGAACAGGAAAGGCACTCGCTCACCACCAGGGAGTTGCACAGTGATGGCTTGGAAATCAAAACCATCTTTTTCCTCAAAGGTGAGGCTACCATCTTTATTCACCTTCACCGTACCTTGAATCTGGTCAAGGGAGTAGGTGCGGCGAGTCAACAACTTGCCAGCAATAAATTCTGCCGATTGGCGTTTATTTGTGGGTTCTTCTAGTACAAAGAAATTTGTTGGTTCTAAGCAAAGTTCTTTTATGGTGTAGGACTGATTAGCATCAATGGGGATGGAACCACGGCTTGTTTCTGCCAGTAGGGGGCATTTGTTAGCCAAGCCAGTACCTCTAATCTGATCGTATGTCAGAGCACTTGTACTAGCACTTGTTGAAGCCTCACTACAGGCAGTTAGAAACCCCAAGCACAAAGCCAAGAATGAAACAATTAAAGCGCGATACCTCATGGTCAACCTCAATGTCAAAAATTAATATCTAAGTTGTAAAACTGCACCGAAGATTTGATAGACGAAGCCGATCAAACTTCTCTGTTGCTAAAAGTGCTGCAACGTATCCCTTTTTTGAAGCCCAGGCTTTAAACCCTAGTCTACTTAGCACATTACATCTATTTGGAATGTGTAGTCAAAGGGGGCAAAAAACCACTGCGTACTGTTGGCGGCGTCATTTTCGGTTGGGAAAATTCCCAACATTACCTTGTGTGTTGCTATTGAGTATTAATACTCATGCATATCAAACAAATTATCCGCTCGGCAGCCAGATCATACGATTTTTTTCAACTCAAAATCAAAGCACTTTATTATTTACCAAGAACACCGAAGGCAGTTTCCTCGCGTTTGCAGCAGCCAAACGAAATTTAGCACAATTTTACGTATGCAAATTAAATTTGTGACACATTGTAAATCGATTACACTTTTCAAGGGTAGGTTTACCGGCTGCGAAGATCGATGAAAGCAAAAAATATAAAGGTAGATTTGATTTGACCTCATTTACAGGGATTAAAGAGGCATGAGCAACAGCAAAAGTTTTGAGTCAGAGAAGTTGTCTTATGAACTGCAAGCGATCGCATCTGTAGTACATGATGCATCTCAACATTGTCAAGGGGATGCTATGGCTCTTTTGGCTTTGCTGCGACAGTTGGAGCAGTTACACCGAGAGATCCGGGATGGAGTTTTTCAAAAGAGTTTGCCTGATAACCGTCAGGGACTCTACTCAATGCTTAAGGATATAGAGTCTCTTGGCGGCTGGCCTTACATTGAGCGGATGAGGCTGCAAGCCTTTTTAGGGAATTTGCCACAAGAGGCGACGGAGGAAGGGGAGTAGGGAGTAGGGAGTGGGG
>CAXTSI010000402.1:0-8621 GCA_964246695.1 uncultured bacterium
GCACCTTCATGTTCGCCATAGCTGCCTGAAACCACCGAATTTCCTTATCCACATGATGCTTCATTTGCACCATAAGTAAGTCCTAGTCTTATAGAATTAGCAAATAAGCAACTTGCACTTCATACAATCACCTTCGTTTGCATCTATCGCTTGACATAACTTTATATAAAAACACAGTGATATTACTATTCTCTCTTATCTGATTTAATCCATATATTTAAAAGAAAGCAGCATCCTCTAGGCGGCACACAGCAATCTCTCTGTTGTTTTCTTGTAACTGAAGATAAAAAAACTATGACTTTAAGATCTAGTGCCAAAAAATTAGCTTATCTAGCTGGATTAACAGCTTCGGTTTCTCTAGCCTCTCTGATGATATCGCCAAAAGCTAATGCAGTTACTTATACTCTATTTACAGATACCAGTTCTTTTAACCCTCAATTAACCGAACTCAATGGGACACCTACATTAACACTCAACAAATACACCCCGAAAGCAGGAGAAACAGTAACCGAGGTGGATTTTACTCTGACTGGTAACCTTACCAGTCAGGGGAATATTGTGAACACTGCTAGTGGCTCTAACAGCTTTACAGTGAAAACCTTTGTTGACCAATTCGACATTATGCAGGCTCAAGATCCAAATGCTTCGCTACTGGTAGGTCTTCCTTCCTCTACCCTTATCGCTAGCGTGAAATATACTAGTGTGCCTTCTAACACATCTCTCGCCTTTGGACCCGCAACGAAGAGCATTAGTAGTATTGCCACATTCATTAATTCTTCAGATATCGCACAATTTTTAGGGTCGGGTACTTATAACTTGTATCCCTACACGGGAATCTCTACTAGCATTGTGGGTGGTGGCGGTAACGTTACGACCAGTATTAACACATATGCAGGAGCAACCCTCACGGTAAATTATATAGGCACAAAAGCTACTACCGTTCCCTTTGAGTTTTCCTCTGATTCCGTCATCATTCCCTGTGCTGGAACTTTGGTTGGCATTTCTCTTTTGAAACGCAAGCGTCAGCGTGCAGAGACATGAAAAAAAGAACCATCCCGATCATTGAGAATTGATGATTGATAATTCATGCTTAGACCCTACGCATATATGCGGAGGTTTGAAATTAAGATTAAAGCATTTGTAGTTCTTCATAAATATTTTTTCATCTACCATTACTCTATTTTCACTTTAATATTAAGGCGTTGCACATTCAACGAACGATACTGGCAACGGATGAAATAACGGATGTAACGGATGATTTAACTGTGGGACGACGAGTATAGGGCATCCGCTACATCTCGTACATTCACCGTTGCTAGACAGGCGCGTGAGATTTAATCATAAAATCATTAAATTGTGCAACGCCAATATTAAAGGTACGTAGTTGCGCTTTAGGGCGAAGACAGCGCAACTACGTACCTAATGCACGAAATCACTATGCTGGTTAATAGGAATCTCAATCATAAACTCGGTTCCGACTGGTTTCGTCGTAAAGAAGGGGTTGAATAATTTGCTGCGTACTTCTTCGGTCATACCGGGACCATTGTCAGCAATGCGAATAATTACGCGATCGCCTTGGATGAGTGTGCGAATGCGAATTGTGGGTAATTGGTAATTGGTAATGGGGAATTGGAAATTTCTTTCTTACTACCAATTATCAATGACCTATTACCCATTACCTCTTCTATCGCATTATTGCATATAAAGACCTCAAAAAAGCGCTTTTAAAGCGATGGTGCTGGGAGTGGCTTCGCGGGTGCTGACAAGGGATTGATCCCACCTTGCCCAACTTCAAACTGACGCATCATGTCGTGGTCTTCGTGAACTATATTGTGGCAGTGGTACATATACTTACCTTTGTTGGGTTTAAACTTGCCAATCACTCGTACTGTCTCGTTTTCACCAACGTAGAACACATCCTTTAAGCCCCGTTCATAAGGAAAAGGCGGCTGACCATTACGGTCAAGTATTTGAGCATCGATGAGGTGAATGTGAACCGGATGAAACCACAGACCTGAGTTGTTGTGCAGAGTCCAAATCTCCACTTGTTCTAGTTGTGGATTAGCATCAACTGCGTTTCGATCCCACCCATTGCCGTTAATCACCCACAACGGATTACCCCCCTGCTCAAAGGTGAAGTTGCGGGTTCGCACAGCTTGTGATTCTGGAATGAATTGAATATTACGTAATGTGCTGGGAATAGAGCTGTTATCGCTCTGCGATCGCACCACATCAAAGCGCATGATCTTATTTGTGTTGCCGAAATCATCATTATTTGGAAGTCCGAGATTTTGCAGTACGACCTGAGTCCCAATGGGATATTGAGAAAAATCTACGATCAAGTCATAGCGCTCTGCCATCCCAAGACGCATATCTTTAGTATTCACAGGTGCAGACATCAGCCCAGAATCAGTACCAATCACAGTTAAGTCATCACCTGTACTCAGAGCGAGTTTGTAAGAGCGGCTCGCTGATGCGTTTAACACCCGAAAACGGTACTTGCGGTTAGCCACTTCCATGCGCGGCCACGGCACACCATTGACTGTAATCACATCCCCCATCACACTGTGCTGCGCTTTGTCATCAAAAATGAGTGAACCATCAGAGTCGAATTTTTTGTCGCTAATGATCGCAGGGATATCATAATCATCCTTGGGGAGTGGCAGAGCCAGTTCTTCGTCATCTTGGACAAGATACATTCCAGCCAGTCCCATGTACACATTTAGGGAAGTCTGATGAATCGCGTGGTCGTGATACCAGAAAATAGCGGCGTTGTTGTTGGGATAGGTGTAATCTTTATAGTATTCTGGAGGAATCAAATCCTCAGCGTAGCCATCGTACTGGGGTAGCGATTGCATCCCATGCAAGTGAACTGATGTCGGTGTATCAAGTTTATTGATAAACCGTACAACTGATTGCCGATTTTTACGTTGTTTGATTATGGGACCGGGAAATATTCCGTTATAGCCCCAAATCTCCGTGTTGCGCCTTGGTAAAAACTCTACAATAGCCTTCTGAATTGCGATCTCGTAATAATCAGTTGTTGTATCGCTGCGGACAGAACTCAATACTGGCGGTGTGCGAAAGGGAAGTGTAAACGGCTCGACTCTCTCATCGACTCTCTGAGCGTATCCCCGATTCTGAAATACTACAGGTAGCAACATAGAGCTACCTGCAAACGCTGCAAAGATCAGAAATTCACGTCTGCTGCTTTTTTTCATGGTATTGTACCCCGTCTTAAAAGGCGATGTAAATTTGGGAGTTGCAAAATGGAAGTATGAAATCAGGGGTTTTTATCGCGGTTCTCGTTTGAGTACAGTAAACTGTGACCTCTCTCCTGCAACAAGAGAGGCTTACTCCCCTTCCTGACAAGGGTTGGGGCTGCGGCAGTAAATTCTGACCTCTCTCCAAACCTCTCTCCTACAAGGAGAGAGGCTTACCCCCCTTCCCTACAAGGGTTGGGGCTGGGGGTTAGGTTAATTGAGAAGCACTATAATTTGAACCCTTATAGACTTATTCAAATATGGACTATAATTTTACGCAGCTAGAGAAAAAACTTTACATTTTGGCGAGGGGCAATAGTCGCTTGTCCCATTCGGTATAAATGTCATCCGCTGTCCCAGATGACTCTTCATTCCGGATGTCACTGACCGTAGCAACTTCTTGACTCTCACTCGGGAGAGCATTAAAGAGTCATCCTTTGTGAGCAAGTAACGTCATCCTTGCTACTGATGACAAAGATAAGTGAAAATTGATGTAATAAAGGTGCTGTTGGGAATGCTGAAACAATGACAGATCGGGTTTTGATTCTTGGAGGGCGGGGGCGGATTGGTAGTAGTGTTGCCCACGATCTTGTTACCCACACACAGGCGCAAATTACGATCACCGGACGCACTCCAGACGGTGGAATGGGCGATCCGCGATTTTCGTTTTTGGTGTTGGATTTAGCGGATGTTGACGGACTACGGGAGGCGATCGCCGACGCCAACCTCGTGGTTCACTGTGCTGGTCCTTTTCACTACCGAGACGCTAATGTTCTGAAAATCTGTATTGAACAAGGTGTGAATTATGTAGATGTCAGCGACCACCGTTCTTTTACCAACAAGGCTCTCAAGTATTATGATGCAGCCGTGGCTGCGGGTGTCACCGCCATTGTTAACACTGGCATCTTTCCAGGCATTTCTAACAGTATGGTACATCAGGGGGTCGAGGAATTTGATGTACCGGAAAAAATTCATTTGAGTTATTTGGTGTCTGGTTCTGGTGGTGCTGGCGTTACCGTGATGCGGACAACCTTTCTGGGATTGCAATATCCTTTTGAGGCTTGGATTGATGGGAAATGGCAAACAGTGAAACCTTATAGTCAGCGTGAAACTGTTGACTTTCCATCACCCTACGGACGCACCGGAGTTTACTGGTTTGATATGCCAGAAACATTTACACTGCCCCACGCTTTCCCAGAAGTCAAAACTGTCATTACCAAGTTTGGCTCAGTTCCTGATTTTTACAACCATATGACTTGGATAACTGCCCACGTTTTTCCGAAGTGGTTAATGCAGCAGCGAAACGCTATTGAATTTTTGGCTCATGTCAGCCATTTTATGACTGATGTTACTAATCGCTTTAGTGGTATTGGAGTAGCAGTGCGATCGGAAATTACTGGGCAAAAAGACGGTCAAACAGCAATTTATTGTTCAACTTTGGTACATGAAAATACAGCAGTTGCTTCTGGCTGTGGTACCGGTAGCATTGCCCAATTATTACTAGAAGGCAAACTCAAGAAGCCAGGAGTTTGGACTGTTGAACAGGCACTACCAACAGATTTATTTGCACAAGCTATGCACAGCCGGAGCATTAAGATTAATCACAATTGGTTGTAGCAAAAAATAAATTTATGTATCCTCCTAAATGCCCATAATCAAAGAACCCGACCCATTTTCTCGTTCCCAGCCAAAGGCTGGGAATGTAGTCGTTGGGGTGAGGTTTTATGGTAAATGTGGGTAATCAAGCGAGCACTGTATAAAAGCTCAAAACACAAAATTAGGAGGGTATTTCCATGCAAAGAATTTTATCAAATTTAAAACAAGCATTGCGCCAAACAATTTTTGTCTTAGGGTTAATGCTTTTAATTGGCACATTTAGCTCATTCTTTTTTGTTCAACAGCCTAGTTATGCAGCTATTTCCCCAGCTAACAAACTAACGCCGCAAGAAAAAATTGACCGCGCTTACGAATACAACGAAGCTGCTGGTTTTCAAGAAGAAAAACGAGAAGAAGCTTATGAAGAAGCTGTAAAAGACGCTGAAAGCCCACAAACTATGGAGAAGGCTTACGAAAGAGAATTGAAGGCAGAAAAAGTGCAAGAGCCAAATATCATCCAAAAGGCTGAAGAATTGATTGAAAAAGTGACCAGCAAATAATGCTAATTGCTAATTGCTAATGGCTAATCGCTAATCGTCGTTAGGCAATTAGCAATTAACAATTAGCAATTAGCAATTACCTTTTTCCCTATCCAAACTGCTACTGAGCAGATAGACTGATGTTAAGTGGCGATCGCTCCTCCACAACACAACCCACGCTGGAGATTATGGGATATTGATTTTTTAATCAGTTCATTACAAAACCTTTACCTTGATGACGTAATTTATGTATGTGTCTAAAAGTATTGATTTTATAGTATGCGTAATTACTTTAGTTTGAAATCTCTGGTGAGCGCACTTACCATGACTACGATAACAGTAGGTTTAGTCTTCAATAACCCAGTCAGTCAGAGGGCTAATGCTCAACAGGGAAAATCTCAAGGGTATCAAATATATGTTGACGTTCCGGCGGCAGCAGCAGGTTGTGTTAACTCTGGAATCAATGTAGGGTCGGGTAGTATTGTAAAATTTTCAGCATTTGGGGAGGCTACCTATGGCACTGAAAAAGAATTGGCGAGGGAGCCAATAACTGATTCTGATGGTAATAGATTTGTTGATGGGGTTAATATTGGGAGAAAAATTGATCCCCATGCTCTTTATCCCGGACCTGTGGGTGCGCTTGTAGGTAAGATAGGCTCAACAGGAAATTACTTTTTCATGGGTAAAGGTGGTGAACTTGATGTCGTTGAGTCAGGAACTTTATTTCTTTGTTACAATGACGAACCAAATGCTTTCGATGATAACAAAGGTAATTACACCGTTACCGTTGATGTGATTTCGGAATAATTGGTAATTGGTAATTGGTAATTGGTAATTGGTAATTGGTAATTGGTAATTGCTAATTGCTAATTGCTAATTGCTAATTGGTTAAAAGCGACTCGGTTTAATTTCCATTAACCACGATCGGTCTAGGCGATAGTATAAGTATTCAAGCGGAGACTATATTGTCTGTAAGTTCCTGGCGCGAAAACCTTTAGCTTATTGGGCAGCAAAACTAACCTCTTTCTCAAAGGCAACTGTGACAACCCCTTGGATCATCCACCCCAAACCTAATCCCAAAAAATATCTGCGCTTATTCTGCTTTCCTTACGCGGGTGCTGGTAGCTCTATTTTTCGGACTTGGTCTGCCCAATTACCACCAGAAATCGAAGTCTGTTCCGTGCAACTTCCAGGACGGGAAAGCCGACTGAAAGAACCCCTCTTCACCGACCTTGTACCTCTGATTCACGCTTTGACACCAGCCCTGCTGCCTCATCTAGACCTTCCCTTTGTCTTCTTCGGTCACAGTTTGGGAGCGCTGATCAGCTTTGAAGTAGCTCGTCAGCTTCGTCGATTACAACACTCAGTTCCATTGCACTTATTTATTTCTGGTCGTCAAGCTCCCCAACTTCCTGCTCTAGAGCGACCAATTCATCAACTTCCTGACGCTGAATTCGTGGAGGAATTGCATCGCTACAATGGTACACCAAGCGATGTGTTGCAAAATGTTGAATTAATGAATCTGTTCCTGCCCATACTGCGGGCAGATATTACTATTAATGAAATGTATGTATATCATCCTGAAACTCCATTGGATTGTTCTATATCTGTTTATGGAGGATTACAAGATGGGAAAGTGAATCGTGACTCCCTTGCTGCTTGGCGCGATCAGACCTCTGGCTGCTTCACCCTACGCATGTTTCCTGGAGATCACTTTTTTCTTAGAAGTCAACAGGAGGCACTCCTACAAGCTATCTCTGAGGATCTATCGCAGATGAGCTTGTAAGAGTAAAGCAGAAACCCTTTATTTATCGTTTAGAAACCCCTGACGCTCGTTCCGGCGTCGGAACGAGCGTCACCCGTAAGGGCGTGGAGAGGTCGCTTATTATAAGTAATCATCCGGACTTGATATGAGGCCTTACAGCACCAGTAAAAGGGAACTCTTAACAGGGAACTCTTAACAGTGACTGCGTATGGTGGGCGGCTCTAAACCCCCACCAACGCCTTCCACTAATTTTCAATATAGCTCCAGACTTAAACCCTCTGATTTTACCTAGAAGAAACGTGGAACAGTTCGTTCCTCACTGTTAAGAGTTCCCTGTTAAGAGTTCCCTTCTTGTTAAACCGTAGGGGCGCGGTTTCCGCGCCCTGACAATGTGGCACCGATGCCAATACTACTCGCAAAGAGCGAAAATTAGAAACCCGGTTTCTTTAAGAAACCGGGTTTCTGACACCTCAACTATCGTCAACCGAGCAGTATTGGCACCGGTTCAATTGAAAACTGCTGTATATCATCACAACTACCGAACATGATATGATTCCGTCATCAGTAAACTTACAGTCACAAGAAGACGCAGATCTTGAGCGAAAGCTGCAAGAACTCAAGTCTAAACAGGAACTTAGGAAAGATTGGATTTTATTTATTTTGAGGGATGTAGTAGTATTTTCTGCCGCCCTCTTGTTCATTTTTGCTGTTGCTGGCTATTCTCTATTCAGCTTGAGCAGAGCTAGCTCATCTAGAGAGGAAAAGAAGTTTGCTACCTCAGTTCTCACCATAATAGTAACAGGATTAGTCATCTTTGTTACTAGTACTACGGCGAATCCTAAGTAGCAACTACGCAATAGCTACGGCATGGTCACGGCGAAGCAAGAGCGCACCTTACAGGGGTGATAAATAATTAGTTGGTGTAAAGTATAAGTTATTATTGGGGATTATAAATCTTATGGCAATTAAAGTAGGGGATACGGCTCCAGATTTTACATTACCTTCCCAGAAGGGATCGCTAGTTAGCCTGAGAGATCTTCGTGGTAAGGCTGTCGTTTTGTACTTTTACCCTAAGGACGACACCCCCGGATGCACGACGGAATCATGTGCTTTTCGCGATCGGTACGAAGTATTTAAAACATCTGGCGCAGAAGTTATCGGTGTGAGTAGCGACTCACCCGAATCTCACCAAAAATTTGCTGCTAAGTACCAGCTACCGTTTACCCTGTTAAGCGACAAAGGCGACCAAGTGCGGAAGCAATACGGCGCAACCGCAGCTTTTGGTTTGCTTCCTGGTCGCGTCACTTACGTTATAGATCCACAGGGAGTTGTGCAGTACATTTTCAACTCGATGTTTAACTCCAAAGGGCATGTGGAAGAATCGCTGAAAACGTTGAAACAACTTGTTAGTGGTTAGTGGTTAGTGGTTAGTGGTTAGTGGTTAGTGGTTAGTGGTTA
>CAXTSI010000403.1:0-2170 GCA_964246695.1 uncultured bacterium
ACTCCCTACTCCCCACTCCCCACTCCCCATTCACTTTCGTTAAATTTCATGAAATTCTATCAGAATTATGGAATTCTGCTCATGCTACTCCCTTAATATGTGATTTGAAGTTGTTAAATTTCATTAACATCACGGAGGTTTAATTAATGGCACTTCCTCTGTTAACATACACCCCTTCTAGCCAAAATCAGCGTGTTGCTGGATATGAGGTAGGAGGTGATGAAAAGCCTTGGATTTATTCCACGGATAACTTGCTCGACTCTTCGGAGCTAGATATTCTGATTGAAGCAGCATACCGTCAGATATTCTTTTATGCCTTTGCTGTAGATCGCCAACGCTTCCTTGAATCCCAGCTGCGCAACGGACAAATCACGGTGCGGGATTTCATTCGTGGCTTGGTGCTTTCCGATACCTATAGGAAAAGCTTTTACGATCTCAACAACAACTATCGCTTTGTAGAGCAAACCGTGCAGCGGGTGCTGGGACGTAAGGTCTACAGTGAGCGAGAAAAAATAGCTTGGTCAATTGTGGTTGTTAACAAGGGTATTAAAGGCTTCATTGATGATTTACTCAACAGTGAAGAATACCTGGACAACTTTGGTGACTCCACAGTTCCCTATCAACGGCGTCGGGTGCTACCTAGTGGCACTATCAGTGATTTGCCAACCAACATCGAATTGCCGCGCTATGAAGCATATCATCGCGCTAAGCTAGGTTTCCCACAAATCATTTGGCAAACAGAAGTACGCCGCTATATGCCACAAGACAAGAAACCCAAAGCTGGCGATCCAGCTAATTTCTTGTCTATGGCGAAGGGTATCGATGCTCAAGGTAACCCCCCACAAAGGGTTTCGCCATTCAACATCGATATTGAAAAGTCTGTGCCTTATCGCAAACTCTCAGGGGTTAGGTAAGGATTTTTCGTAAATGTGCTAGTTTTTCTGTTTGAATGATTGTTTGGCGCGCATAAGTCTTGGGTGATGTAGAAGTTTCATTGGGTATCCCTAATGGCACACTCTATCCCGTGGTTTATGCGCGCTAGTCATTATTTGTGGAGGGCAATTCGGTGTCGTAGTACCTCTAACAGCTTCGTAAACTCCACAGGAGGGGTCGCTGTGACTTCTATCGAATTTCCCAACACTGGATGTTGCAACCTCAGTCGCCAAGCGTGGAGTGCTTGACCAGATAAATTTACCCCAACCGAACGACCAGAACTATAAACGGGGTCGCCAACAATGGGATGACCTATTTGGGCGCTGTGGACGCGAATTTGATGGGTACGTCCGGTTTCTAGCTGAAAGTGCATTAGTGTATAGTTACCCAATCGTTCTTTGATTTGCCAATGAGTCACCGCAGATCGTCCGCCTTTTTCTTCTGGGACAACTGCCATTTTCTTGCGGTCAACTGAATGGCGACCGATGGGCAAGTCTATAGTACCGCTAAGAGTTTTGGGAACGCCGTGGACTATTCCCAGGTATTCTCGCCGTGCTGTTTTAGCTTTTAGTTGCATTTGCAAATGTTTATGGGCAACTTCTGTTTTGGCAATCGCGATCGCCCCTGTTGTATCCTTATCCAGTCGATGGACAATTCCCGGACGTTGGACTCCCCCAATTCCTGGTAAGTTGGGGCAGTGGGCTAAGATGGCGTTAACCAATGTGCCATCTGGATGACCGGGTGCGGGATGGACGACTAATCCAGCAGGTTTGTTGAGAATGAGTAAGGAGTCGTCTTCGTAGAGGATGTCTAAGGGAACATCTTCTGGTTGTAATTCTAGAGGAGAGGCTGCTGGTATTTTTAAAGTGATGCGATCGCCTGCTTTGACAGTTATCTTTTTGGATGTACAGATTTTGTCGTTGAGTTGGACGTTACTTTGTTCTATTAACTGTTGAATACGCGATCGGGATAGGTCTGGTAGGTGTTGAGAAAGGTAAAGGTCTAGGCGATCGGCGTTATTTTCTACTTGTAAGTTATAGAAATTCTCATTTAGGTCTAACACATCTTTTGTCAGTAAATATAGTATTACTACTATGAGCGAAGTGGTTTATATGTCAATACGGTTCAGTTAAAGGTGATCGGCGAGAATTTTATGTCGTGTAGAGAACCCATTAAACGGGGCAAATTTTATAACCGAATAAAAGCGGCTCTAAAAAGGTTTAGGGGAGGTCTAAAA
>CAXTSI010000403.1:2180-8574 GCA_964246695.1 uncultured bacterium
CGTCTATGTAGAGACGCGATTAATCGCGTCTCTACAGAGGTTGACGGTAGGTCAACAACTACTGAACCGTATTGGTTTATATGTGTGAATCCCGATTAGGGATTGAAATCTTCTGGATTGATTCCCCTTTCTTGAAGTAAGGTGCGGAGAGCTTGCAGTTGGGCTTCAGCTTGCTCTGCTCTTGCTTCAGCCTGTTGTGCTCGTTGTTGTTCTTGCTCTACTCTTGCTTCAGCCTGTTGTGTTCGTTGTTGTTCTTGCTCTATAGCTTCCGCCACTTGTTCATAGGTAAGAAACCGCTGTCCATCAGGACGGTAAATCTCAAGTTCACCATCTAACAACTCAAAGCGTATACCTAAACGGGGACTTACCCATCCTACCATTTGCTCAATTTCTACTAATTCGTCACCAGAACGTAGCCAGCCTGTCAACTCACCTTTATCTGGGTCGTACAGGTAGTATTCTTCTACGCCATAGCGCTCATAAAACTTGTATTTACCAATCATCTCTTTAGCGCTATTAGTGGGCGAGAGGATTTCAAACACCACTTGTGGCGGAATGTTGTCTTCTTTCCACTGTAGGTAAGAACCTCGGTCTCCTTTTGGTCTGCCAAAGACAACCATCACATCAGGCGCTTTGCAGGTGACGTTATTGTCTTTTACGGCATACCACAATAAGTCGCCTGCGACGAAAACGTTAGGGTCATTGACAAACAGCAGATCTAAATTCTTTTTAATGAGTACAATTAACTCAAATTGCTTTGTGTTGTCTGCCATTGGCTGACCGTCGCTTTCGGGATAGATGATGTCTTTTTGGGTGGAAGATGACAGTTGGGTGACCATTGTTGTGTGTGGTGTTGGGCGGGTGGTGTTATTTATTTTAACGAACCGCAGAGGACGCACACAGAGGAAAAGAAGGATTTAGGGCAGACGGTTCAGTAAAATGTTTTTGAGGAAGGAGAAACCCGGTTTCTTTAACAATACCTTGTCCTAAGGGACAGGCAACGCCTTCGCCAATTTCTGACAGGACCCCACAGGCTATAAGCCTGGGGCTACACGTACGAAGCCCACCTCCGTGGGCTAGAATCCTTATAGGCTGCGAAGGCAGCCTTTGTTCGGATAGCCCCACTCTAGAAGAGTGGGGGCAATAGGAGCGAAGGTATTGTTTAAGAAACCGGGTTTCTAAGCTGTTGCTTATCAACAAGCGTATTGGGAGTTATATCATGTCCGTATAAACAGTTACGATATACCGACCGATGCCCCCGTCCCCTCTCCCATGCTTGGGAGAGGGGTGCCCAGCGGGCGGGGTGAGGGTTCATATAATAACCGCTACACGGACATGATATTAGGAGCGAAAACGGTGTACAATTTTGAGGAGGAGACTCAAGATAATCCAGAAAGCAAAGCTGGCGATCGCACCTGTACCGATACTAACCCAGAAGACTTGTGTCTGGTAGAAGGCAACGTTTTTGGGTGGATTTTGTTGGGCGATGATGACGGCGGATGCGATTTGGCTTGTTGCTAGTCCAACACCTGCGATCGCAATACTAGTGTTGAGGTGGCGATCGCGCTGTGCTTGTTCTATCTCTACCATGCCGCGAATGGTTGCAGTCAAGTTTTCTAAGATTGCTAATCCCGGATTTAGACTCAGATAGTCTTTTTCTAATTGTACTTGATATTTATCCTTGACTATTTTGCTGAATTCTTCTAAAAATTTCTCGTTTTGAAAAATATCTTTACACTGTTTTTCGTAGTTGCGGTAATTAACTTCAACTGTGTGCTGTTGCGTTTGTAGTAGATTTATATCTTGCACATAGCTAAATACAGTATTAATGTTTTTTTGTAATTCGCTTTTTAGTTCTTGCAATCCTTTTTTCGATAAACTTTCTAAACTCTTCTTATCTATTAGATTATGCTTATATTGTTCTAACAGCCTTAATTTTAGTTCTCGTCCCTGTTCATAAGCCCAAAGTATTTTATGCCTACAATAAAATAAGTACCGCCATGCGTTAGAGTATCGACTTGCTTTTTGAAATGTAGGTTCGTCGGGGTACAAAATAACGAGCGCATGGCTGTCTTTTTCAATTTTTTCCCAACGCCCTTCACCACGCCACATTTCATAGACTGTAGCGCCTAAAAATTCTCCTAATTGTTGATGTTGATGTCCTTGAGGAATTAAGGCTTTGTAAGCTTGATGAGCTATGGTTTCAGAAATTGGGATATTAGCTGGAATTGTCCAGCCTGATATCATCAAACTTTGCCCCAAATAGCCATTTTCTGAAAGTCTTCCAGGTGCTAAATCTCCAACTTTTGGTAGAAGAGCTAAATCTTTGATTTGAGTTAGGGTAAGTGCAATGTCAGATAATTCTATCTCCCGATCAATAGAGCAGCTATAGCGTAGGCAGTTAGTGTCATCAAAATTCACCCGACTGTAAGAACCATCAACAGCGGCTGAAATTGTGTTCCAGAAATCCAGGCGTTGTGGATCTTCGTCGTTGATTTTAGTTGAGAATCCCTTTTGTTTAAGTTGATCGGGCAGCTTTAACCAATAATCTTCTGTATTGCTTGAGCTATCTGTAAAATTGTAAGTAAATAAATCTAGGGTAGGATACTCTATTTTGCTCATTCAGAATCTTTTACCCCACTAAAGTATGATTGATGATTTATGTGTTTTTGCTTCTGCACTAGAATCAGCAGCTTTCAAAATTGGAATTGCAATATTTGCCAAATGTTCTGAGGGAGTAGGTGTCGGTTGATTCTGCTGGCTGGGTCGATCGTATTTGTTGCGCTCTTGAGTTTCATATTGCTTCTGGATCTTAATTCGCGCTTGCTGGTAAGATGTCAGAAGACAGTCGTTTTCTGCCAATTCTAACAAGCGGTTAAGAGCATCATTCGGTGTGTTTGCCAACATTTCACCAACTTTGTTAATTTCCTGTTGCAGCGTTGCTGGTAAGGGAGAATTTAATTCTGCCAAAGCTATTAAAAAGGCGCGGAGGGTTACTGTTTGTGGTTGGTTGAGCATAAGATTATATTGGGTTATTTTACTAGTGTACTTGTGATATCATGTCCGTGTAGCGGTTATTATATGAACCCTCACCCCGCCAAGAGGGCACCCCTCTCCCAAGCATGGGAGAGGGGACGGGGGCATCGGTCGGTATATCGTAACTGTTTATACGGACATGATATGACTCGTTCCCAGGTGGAACCTGGGAATGCAGACACAGTGGGCTGCTGCCTCTGCTAAATTTAGGGAAGCAGCAGCCCACGGAATGAGTTCCCACGCAGAGCGTAGGAACCAGAAAAGGGTATGTTTTCATGCAGGTTTACCAGTTAAAATAAATCCAGCATAATAATAAGGATGGGCATAGGGAGGTTCGGTTGATTCCATCTTCTGTGGGTCATTTTCAATGATTTGCGCTTCTGTTTTCAGATACTCTCTTGAGTGGGGTTCATCCAATTCTTTAGCTAAGTCACTATACCACTTCGCTAAATCGTTATAAGTTAACTGCCGCAGCCAATCCTTTGTCTGTTTCAGTGCGGCGACGGGAGTTTCCTTTTGCTTTAGTAACTGGTAAAATTTAATCATTAATATAGCTGTGGAACGATCATCTACTCTCCATAGGGTGCTGACAACATAATTGGCTCCCTTGGCGAGAAACCCACTTACTAAACCAACATATTCATCCACTATCCTTTCTTTGCTGGTTTCCTGGCTGGTGATTCCAGTTTCGCAAGCAGAAAGGCAAATGAGTTGATACTTACGTAAGTCTAATTCTTGAAACTCGAAAATATCACCCAAGGTCAATTTATCTGGTTCTGCTAACACCAAGGCTGACTCTCTCGGCTTTTCTAGCATGTGATAGCCATGTCCGGTAAAGTCATGAACTCTCTTAGGAGGCGCAACCCCATGGCTATAAGCCAGGGGCTTGTAACTTCTTGTACATGACCAGCTTAAGTACCTCGTGTACTACGTTCAGATTAAGTGTTAAAGCTCCTACCTTGGAATGCGTGCTAGTTCCAAGCTCTAGAACCAGAGCATTAAAAGTTTTAGAGAGTTAAGACAGTGTGTTTTGGAAAGTACCGGATCTGAACATTGGCGAAGCAAACATCACCCAGCAATGGAGGCTCTTTATGAGCAAAGTTTTTGTAATTGATACTAAAAAACGACCACTAGATCCAGTTCATCCAGCCCAAGCGCGACAACTTTTAAGAAATGGAAAAGCAGCAATTTTTCGGAGATTTCCGTTCACCTTGATTATTAAGGAGTCCCCAAAAGACTCGCTAGTCCAACCCCTAAGAATCAAGATTGACCCTGGTGCAAAACATACTGGAATTGCAATCGTTAACGATGCTACAGGCGAAGTTGTATTTGCAGCAGAACTTCAACACAGAGGTTTTGCAATAAAAGAATCCTTGCTATCTCGCAAACAGTTGCGTAGAGGTAGAAGAAATCGTAAAACTCGTTATCGTCAACCTCCAAAATACGAATGGTCTAGGAAAGGGAATAAGATGCCATCTCCTAAACAACGTAGAGAGGGTTGGTTGCCGCCAAGTTTGTTGAGCCGAGTTCACAATATTGATACTTGGGTCAAAAGACTAAGTAAATATGCAAACATCACAGCTATTTCACAAGAGTTAGTGAAGTTTGATACACAAATCATGCAGAATCCTGAAATAGCTGGTAATGAGTACCAACAGGGTACTCTTGCGGGATACGAAACCCGTCAATACCTATTAGAAAAATGGGGGCGTGACTGCGCCTATTGTGGCAAACCAGGACTCAAATTGCAGGTAGAGCATATTCACCCAAAGTCTAAGGGTGGGTCTAATCGCATATCGAATCTGACGTTGAGTTGTGAAAGTTGTAATCTCAAAAAAGGGACTCAGGACATCAAGGACTTTCTTGAAAAAGACCCAGAACGGTTAAAAAAAATCCTAGCTCAAGCAAAGAAGTCTCTAACTGATACTGCCGCTGTTAACGCAACACGATTTAAGCTACTCGAAACGTTAAAGACGTTTGGACTGCCAGTTGAAACTGGTTCTGGTGGATTAACTAAGTTCAACCGAACTACCCAAAATCTGGAAAAGACTCATTGGACTGATGCTGCTTGCACTGGCAAGTCTACCCCAACTCTTAGAATTAAAGGTGTTAAGCCTTTATTGATTAAAGCTGCTGGTCATGGAACTCGTCAAATGGCGGGAACCGACAAGCATGGGTTTCCCACTCGTCATCGAACAAGTCAACAAATTCATTTTGGTTTTCAGACCGGGGACATCGTTAAAGCCGTCGTTACCAAAGGAAAAAAAATTGGCACTTATGTAGGTCGAGTTTTGTGCCGTGCATCTGGTAGTTTTGATATTTCTACATCAAACGGAAGAGTGGCTGGAATTAGTCACAAATACTGCATAAGCGTTCATCAAGGAGACGGTTATTCTTATGGTGGATAACGTACTAGATTTCTTGACGGGGACTAAAGTCCCCTGTTCCTCCTCCCCATGCCTAAAGTCAGGGGCTTCCGGAACGAGGAGTTTTTGGTGATAGCAAGAGGGCTGAGATGCCAGTAAATTGCCGCAGTTTTGGGATTAAGCAGTTTTTCTTGCATCTGCTTGAAATTAAACCTAGGAGGCGGCTGATAATCTGGACCTTCCCGCAGCCAAGCAAGGCAAGTATTCTTACGTACCTCAGCCGTTTCCAAAGCCTCTATGTGTTTCTCTGTAGTTAGTGACTGGGCAAGGGTATCTACCCGCATTTGATTAAAAGCGGCAAATTTACTGTCTAGGGTTATTTTCTCTGTCTCTGATTGTCGAGAGAGCAATTTTTCTAACTGCTGAGTTCCTTCCTCCAAGGTTGTCTCGAATTTCTTAGTGTCATCCCATGAATACACTTTCAGCAATTCTTGCAATACTTGCAAGTTTTCTTCAGGAAACTTGTCAAAAATCAGGAACTTAAGGGCTTCTTCATAGCTTTTTTTTGCGTCAGATAAATCGGGAAACAGCCTTGGTTGCTGCATTATGTAATCTTGCAACTTTTCCCATTTTTCAGGATTCAACTCGCTGCTACCTTCTCGATCGTCGGGTGTCTGTATGTGTCGCGTATTGATACCATTATCCGAAGTTTTGACAGCAGCTTTGTTGTTTTGAGTGTCGATGTTTGGTAAACCCCGATTCTTATTCCAAGCTTCCCACCACTGAGGATCTATAGATTTAAGGGCGCGATGATAGAATTCGATAGCTTCAGGACCTTGCTTTAACTTAACGAGTGCATTTCCTTGGTTGATCAAAGCTGGGTGATAGTCTGGTTTAATTTCTATCGCATGGTCAAAGGCGACATGTGCTTCTTCAAAGCTTTCTAAATCAAACAGCGCAATAATCCCCCGATTGTACCAAGCTTCGTGGTC
>CAXTSI010000404.1:0-8571 GCA_964246695.1 uncultured bacterium
AGCAATTAGCAATTAGCAATTAGCAATTAGCAATTAGCAATCAACAATCAACAATCAACAACCAACAATTAAAGTTTTACCTGCTGCAAATGGCTGCGGGGATTGAAGGTACGTATAGAGCGGAGTTTTTCGTAGTATTCCCGCTCTTCTTGGCTGATGTCTTTTGGTGTGACGATCGCAATCTTCACCAACTGGTCTCCACGTCCACCTCTGGCTTGGGGCCAACCCTTACCACGTAAACGTAAGGATTGACCAGAACGTACTCCCGTAGGAAGCTTGACACTAACTGTGCCATCAGGTATTGGTACTTCAATAGTTGCCCCTAGCACAGCTTCATCTGGCGTGATTGGTACTTCACAGACCAAGTTATCACCGTCAAACTGGAAGAAGGCGTGAGGCTGAAGTTCCACTTTTAGGTACAAATCACCGCGCCTCTGGGTTACAGGATTAACTTGTCCTTTGCCCCGCACACGCAAACGACTACCGGATTTAGCGCCTGCGGGTATACGGACTTCAATGACCTCGTTGCCTAAATTGAGCTGCTTTTGTACACCACTAAAAGCTTCAGCAAAACTCAGAGCAATCGTAGCTTCGCTATCTTGCACACCACTAGCGCCGCCGACATCTTGAAAACCATAATCACTAAAGCCGCCAAAACCACCTGGTACACCTCCTGTGCTAGTGCGGTAAGAGTAAGTTTGTCGCCCACCGCGACTGCTACCACCACCAACACCACTACCACCAAAGCGCCCTAGTAACTCATTGATGAAGTCATCAAAACTACCGTATTGACTGAAGTCAAAGCCACCCATATCGACGCCGACACCGCCATTCGTAAAGCCCGACTCTGCCTGTTTCCAATATTGACCAAATTGGTCATACTTTTTACGTTTGTCTGGATCTGACAAAACTTCATAGGCTTCGTTAACTTCCTTAAAGCTTGCTTCTGCCTGTTTGTTGTTGGGATTGACGTCAGGGTGATACTTACGGGCTAGTTTGCGAAAGGCTTGTTTAATGTCCTCTGGAGTGGCAGTCTTACTAACTCCCAAAATTGTGTAATAGTCTTTGAAGTCGGTTGCAGCCATCTACCAGCCTCCTGTAGAAATTACCGTTAACTTTTTTTCTAAAAGCTATCAGCACTATATTTTCAGCAGTATTGGGTCTTACTTAGTACACCATTTGTCGGTGACGCATTATGACCGAAAGCTGCTCGCTGATAGCTACAATATAGACTCTAATTTTAAATTAACAAAGATTAAATAGAACAAGTGTGCGGTTTTCGCACACTCTACCCGTACAATTTCCGTACTCTCGGATTGCTAATTGCTAATGGCTAATGGCTAATTGCTAATTGTTACCATTAGCAATTAGCCATTAGCCATTAGCTACTAACTCCTAAATAATCGTTCCATCGGGAATCACGGCATTTTTCAGCACAACGACGATACCACTACGGATGTAAAAGCCTTGACTTTCGCGTTCAGCTTCTTGGACGTTATCTTTATTGATGATTTGCACATCGCATCCTATGTGGGCGTTTTTGTCAATGATGGCACGACGAATTGTGGTGTTAGCACCAATGCCCAAAGAGACAGTGCTGCGATCGCAATCAGACTGGCGTTCAGCGAAAGCTTGATAGAAATCGGCTCCCATAATCAGGGTATCTTCAATAACACTGCCTGCTTCTACACGCGATCGCACTCCCAACACCGAATTTTCAATGCGGCAACTTTTCAGAATACAACCTTCCCCGATCATTGATTGTTTTATCTGGCAATCTAACAGTTTACTAGGAGGTAAATAACGAGCGCGGGTATAAATTGGCGCTTTTTCATCGTAGAAGCTAAAGGGTGGCAGAGGTTGCTGAGTTAGTGCCAAATTTGCATGATAAAATGACTCGATTGTTCCAATGTCTTCCCAGTAGTCATCAAATAAGTAGGCTTGAACGTTGTAATCGTTTGCTGATTGAGGAATAATTTCTTTGCCAAAATCAGTTCGTTCTGGAGATTCTTTCAACAACTTGATCAAAACATCTTTTTTAAAGATGTAAATTCCCATTGAGGCAATGTATGGCTGTTGTTGGGCTTGTTCTGGTGACAATCCCAGCACAGTCGTATCAACTTGCATTTTGGTTAAAGCTTCACCTTTGGGTTTTTCGCTGAAGTCGATGACCCTACCGGAACCATCAATTTTCATTAAGCCAAAGTCAGAAGCGCGACGGTGATCGATCGGGATGACTGAGAGGGTCATATCAGCCCCAGTTTCCCTGTGGCGTTGCACAAACAGGCGATAGTCCATGCGGTACAGGTGATCGCCTGAAAGGATCAGATATTCATCGACGTCCCATTCTTCGATCAACCACAGATACTGACGAACTGCATCAGCTGTACCTTGGAACCAATTGAGGTTTTCTGGGGTTTGCTGTGCAGCAAGAACTTCTACAAAACCCTCCGTAAAGCCAGCAAAGCTGTATGTACGTCCAATGTGACGATTCAGAGAAGCTGAGTTGAATTGGGTCAGAACGTAGATTTTGAATATTTCTGAATTTATACAGTTACTCACAGGAATATCGATTAAACGGTACTTCCCAGCCACTGGTACCGCTGGTTTAGCCCGTAGTTTTGTTAACGGATAAAGGCGGGTTCCTGCACCACCCCCAAGAATGATTCCTAAAACTCTTTTCACAATATTTCTCCTGACTGCCTTTCAACTCCCACCTACAGTTTATGACTCTCTGAGACACCTGGTAAGGGGGGGTCGGAGATTTTATAGCGGTTCTCGTTTGAGTACAGTAGACTGTGACCTCTCTCCAAACCTCTCTCCTGCAAGGAGAGAGGCTTACTCCCCGGACCTTGTAGGGAAGGGGCTGGGGGTTAGGTTTGTATTTGATGCAATTGAGAAGCGCTATAAATACCTCACCAATCCCACAGCTTCAATTCGTAAGATTCGTTAAGATAGATAAAAAAATACCTAGCAAGCGATCGCACGGAAACAACGACACTTCCACTTTGTCGATGTACAGGATGTTGCCAGTCAGTCGCAGAAACTTCCAAGCAGTGCCTGATGTCACACACCCATAGATAACTGGTACATCCTTGCCTTCATTTTCATTAAAGATTTTAGCAGCCAACATTTCTGCTCCACATTGCCCCAGTCCACTGTTGAGATTATTATTTTTCGCTTCTACAATTGTCATGACTGGAGCGGCGATGAAATACTGTTCCTTGTCAGAGCTGATCAAAAAGTCAGGATTACCGTTCAAGCCAACGCTGGGATCCACCGTGAAATCGTTGCCGCTGAACAGTGCTATCTCGTTTGCCTTCTGTTCCTTGACTTCCAGAAGTACGGGGAAGATGATCATCTCTGACCTTGACTTCTCTGTATCTGTAGCAAGAGCCAACGGCACAGTCTTTTCTAGCAGCTGCACTAGAAAGTTAGACGGTGGTGCTGGTACAACTTCTGGGAAAAGCACAACGTTTTCTTCAATTTTTAATTTGAAGTCTTTTACCAATTTTTTCAGCGTGAATTGGCTGTATGGCATTTTTGCTTTTATCTTAGTACTGAATTGCGTAAATCCGTATCCAATTGATTTCGTAGGGTGGGCATTGCCCACCAACTATCAGAATGGTGGGCAATGCCCACCCTACACAAGAAAATAACGCAACGAATTTATGCAATCGTGTACTTAGCGAATGCGATCGCCGTCCCACCGGATAGTATTTGGCTTCTTATGTGCCATTTTTAACATTAACTACTTATGCGCCTAAGTAAAAGGTAAAAGGTAAAAGGAGTTATTTTTCCTTTTTCCTTTTCCTTACTTTAGACCTGATGCTTATTTAATATTAGCTTTTGTATCTCTCACTGCAGCAACGAAAAATAATCCTGTAAGTGGAACCGATAGCGCCAGGATAATTCCAGTTAGTTGATTGCCCAAATCAGGATCGCCAGAGGATAGTTCAAAAATTGAACCTACCGCCGCGATCGCCGTTATACATGAACCAGCAAGAAACAAACCGCTTTTGGGAGTCATTGTATTCACGATCGCACCACCTTATACGACTGGTTGTACTGCTTGATGAGAGAATCCATGTTGAGATAGCTCCTGTACCAAAGCCAAAGAATTTTCCACACGATCTACAAATAACACGCCGTTGAGGTGATCGATCTCGTGCTGAATGCAGCGTCCGAGTAATTCTCCAGCCTTCAAAGTTTTGGGACGCCCATACTCATCTTTATAAGTAACTTCTACAACTTGAGGGCGCTTCACATCCAAGTAAACCGCTGGAATGCTCAAACATCCTTCTTGGGCAACGCATACCTCACGACTAAACTGTTTAATGGTAGGGTTGACCATAACCAACGGGGGGTTTGCTGCGTTATCCGGTTCGCAGTCGATCACAATGAGTTGTTTGTTAATTCCCACTTGGGGCGCAGCCAGACCAATGCCATCCTGAGTGTACATTGTTTGCAGCATTTCGCGCACCATCTGGCGAAGCTCTTCATCTACTTTAGAAACACGCTTAGTGGGTTGACGTAGAACGCGATCGCCCAAGTAATGAAGTTCTAATGGCGGATTTTTTAACTTTTTTTTCTCTACTGCAATTTCTAGAGGCATGATCCTGTGACTCGCTCTTTTGGACTAGGTTAAGGTTGGTGCTACTTTCTTTTTCATCTTAACAATTCCCGAACTAAGGCGGTCATTGCTAATTGCTAATTGCTAATTGCTAATTGCTAATTGCTAATTGTGAGTCCAGTGCGCTTATGAGGGTTTCCCTCCGCAGGCAACTGGCGTAAGCGTTGCGATCTTCGTAAGCGTTGCGATCGAACGGTACTCCGGCGTCGGAACGAGCGTCACCCGAAGGGCCAATCTTCCATTAGCCGTTACTAGCCCTAACCATAAAAGGAGTGCAACTTACGTTAATATTATTTTGCGCAATATACTAGGGTGTAGTGTGTTAAAATTACTCACTAAATGTGACTACCTGCTCAAAGAAACTTTTTTGGGTTTGCAACGTGGCGGATGGATGAACTGGGCGGCGGTAAGTACCGTCACGGTGTTACTATTTTTATTTGGCATCAGTCTGCAAACTTCTTGGCAATTAGAAAAACTGCTCAATCAATTCGGGAGTCAGTTAGAAGTATCAGTTTATCTCAAGCCGGGTGC
Organism: uncultured bacterium; assembly: GCA_964246695.1. GTDB lineage: Bacteria > Cyanobacteriota > Cyanobacteriia > Cyanobacteriales > Nostocaceae > Stigonema. The sequence continues at coordinate 5,165 of CAXTSI010000404.1, forward strand.
GCAGGTGCAAACCATTGAGCCACTTGTGGCGACTCTGCCAGATGTGGTAGCTATAAAAACAATCACAAAAGAGCAAGCTTGGACTAAATTAGTTCAAGAACTGAGGATTTCTGATATTGAGGGCGCTACTAGGGAGCTAGGTGATAATCCTCTCGTTGATGAGATCAAGGTAAAGGCGCGCAACTCTTCTATTGTACCAACTTTAGCAACGCAACTAGCTAAATTGCATTCTGTTGATGCGGTGCAGTATGTGGATGAAGCAGTGAAACGCATTGCCCAGTTACATCGAGGTTTGAACTGGGTTTCCCTGATCGTTACGATTATCCTGACGTTAACTGCGATCGCCGTCACCACAACTACGATTCGCCTGATCGTCATAGCGCGACACCAAGAAATTGAAATTATGCAACTTGTAGGTGCAACTTCAGCTTGGATTCACCTGCCATTTATTTTACAAGGAATTAGTTTTGGCTTAGTCGGAGGTGCGATCGCCGGCTTGCTCATTAATCTGTTTCAACAGTTTCTGAGCAAGTTATTAGCCAATCAACCCGAATTCATCCAATTTCTCACCAATGGTTTGCAACTCACCACAGCACAAACTCTACTCTTGCCCGTGATTCTCTTAAGTTGTGGTGCAACGGTAGGATTGTTAGGCAGCTTATTTGCTCTACGGATGAATTATGAATTATGAATTTACTCCTCACAGCGATCGCCAAAATCTAAAAGAATTACAGATTTTTCCGGTCCAATATATGAGCGCACATTTTCCCATTATAAAGAAAGCATAACCGAAAAAATAGCCGTTGTCAACCTAGATTATCAAAAATTCGTAGTTCGTAATTACGAATTACGAATTACGAACTACGAATTTTTCATGTGTAGTTATGCCCGGACAATAGTAACACAACGCCCATTTTTAGTAATTGTAACCTGAGTACTCAAACGCTCCTCTATAGAAAGAGCTTTCGCACGTAAATCGAAAATCACCAACCAGCCAAAATTTCTTCCCAACCTCGCCAAATAGGAATCTAACTGTTCAATACCTGATTCCATTGGGTCGCCCCTTTTATCTCGCCAAGCTTTCAACTCAATCCCTAAAGTTATTTTTCCATATCTTAAACACAAATCCATGCGATCGCGTCCAATAGCATATTCCCTATCTAAGGTTCCACCCCCATTCACCACACGATGTAAAAATGCCATTAGTACCAAATGGGGTGCAATTTCATGGTAGGCTGCACTACCTAGCAATGGTTCACCATGCTGCCGCCAGAATACTAAAAATGCTTGTAATAAGGCATCAGTATCTAATTCTCCGTCACCAGTTAACCAGGTAGGTGCAATTTGAGGCAACGAAGCCATAGGTGTCACTGTTAATACTCTGGGTAACACTTCCCGGTAAATCGGATTTGCGATCGCCAGTCCTCCTAAGGGATCCATTTTGCATAAACCTAGGTCAATCACAAACTGGATATCATCATTGGGCACATTTCCCAATTCTAGCCCTGCCAATATTGGTTCAATAATTGCTTGTACTCGCTTGTCGCGCAGTCGTTCTGCAAGGGAATCGAGATGGGTATCCTGCCTTTTGATTAACACTTCCTTGGAAGCGTGAACATGTTCGGGTGTAATGGCTATAGTTGTATCCGTCACTATCTCTTCAACAATTTCCTTAGCTAAAGCGTTTACCAACCAGGGCTGTCCCTGAGTTAAATCAAATGCTGTCTCTATTGCTTGTTGGGTAAAAACTTGTCCCGTGTCAAAGGTATGTTGTTGGTATAGTTGCCCTACCTCAGTAGCATTAAAATCTCTTAAAGTTAGAGATCGTACTTTAATATTAAACGGACTTGCCGTATTTAATCTCTCGCTACCCCCCGATGCTACTTTATAATCTCGTACATCTCGTAAACCAATTAATCCGACGGACAAGGGAAAATTGTTTGGACGAGCACGATAACCATCGCGTAATTGTCGTAAAATTGAAATCAGCGCTTCATCCAGTAGGGAGTCAATTTCATCGATAAATAGCACCAAAGGTCGTGGCGAAGCTTGTGACCAAACCCTGAGACTAGCTTGAATCCTTTGTCCAGCTTGTGCATTTGGCCAAGTTGGTGGTTGCAGTTGTTGTGGTAAACTATCAATTGCTGCATCATGCCAAGCTCCGAGAATGGCTAGTTCTGCTGCTCCTGGGTCATCACTAAAAGGTGCGCCAACTTCCGCAGATACCATGATAGCCGTATAGAGTCCACTTTCTGTCAGTTGTTGCGCCAGTGCCAACATTGCAGTGGTTTTGCCTGTTTGTCGAGGTGCATGAATTACGAAATAGCTTTGTTGGGCAATAACGAGGTGTAAATTGGGCAACCGAATGGTAGGCGGTAGCATGTAGTGGATGTCGGCTTTACAAGGACCAGCGGTATTGAACCAACGAGGCATAGGGAGTTTGCAGGGGATTGAGTGAGAAAAATTCTGGAATTCGCTTTAACCCCATAGCTTGTAGAGCGATCCCGCTAAGGCTACAACTAAATCCCACAAGAATTGTATGTTAGTTACTCAAATATATGAGCGCATATTTTGCCATTATAAAGAAAGCATAACGGAAAAAATAGCCGTTGTCAACCTCGATTATCAAAAATTCGTACTTATTAGACATCATCTAACCAAGCCTGCAAATCAGCCAAACTCGTAAAATCTAACAGTGCTTCGCTCAAATCTTCGAGAACAGGCAATGGTAAACCAGAAATTCGCGCTACTATTTCATCAGAGAGTTTCTGTCCAATCCGCTTATTCATCAGTCGAATAACGAGGTTAGCTGCTTCTTCGTGTCGTCCTTCTTTTAGTCCTTCTTTTAGTCCTTCTTTTATTCCTTCTTTTATTCCTTCTTTTATTCCTTCTTCTTTAATTTCCCGGTACACTCGCGTTTGCTGTAATGTTATTCCTAGCATAGACTCTACCTCCCTTTGGCTCAATTGTGTAAATTTGTACACCATAATCGTCGTCACCCTTCGGGTTCGGCAGTCGCTCATGGGGGAAACCCCCAAGACCGCGCTGCCTCAGCATTTCTATTATGGCTTGACTTGAGGTCGATGGTACTTCTTGACGGGTTCTGGTTAACAAATACCTTGCTTCTTCTGGTGCTTGTTCTTCATCTACTGTGGTTAATACCATCAGTGCTACCCATAAAGGTAAGTCGCGAATATCTCCCAACTCATCTAGATACACCCGATGCACTTGGTTACCGTTGAGTAGGGTTCGATGAGGATGAATGTCACTTTGTTCGATACTGCGTGTTGGGTAAATTATCACTACTTGCCAGTCGCTAAATCTACTACGGTTGCGATAGAAATATAACGAAGATTCTGCAAATACCCTTTCATAAAGTTGTTCAGGTAGAGTCGATGGGGGTTATT
>CAXTSI010000405.1:0-8525 GCA_964246695.1 uncultured bacterium
CCATGCCCCTAATCCCCACTTCGTGGGGGCCCCGAGTTCCCCACTCCCTACTCCCTACTTTCACAGTCCGACCAACTGCTGAAAATCTTTCATAAACTTCTGCAAGCTGGGGTCTTTTTGTACTAACTTTGCCAACACTCCTAGATGTCCTTTGCTGCGCATCACTCGAAACAAGTCCACAGCAAAAAGCTGCACCCACTCTGCTGTAGCAACTTTGCTCAGCCAGGTGAAGGCGTTGTAAGCTTGGTTGGCATCAGTCGCACGCATAGTTAAGCCGATCGCCGTGGCATACCTGGCACTTGGTTCTGTGGGAAAGGGAATGCGATCGCCATTACCTTCGAGAATTGGTGTGAGGTTCGGAAGCGTTTTGTAAAGAGTGATAAATGCGGCAAACTCAGCCGTTGTACCAATTCCTACTGCAGGAGCAATGTCTAATCCAGCATAATGTAGTAAACTTGCCATCACCCAAGAACGGGGGGAGGGCCAAGCAGGTTGCTGGGGGTCGATTTTGTGCAGCAACGTTGAACGAAAGGAGAGAAAGGCAATGATCTGCTCGTGTACTCCTGTTTCTAAGGCGTAAGCTTTGTAGCTGTCAAAATCAGGTTGGACTTCCAGATGCAGAAACCTGTTTGCTAGGGGTGTAGGCATATCAAATACAGCAGCACGGTCTTCTTTCCGGTTTCCCGCAGCCCAAACAAACCAACCATCGGGAACACAATAACTCCCAACTTTTCGATCTAAAATCAACTGTTGAGCAACTCCTTGCATCGCTGGAGGAGCCATATTCAGTTCATCTAAGAACAATATCCCTTTGCCACCACGAGGAAGAAATTCCGGTGGATACCACTTGGAAATGCCATCTTCAGCCACAGGTAAACCACGTAAGTCTGTAGGTGCCAGTTGCGACAAACGCACGTCTACAAAGTCGATACCATGTTCGCAGGATAGCTGTCCTACTATGCTCGATTTACCAATCCCAGGAGGACCCCAAATCATTGTACTGAGAAATAAGTTTTTCCGGAGCAGGTTGTCTAAATAAGCTTTTAAGTTACTGGGAGTCATGGAATTTTAGATTTTATATTTTTTCTCGTTCCCACGTTTTGCGTGATTGTTCGATACTTCTATCCCTTATCATTCCCACTAAGTCAACCAAAAATTACACCCGAAAGTTAGTAAAATTTGACGTAATTGCATTTATTGCATATCTGCTCGCATTTCTCGCATAGCTACTCGAATGTCTCTAATTTCAGTCATAATGTCTGTAAATCTGTGATTATTAGATTCAAAATTGCGCTGAATGGTTTCAAAATTGCGTTGATGTTGGGTGACAGTTTCTAGGAGGGCGCTAACAGCTAAACGCATATCAATTAGCTGATCTTCCATTCTGTTGAGGCGATCGCCGCTTTCAGTCATCGATTTAGCTTAAGGTGGAATGGGTATTCTTTAATTTTAGGGTTGACTTTTGATAAGTTGACGAGATATTATATAGATAATGGAAAAGTTGTGCGCAGGTAAACTAATTTTTTCAATAATTGCAGTTTTTAATAGCGACTTGGACATCAGCCCTGTAAGATTCGCTAAAGGACCAAAGTGAGAGCGATCGCACTATGCAGGCGATCGCTTTGTTTGAACCATTCCCACTGCGTTGTTGTAACAAGTCATCCGTAGTAGCAGTTCGTCTGGGATAGATGGGTGCAAGGAAAGCCGTGCGCGATTTACTTAATCTGGGTCACCCATCTCAAAATTATCCAGTCTAATTTCTCGCAAAATGTCTGATACTCTCCAACCACTAGAATCAGTACTACCAAACCTCATTGAAGGTGGTTCGGCGATATCTATTGGCTCTGACTCTGGTTCAAGTGATTCTTCGCTAATCGCGATTTCTTCAGTTTGGGTCAAATTTGATTGGACTTCAGATTCACTTGGCTGTACTTGAACTTTTGGAATTGGTTTCGAGATTTTGATGATACTTTCCTTCACTAGAATGTTTCTCCTGTTTTTTGCTTAAAAAAAGTCTGTATTAGTTATATATGATTCTCTTGAAAAATGATTAATTATGAAGTAGATTTCTTATTTTAGGCTTTTTTGGCTTGTTGGGTCTTTTTTTACTCTCACCTAACTTTTCTCATTTTGATTGGCGATCGCACTTAACCTCAACACCGATAGATCAGCTTACGATTGCTTCCCCACCAATAAACAGTGCGGCATCATCAACCGCAGATATCGCTCCCACGAAGCCATCAGTATGGTCTTGAGTCTCTTGTTAAATATGTACGCCTCCGCATGGCGAGAACTTAAGAGTCATGATAGTCTTCAAAAATAGATGGTAAATCTCGGCGAGCATTAATGACGCGGAGAATTTCAACGCCATCGTCCAGGACTCTGTAAAAAATAATATACCCATCCAACGTTAGACCGCGCAGGTCAGGGCGGATTTCTGCATAGTTCCTACCCATGTTAGGAAAATTTATTAATTGCTCGCAACGACGGTCGAATTTATGGAAAAATTTTTCTCCAGCTTCTACACTATTAGCGGTGAAGTAGTCAGCAATTTCCTTGAGGTCGTGGGTAGCAAGAATGTTAATAAAATAACGGCGATTCATCCTTACGCTTCACGCACTTGCTGGAACTGTTTAAGAATTTGGTTAACGAAAGTTTTGCCGTCGATTGGCGGAGTCTGAACGCTCATCGCGATCGCCGCGTCTATTTTTTCCCTTACAGAGTTTATCCACTCAGCATCAGCTTGCTCATATTCATCAAGTAGCCTGAAAGCAAACTCCAGCACTTCTGAAGAATTGCGATATTTGCCTGTTTGCAGCTTGGCTTGGATGAATTTTTCTTGCTCCGGTGTAAGTGAGATGCTCATCGCGTTCGATTCTACCGTTTGCTTTGTATTCTAACAAGGTGATAGCGCAAACAGCAAAGGTCAGCAGTAACAGATCGTATGAGCATTCACCACAAACCATCTCTATTGCGTCCGCTGCACCGCATTGTTAGCCTTCGGCATATACAGCAATTTTCACCTAAATGAACCACACCGTTTGTAGGGGCGAACGGCCGTTCGCCCCTACGACTGTGCTCTGATTACCTGAAAATTGCTGTATATCAACATACTAGACATCTCCGGAAAAGATGTAGAGACGTAGCAATGCTAAGTCTCTACAAGGGTTCTGGGTAGCGCATAATTAATTTCCACTCCATGTCTAATGCACAATCAGGCGATGAATGCGATCGCCGAAGGGAGAGACAAGGGCGCATTCCGTCCTTGCAGCCAAAAGCCCAAGAAGTCGTCAAAGCATAGCCTGATACACCCCTACGACTGAGCACCATTCATCTTAATTAGTACCGGGCTGTAGTACCGATGTTGCTCCGACTGACTATAATATAAGTTCAAGCAAACAGAAGTACCGTAGAGTTATGCATACAGTTTATCGTTTAAATGCTAGTGAATTAGACCAACGCTTTATCAATGCATTGAAAGCTACGTTTCAGGACAAAGAAATTGAGATTATTGTGTATGAAGTTGATGAAACTGCTTATTTGATGGATTCAGAAGCTAATCGAAAAAGATTAATACATGCGATAGGGAATGTTAAGAGTGGGTCTAACTTGATTGAGGTTGACGTAGAAAATATTGAATGAATAGAAGAGTCGTATTTGAACCCAGTGCCTTTGAAGATTTTAACGAGTGGTCTAAGTTAGATAAGAAGCTCTATAAAAAGATTGTTGAGCTAATTAAAGATGTTGACCGTTCCCCCTTGACTGGTCTAGGTAAGCCGGAACCTCTTAAATATGAATTAAGCGGTTTCTGGTCTAGAAGAATTAATGACGAGCATCGGTTAGTTTATCAGGGCAAACGCATCTTGTCAACAAGAACCTCTCAATGTCAATAAACCCCAGAATAATCGCATTAGTGTCCGCTTATTGACAAAATTTTAAGCGATCGCCTTAACCCCTGAAAAACCAATCAAACAATAAATTCTTGTTATCCCGTTAATGCATTAATTAAGGTTTTTGTCAAGACCAATTAAGATGCGTTTGCCCTGGTTAGTTTATACTGTAACTGATACAGAAATTATCATTGCTGCATGTAAGTATCACTACGAAGAGTAAATCGATGGATGCGTTAGCTTTTGCCTAACGCATCCTATAAGATCGGCTCGCACTTGTGGCTTTAGCTGATTAATAACCCGATCTGACTGCTACGATACAAGAAGCAGATTCAGATAGCAACTTAGGTTATGTTATGGGGCTGGCAGTTACTTTAACGAATTGTTTCCCAACTGCCGATACAACTCATCAGCATATGCTTCAAGCTTTGAAGTCGTCATTGCTTTGAGCGATCGCAGCTCATTGGAGGCAATCCCCAGCTGGGAACTCACCCGCAGAATCTCATTCATCAAATAGCCTCGTCGCTCATTATCTCGTTTTGACTGGCTTTGTTGATTTTCTACGTAGAGCAAGGTGGTCACAGTTTGTAGATACGAAGATAATGAATGGAATAAGCTAATCAGTCTGGAAAATATAGAGTTGGCTTGGGTGAAAGCAAGAAATAATCTATTCAACGAATCTTTCTATGACGAAATAGAGATACGGCTGTTTGAAAACAATCTTGATGAAAATCTCCAGACTCTTGTTGATAATTTAGTTGATAGTTTATATTCAGAAAATTTTCTTCCCCCAAATCAATATATTGATTATAAATTTGTCAAAGGCAGGACAAAAGGTCGTCCAAAGCAGATAACTCGTCTAGAAGAAGAAATATTAGCTATTGCTATTCTTCAAACTATTGGACAAAAATTGCATCTTTGGGAATACATTTCGGATTCGTGCTGACTATCGCCAAGCTTTAGTGTACCGCTACGGGGATGAATTTGAAAGTCTAGCTGAACAGATTGAAATGTGGAGAGATGCCAGCCAAGAATTACGACCCGCATATTTATTGGGGAAAATTTTGGTTGAGTCTGGTTTATATGACTATTATCAGCATGACGATCCGAAACGTTTGGAAAATATCAAAATGTTGGTAAATGTTTTTCAAAAACAGGATGATTTAGGACTTCATCCAGATACGGCACTGCGAAGTATCATTGAGTATATTTCACTAGCGATCTATTGTATCCACACCCAAACGCTTAAGGCTGGCTTCGCAGGCAGAACGGACGTATTCTGGTTTGCCGTTGATCCCGCGATCGCTTGGGTTTGATGTGCGAACGATACCGAATTTAGTAGCGAGAACCACTTGTTCGCGGCGATCGCTTATAGCACGTCCCACCAATTCTTCGTATTTGATTGTTACCGTATATTCTATGAACGCCCCTTCTGCGAAAATCTCAGTAAAAATTACTAATTTGCTACCTCAAACTTATTACTTGATGAATAGCCAATGAAAGTCCTTGCTATCAGACTAAAACCCAACGAAGATTTAAGACAAAGTTTAAAGAACTTTGCGGAAAAAGAAAATATCACAGCCGGATTTATATTAACTGCAGTTGGAAGCCTAAAACAAGCAACAATTCGCTTTGCCAATCAAGAAACTAGTACAGTATTAACCGACAAATTTGAAATCCTTTCTCTCAACGGTATAATAGCAACCACAGGCGTACATCTTCACATTACCATTTCCGACAAACAAGGCAAAACCATCGGCGGACATCTCAGTGATGGATGCATTATCTACACAACCGCCGAAATAATTATTGGCATCAGCGAAGAACATACTTTTCTCAGAACCCTTGACACACAAACAGGCTACAAAGAACTAGAAATAATTTCAAATTCCTCTCAAAACCTCTCTTAAAACTCCTCTGCATCTTGGCGGTTCGTATTCTTAAAAAGGTGCGTTACTCCTTTTCGAGGTTCATATTAACCCAAACCCCAGACAAAACATCCAAATCTACCTCCTTCACTTCCCCCTCATCAGTATTTTTAAAAAGCACCGTAAACGCACCAGCACCCAACCCATCTTGAGGAAACATCCGGTAACAAGGCATAGTAGTTAAATGCGACTGATAGTCCTTCAAATGACTAACCTCAACCGCCTGAAACTGGGGAAAGCGTTCCAATAACCATTCACAAACCTGCTCATTTTCCTCAGGAGAATACGTGCAAGTCATATAAGCAAGATAACCTTGAGGTGCGACAATTTTAGCAGAATTTGCTATAATTCTTTTTTGCCTATTTGCACTTTTATTAATAGCAGTTGGGTGAAAACACCCAGGTGCTTTTTCCCCTTTAGCAATTAAGGATTGCCCAGTGCAAGGAGCATCTACTATAACTAAATGACTAGATAGTAGCATCATTTGTGCTAAAATACTTGAATCTCTATTAACCACAACAGAAGGTTTGATCCGGCAACGCTTTAAATTAGAAATTAGCATTCCCAAACGTTTGCCGATCGCTTCATTACTTATAAGCAAATCAGGGTGCAAAGCTTTCCACGCAAAGACACTCTTGCCCCCAGGTGCAGCACACATGTCAAAAACTAAATTCACAGAACCGGGAACTGTTAACAAAGTAGAAGCAGCAAACACAGAAGAAAAATCTAAACAATAAAAATATCCTTTTTCGTGCAGGGAATGTTGACCCGGCTTTTCTCCCAATGCTAAACGATCTGTAAATCCGGGTTGCCAAGGCAATGGTTTTTTAACTTCAAATGGAGAAAAATCAGGCGAGTCCTGACACCAGAGAATGCAGGGATGGAAAGGCTGAGGGTGAGTTAAAGCCTTAACAAATTTCTCTTGATCATCCGGGTTTTCAAATAGACGTCGTGAAAGTTTAAGTAGTAAATTTGAAGGGGTTTTCATCATTTATAGCTAGTACCGCGAAGCGGAATTAAAAATTAAGAATTAAAAATTAAAAATTAAAAAGCTTGAAATACAAGGGTTTTGGCTGTTTGAGATGGTAGCGTTATTTCGGTCGTCATGTACTAGTGATTCAAAACCTTGGGTGTAACCTATAAATAAAACTTTATCTTTACTGATTTTTGCATAATATTAAATTATAAGTACAAGTATTCATTTTTGCTAAAACTAAATCAACCTATCTTCAAGGATAATTACTAAAATTAATGTTTTTCTACATAGTCTTTTTTGCATGAGTACCATCGAACCTAATTCACTTTTACCAGTGCCTAGCGATCCATTACGGATATCGGAATTGCCTCCTACTTTGGGTGCAGATGGTAGTAACCCTATTTACTTTTCTCTTGTGATTCCCACTTATCAAGAGGCTGCGAATATCAACAAAATCGTCAGTATATTGAGTAGGTTGCTGGATGAAGATTTTTTAGGAAATTACGAGCTGATTATAGTAGACGATAATAGTCCAGACGGCACATGGGAAATTGCACAGTCCCTGATGCCAGAATATCCTCAGTTGCGCGTGATGCGACGCCAACATGAGCGGGGACTTTCCTCAGCCGTGATCCGTGGATGGCAGGTGGCAAGAGGGCATGTGTTAGGAGTGATTGATGGGGACTTACAGCATCCACCGCATGTGCTGTTGCAAATGTTACATGCTGTTGAAGAGGGAGCAGATCTGGCAGTTGCCAGTCGTCATGTAGAAGGCGGTGGGGTGAGTAGTTGGAGTTTTGCGAGGCGTTTGTTGTCCCGTGGCGCTCAAGTGTTGGGATTGATCATCCTACCTGGAGTACTGGGTAGGGTTTCAGACCCCATGAGTGGTTATTTTACGATCCGCCGGAGTGCGATCGTTGGTGCAACCCTCAATCCCGTAGGATACAAAATTTTACTTGAGGTGATCGGTCGGGGAAACGTCGGCAAAATTGCTGAAGTTGGCTACGTTTTTCGTGAGCGTCTTGAGGGTGAAAGTAAGGTGACATGGAAGCAATATACAGAGTATATACACCACTTAATACGCTTGCGGCTTTCTACAGGTAAATTCGGGCGGTTCAGCCATCGCATTGGTTTCCCTATTGGTCGCTTCGTCCGCTTTGGCTTGGTGGGACTCAGTGGGGTATTTGTGGATATGGCAGTGCTTTACTTGCTTCATGACTCGACTACATTAGGTTTACCCCTAACTCGTAGCAAAATCATTTCCGGTGAAATTGGTATTCTCAACAATTTCTTTTGGAATGATAGTTGGACTTTTGCTGATGTCACTATGCAACAACAGGAATGGCGTCAGCGCTTGAAGCGGTTTTTGAAATTTAACATGATTTGCCTTGCTGGACTGGTGTTGAATGTGCTGGTGTTGAATCTGGTGTACAATTTCATCATTCCCAACGCTTACATCGCCAATCTGATTGCGATCGCCGTTGCTACTGTTTGGAACTTTTGGGTCAACCTGAAACTTAGCTGGCGGGTAACACAAGTGAAATAGCTAATAACCCAAGTTGCACTCCTTTTATAGTTAGGGTTGGTAATTGCTAATGGCTAATGGCTAATGGCTAATGGTGAGTCCAGGAAAGAGCAGCTTGTTTCCCGCGCCCAGGGGACTGCTTTCGGTGTTGGGCTAATGGAAGATTAGCAATTAGCAATTAGCAATTAGCAATTAGCAATTAGCAA
>CAXTSI010000406.1:0-8522 GCA_964246695.1 uncultured bacterium
TAGGGTCAATTTCAATTGCTTTGTCGCAGGATGCTAATGCTTCCTCGTAACGTTTAAGATTGTCCAGCACTAAGCCTCGCATGACCCAAGCAAAGTTATAATTAGGGTCAATTTCAATTGCTTTGTCGTAGGATGCTAATGCTTCCTCATAACGTTTGAGATTGTCCAGCACTAAGCCTCGCATGACCCAAGCAAAGTTATAATTAGGGTCAATTTCAATTGCTTTGTCGTAGGATTGCGCTTCTCTATCAGTTTCTCTGCATATTGCAAAGCAGTTACATACTCTTTATTGTCTATGAAATTTTTACATTCCTGCCAATATGCTGCCAAGAGAGGATCTTCATCATCATCTTGTTCCATCGCCCCAAGTGCTTTGATTATATATTCTCTATCCACTACCGCATCACGTGGCAGGGGTTTCAATCGTTGTTGATACCTGCTATTATTCTCTTCTAGTGGCAAAAAATTATTAATTAATGCTTCACTAGAATTTTGTCTAGAACCATCCCAAACTTCACCCCTTTTAATGTCATCAAACCCCCATCCCAACCTTTGTTGCAATTCTTGCCGCGTATACCACAATCGCAAAAAGTCCACAAATAAACGTATCGCTTCTCCTCGCTGTTTTTTCACCTCTAAGCAAAAACGCATCAGTGGTTCCCGGAGTTCGTAAAATGACTCCCGCCCTATAGCCTCAGAAGTCACGTAGCCCATCTCCCGTAAATCTTTTAGTTGGCTTGATGCTGTTTGATGACTAATAAAACAGCGTTGGGCAATATCTTTGACAGGCACAGCATGACGACAGTCTGATAAAAACTCTACTATTTTTCTTTGCTGCGGCGAAAGCCACTGCATTCGCGCCTGATAATATGGTGTTAAATCATCAAGCATCCGCATAAAGGGTTCTTGTAGTTCATCCAAAGATTCGCGGGTGAGAAATTCAGAGAAAATCACATAAAGGCGGGGACTACCACCAACGAGGTGATGTACTGCACGAAACCATGATACCTACCATCAAAATAATTAAAAATTAAAAATTAAAAATTAAAAATTAAAAATGTACTAATTAAAGACCCCATGAATGAATTCTGGGGCTTGTAAAAATTGATGCTTTGCCTTTTTTTGTTTTCCATTAATTAAACAATTAAAAATTATTTCTAAGTTTTTAATTTTTAATTTTTAATTTTTAATTCAAAAAATGGTCAACCCAAATCTTGCTCAATAATGGAAGCGATCGCTTTTATGCAAGATGACCTGCTTGAAACACCTGTTCAACAGCGATCGCCAACTCTGGAAACCTCCGTGACACAATCTGCTGGCTGGCGGTAAACAGTGTCTGTTCATACAAACCTTCCTCCAGCAACAATACAGAGATCTTCGTCTCTAGTGGGTCTACAATCCAATACTCTGATACTTCCAACGCCGCATATTCAGACCGCTTATAGCGATAGTCCCGCTTCACTGAATCTGGGCTGACGACCTCTACAATCAGTAATGGAGGAGATTGAAACACTGCTGACACATTCATCAGTTCCCTTGCTTGCTCTAGCGGCACCACACATAGGTCAGTCAACCTGGATTTATTTCTACCTGTTCTGACACCAGTTTCTCTAAAGCATAGCCACGGTAAGCTCAAGCGCTTAATTTCTGCATCAAGTACTTGCTCAAGCAATTTAGCAATGAGAAAATGTTGAATTGTGGGTGGGTTCATGAGTTCTAATTTGCCATCCACCAGCTCGTAGTGTAAGCCAGTACCATCATCATAGTTTAAGTACTCTTCAAAGGTGAGGTTAGATGCTAGTGTGGTGACCATCCCAACTGACTCATAGACAGTATCTTAATTTTAAAGTGATTATCTGCTAGCCGAGATGACCTGCTTGAAATACTTGCTCAACAGCGATCGCCAACTCTGGAAACGTCCGCGACACAATCTGCTGGCTGTTGGTAAACACTGTCTGTTCATACAAACCTTCCTCCAGCAACAACACAGAGATCTTCGTCTCTAGTGGGTCTACAATCCAATACTCTGATACTTCCAACGCCGCATATTCAGACCGCTTATAGCGATAGTCCCGCTTCACTGAATCTGGGCTGACGACCTCTACAATCAGTAATGGAGGAGACTGGAACACTGCTGACACATTCATAAGTTCCTTTGCTTGCTCTATTGGCACCACACACAGGTCAGTCAACCTGGATTTATTTCTACCTGTTCTCACTCCGGTTTCTCTAAAGCAAAGCCACGGTAAGCTCAAGCGCTTAATTTCTAACTTTAGAGCCGTGTCTAGAAAATCGACAATGAGAAAATGTTGAATTGTCGGTGGGTTCATTAGTTCTAATTTGCCATCCACCAATTCGTAATGAAAACCAGTACCATCATCATAGGTTAAGTACTCTTCAAAGGTGAGATTAGATGCTAATGTGGTGACCATCTCAACTGACTCATAGACGGTATCTTAATCGTAACTTGTCAAGTCAATGCAATACCCAAGAAGTTCTGTGCAAGTTCAAGATATTGGCGAACAAAAACTTTTACAAATTTTGCAACGCTTCTGTCCCCCAGAAATTATTGGGGATGACGCTGCAGTGCTTTTAACTGAACCCGATCAAAGATTGATCGTCACAACCGATGTGTTGGTTGATAGTGTGCATTTCAGTGATATCACCACTTCTCCACAAGATGTTGGTTGGCGTGCTGCTGCTGCTAATTTATCAGATATAGCAGCAATGGGTGCAACTCCTTTAGGAATTACTGTTGGTTTAGGACTTCCAGGAAATGTCCTTGTAAGTTGGGTGGAACAGTTGTATCAGGGAATGACGGAATGTTCACAACAGTATAACACCCCGATTGTTGGCGGCGATCTTGTGCGATCGCCAGTGATTACCCTAGCAATCACTGCTGTCGGTCAAGTATACCAGGAGCGTATTATTCGCCGCCATACAGCCAGGGTAGGAGATGCAATTGTGGTCACAGGCGTTCACGGAGCTTCAGCCGCCGGCTTGCAATTGCTTCTCCATCCTGAATTAGGAGAAAACCTTAGTGACAGCGATGCAAGAGCATTAATCCGCGCTCATCAACGCCCCCAACCCCGACTGGATGTCTTACCAATTCTCTGGGAAATTTTCAACTCCCACTCCCCACGGATGTACGGGCGGGGGAACCCCGCCCCTACGGCACTCCCCATTTCTGGTATGGACAGCAGTGATGGTTTAGCAGATGCTGTTGTGCAAATCTGCCGACAGAGTGGGGTTGGTGCTGTCCTTGAAAATACTCAAATTTCTTTGCCAACAGCTTTTGATTGCTGGCTGACAAAAGAACAGGCACTGGAATATGCTCTGTACGGTGGCGAAGACTTTGAATTAGTGTTGTGCTTGCCAAAAGAACCAGCATATGCATTAGTACAAAAGCTTGGCAAGGGTGCTGCTGTTGTGGGGACGATTATAGAAGGGTCAACAGTACTGTTACGCGATCAATATGGAAAAAACCCCCACAGAGTTTTGACACTGAGTCGGGGATTTCAACATTTTAGTTAGTTGTTGGTTGTTAGTTGTTAGTTGTTAGTTGCTAATTGCTAATTGCTAATTGCTAATTGCTAATTGCTAATTGTTCTTTGCCATTAGCCATTAGCCATTAGCCATTAGCCATTAGCCACTAACTAATTTGTCCACTTCTCGGCTACTAGCTCTGCCAAATCGAGGACTCGTTGGCTATAGCCCCATTCGTTGTCATACCAAGCCATGACTTTCACCATGTCACCGCCCATGACTATTGTCAAGCTAGCATCAACAATGGAAGAGGCATCAGTACCTTGATAATCGGATGAGACAAGCTGTAGTTCGCTGTAGTCCAAAATGCCTTTCAATTCACCATGAGAGGCTTCTTTAAAGGCTTGGTTGACTGCTTCAGTAATGGTAGGCTTTTCGACTTGCACCACGAAATCCACCATGGAAACGTTTGGGGTAGGTACGCGCAAGGCTACACCATTGAGCTTACCTTTGAGTTCTGGTAGTACCAACGCTACTGCTTTTGCCGCACCTGTGGATGTAGGCACGATATTAATTGCTGCAGCACGAGCCCGTCGCAAATCTCGGTGAGAAGCATCTAGCAAGCGCTGGTCACCGGTGTAGCTGTGGGTGGTGGTCATAGTGCCTTTGATGATGCCGAATTTCTCGTGCAACACCTTGGCAATGGGAGCTAAGCAGTTGGTAGTACAGCTGGCGTTACTGATGATGTGGTGTATGTTGTGGTCGTAGTCGTGATGATTCACGCCAATCACAAAAGTCCCATCTTCATTTTTGCCAGGGGCGGTAATCAGAACCTTTTTAGCACCAGCATTGACGTGCTTCATAGCCCCATCTTTGGCAGTAAAGACGCCAGTGGCTTCGATAATTAGGTCAATTTCCCAATCTTTCCAGGGCAAGTTTTCTGGGTTGCGATCGGATACACACTTAATGGTCTTACCGTTTACGGTAATTGAATTATCATCAGCAGAAATCTCAACGTCTTTTAACTTCCCTAGCATTGAGTCATACTTCAGCAGGTGAGCGTTGGTTCTAGGGTCTGATGTGTCATTGACAGCAACAAGATCGATATTGCTATTTTGTCTACCTAGCCAGCAACGTGCAAAGTTACGCCCAATGCGCCCGAAACCGTTAATTGCAACTCTAATCACAGCGTCTTGCCCTCTGTATATCTATGCCTGAAGAAATGCTTGGATGACCCAGATCATACCGCAAAGGGCAGAGTATTTATGACTATCAAGAGTTAAATCTTAAAAAAATATATAGAACCTTATAAGAGTAGGCGGAGATGAGGGGGATGAGGGAGATAGGGGAGATGAGGGAGATAGGGGAGTAATATCATCCTCCTCATCCTCCTCATCCTCCTCATCCCCCTCATCCTCCTCATCCCCCTCATCTTCCTCATCCTCCTGCGTAAAGGTTATGTTTGGCAATATAAATTCTTACAGGCTCTGGAACTAAATAGCGAATTGGTTGGCGATCGCGGCGTAGATTGCGAATTAGACTTGACGAAATTCCTACTAAAGGTATATGTAATAATTGCCAGTGTATGAATACCGACTTGTCTGTCAGTTCTTGCGCCACTTGCTTGCAGATTAACTCACTTTGAGCTATAGTCTCACCACCAAGGATTCGAGGTGCGATTAACCAATCACACAATTGTGCTAATTCATTTACACGGTGCCAACGGGGTAAGGTTTGGAAAGTATCTAAACCAACAATCCAGTACCAGTGATTATTTGGGTAAAAAGCACATAAGTCAATCAGAGTGTTAATAGCATAGGAAGTTCGGTAACGATTTGCTTCAACCAGTGAAACAGTAAACCCTGGATTGTCTGTTGTTGCTATGCGTACCATTTCTAAACGATGTTCAAATAAAGCCACTTGTTTATGGGGAGGATTTAGTGATGGTACCCAAATGACTTGTTCTAAAGGTATTTGATGCAAAGCTGTCTCAGCTACGAGTAAATGTCCCCAATGAACTGGATCAAAAGTGCCACCGAAAATTGCTAATTGCTGCATCGAAACAATGCCTAAGCTTTATTCAGTTTCAAAGCTGTTTAACCACGAATTTCTTATTGTACCCAATTCCAGCAAATCAATCAAAAATATGGGTTTGCAATCACAGTCATTTATTTCCAGATTGTCCAGAAATTCTCTGAATAAACATAATATCTGTTCAAGCAGAGAGTAAAACCGTCAAGCTTGGGTAAAATCATTCTGAACAAGCTAAATAAGAGCAAAAAATTAGCTGAGCATCAGGAATGAAAAGTATACAGACGCAGTATCGTTAAAAATCAAATTCCTGTTATGATACGCGTGTTATTTGCGATTATGGTGTGGTGTGGTGTTAGAGGAGTAATAAATGAAAAATTCTGTAGACTTTAGCGGTAGACCATTTCACTTCATTGGTATTGGTGGCGTAGGAATGTCTCCTCTGGCACATGTGCTTGCAAAACTTAACTTGCCAGTATCAGGTTCAGATATTCGTCCCAATCACATTACCCGCCGACTGGAATCTATTGGAGTTCACGTTTTTAGTAGACAAGAAGCAAATAATATTGAATTCTTTCGCCCTAATGTTAAGGATAATGGAGTATTATTAAATACCCAAGAAGAATTATCTGCTGCTATCAAGGCAAAACTGCCTCAAGTCGTTTGTTCAACAGCAATTAACACAAATAATTTAGAATATAAAGCAGCACTAGAATTAGGTTGCCCTATTTTCCACCGTTCTGATGTACTATCCGCCTTAATTGCCGATTACTACAGTATTGCAGTAGCAGGAACTCACGGCAAAACCACGACTAGTAGCATGATTGGCTATATGCTACTCCAAGCTGGTGTTGACCCAACAATTTTGGTAGGTGGCGAGGTCAAAGCTTGGGAAGGCGGTGCTCGACTTGGACTAAGTCGATATTTGGTAGCAGAGGCAGATGAATCAGATGGTTCCTTAGTGAAACATGCCCCTGAAATAGGTATTATTACCAATATAGAGCTGGATCATCCCGACCACTACGACACATTAGAGGAAGTGGTTGATATCTTTCAGACATTTGCTAAAGGCTGTAAAACCTTAGTAGCTAGCATTGACTGTGCTACAGTACGCGAACACTTCAAACCAAAAATAAGTTACAGTCTGTGCCCTGACACTGGCGCTGACTACAGCGTGACCAATATTGACTATCGCGCTGATGGTACTACTGCTCTGGTTTGGGAAAGGGGCATTGCCTTAGGTGTTTTAAACTTGCGCTTGCTAAGTAAGCATAATCTCAGCAATGCTCTAGCAGCAGTGGCTGTAGGTCGCATATTGGGTTTAGAATTCGGGGAAATTGCTAAGGGTATTGCCACATTTGAAGGTGCAAGACGCCGCTTTGAATACGTAGGTGAAGTCCAAGGCATTACCTTTATTGATGACTACGCTCATCACCCCAGCGAGATTCGTGCTACTCTCGCTGCTGCACGCCTCCAAGCAAGACCGGGGCAAAGAGTAGTTGCTATCTTCCAACCCCATCGCTACAGCCGTACACTTACCTTTTTAGAAGAATTTGCCCAGTCCTTTGGTTATGCCGATTTGGTTGTCCTCTCAGACATTTACAGTGCAGGCGAGGTAAATTTAGGGTTGGTCAGTGGTGAACAACTGGCAAGCGAAGTTGCCAAGCAGCATCCCCAAGTGACGTATCAACCAACTTTAGCCTCTGTGTGCGAGTTTCTGCCGCAAACACTGCGCCCTGGAGATTTGGCGCTGTTTTTGGGAGCAGGGAACTTGAATCAGGTAATTCCAGAAGTCATCGCAACACTTCGCCAACCTGCTACAGCCACATCCTAAGAACCTGAGTTCACATGCCAAGTGTCCGTCTAACCCTAGTACTGGTTCATCTTAATACCGTATTTTTACGGTGTGCGTATAAACGTCAAAATTCAAATAATTCTAGCAAATATGAAAATCTCCCAGGCATCTGCAAATGTCTGCACATTTTTTGGTTTAAATACCAACAAACAAATAAAAGCTAATTTCGACGAAGGTCAGGAAATTAGATTATCTGGTACTGATTGTGCGATCAAGTCCCAGGTTTCCTTAGCAGCGTATACTTCCTACAGAATAGGTGGTCCAGCCCAATTGTGCGTTGCTCCCCGCAATCTAGAAGCAATGATCGCAAGTGTTAAGTATGCTAAATCACATGAATTATCTGTAACAATTTTGGGAGCAGGCTCTAACTTGCTGGTAAGCGACTGTGGTCTTTCGGGCTTAGTTATTGTGACGCGCCATCTGCGCTATAGCCAATTCGATCCTCAAACAGGGCTGTTAACTGTAGCAGCTGGAGAGCCAATTCCCGCCTTGGCATGGGAGGTAGCAGCACAGGGATGGCAAGGATTTGAGTGGGCAGTTGGTATCCCTGGAACTGTTGGGGGGGCTGTCGTCATGAATGCAGGGGCACACAACAGCTGTGTAGCAGATATTTTAGTGAGTGCTCAGGTACTGTCATCCGATGGTACTTTGGAAACTCTCGATCGCGAACAGTTGGGCTACAGCTACCGCACTTCACTATTACAAGGAAGCGATCGCATCGTCACTCAAGCCACATTTGCCCTCCAACCTGGGGCAGATCCCGCACAAGTTGTGGCAACAACAAAGCAACACAAACAGCATCGGTTAAGCACCCAACCCTACCACTTGCCTAGTTGTGGTAGTGTGTTCCGTAATCCCAAACCTTATTCTGCAGGTTGGCTAATAGAGCAAACGGGGCTAAAAGGCTACCAAATTGGTAAAGCGCAAGTAGCACAACGTCATGCTAATTTTATCGTCAACTGTGGTGGGGCTAGTGCTTGTGATATTTTCAATCTGATCCGTCACATCCAAGAGCAAGTACAAGAACATTGGTCAGTTTGGTTAGAACCAGAAGTCAAAATGATCGGAGAGTTTCAAGCTGCTGGATGAAATTGTAGTTGTTAGTTGTTAGTTGTTAGTTGTTAGTTGTTAGTTGTTAGTTGTTAGTTGT
>CAXTSI010000407.1:0-8462 GCA_964246695.1 uncultured bacterium
CTCCACACTCCCCACTCCCCACTCCCTAGTATTACTCGACGAAGTAGGCGCAGGAACAGACCCTGTTGAAGGTAGTGCTTTAGCGATCGCCCTGCTGCAACATCTAGCTGTTCACGCGCAGTTAACTATTGCGACTACTCAC
Source organism: uncultured bacterium (assembly GCA_964246695.1). Taxonomy (GTDB): domain Bacteria; phylum Cyanobacteriota; class Cyanobacteriia; order Cyanobacteriales; family Nostocaceae; genus Stigonema. The sequence goes on from CAXTSI010000407.1 coordinate 143, forward strand.
TTTGGTGAACTGAAAGCTCTAAAATATCAAGATGAACGGTTTGAAAATGCCTCTGTAGAATTTGACGAAAGTACCCTTTCGCCCACTTACCGTCTGCTGTGGGGAATTCCCGGACGTTCCAACGCTTTGACAATTGCTAGTCGCTTAGGGCTGAAACCAGAAGTTGTAGAACAGGCGAAAATTCAACTGGGAGGAGTAACAGACGAAGTCAACGAGGTAATTGCTGGATTGGAAGCGCAACGCCGCCGCCAAGAAACCAAAGCGGCAGAAGCACAAGATTTGTTACAGCAAGCTGAGCGATTATACAAGGAAGTATCCGCAAAAGCCGCAGCATTAGAGTCCAGGGAACGAGATTTACGTGCTTCACAAGAAGCAGCAGTGCAGCAAGCACTTTCTCAAGCAAAAGGTGAAATTGCTCAAGTGATTCGCGGCTTGCAGCAAGGTAAACCCACTGCCCAAGATGCACAGCAAGCTACCAATACTTTAAATCAAATTGCTGAAAAATTTACACCATCACCGCCACCAAAACCAAAAGTAGGGTTTATTCCCAAAGTGGGCGATCGCGTCCGCATTCCTAAGTTAGGGCAAACAGCAGACGTTTTAACCACCCATGATGAAGATGGTGAGTTAACTGTCCGCTTTGGCATCATGAAGATGAAAGTGAAACTGGAAGATGTAGAATCGCTCTCAGGTCAAAAACCGGAACCAGTAGTCAAACCGAAAGCGACGCCAGCACCAGTACCTAGCGCACAACCAACCCCAGCAATTCGCACATCCCAAAATACGGTAGATTTGCGCGGACGCAGGGTAGCTGATGCAGAACTTGTTTTAGATAAGGCAATATCAGAAGCTACAGGACCAATATGGATTATTCACGGTCATGGTACTGGTAAGTTGCGACAAGGTATTCATGCCTTTTTACAGCAGCACCCCCAAATCAGCCACTTTGAAGCAGCAGAATCCTCTGACGGCGGTACTGGTGTCACTATTGCATATGTTAAATAAGTGGCAGACAAGGAGATGGATGTTGACATAAATGCTGCCGAAAATATCGCAGCTTTAAGGGTATCTATAAGTATACCCGAAGCACCAATCGCTTGTAGCCTAGTGCCGGTGGCGGTCTTAGGGATAAAAATTAGCTCTGCGTAATTCATAATTCGTAATTATTTTTCAGACGGGGATTTAAACCCCAACTGAAAAATGACCACCTGTAGACGCTCCGTGCTTAAACCCATTTTTAATTACGAATTACGAATTAGTAATTACGAATTATACTGCTGTGCCCCTACAAGAAATCTATAATGTATCAAGATTTTAGTAAATTAGTATCAGCCGTACTCGGCAGGTTAGGGTAGTTTATAAAAGGTTTTCGTCATAGAGTAAGACAAATACTCTTGCTGTTGACCAAACACACAAAAGCTGTAGTAGTATAAATGCTTATTCTAGGTGCTGACTGTAGGGTAGGCAAGCCGGACGGTTTTATAGCTATTGGAAACCAACCTTAACCCACGAAAGTCTGGTTTCAAAATGCGTAACAGCAAAAGATCTTACCAGCCCGATCACCTATGCTAAAAGTTATGTACTCTGCCGCCAATTCACCCACTCCAACTTCCCAGTGGGAGGACCTCACTAAGCTCTCAGCCCCAAACCAAGTTCAGTGGGACAATATAAAAACCCAGTTGGACTTGGTACTGTTGGCGCTAGAAACTTTGACGGGCATTGGTTCCGAGGCAATGCTTTCAGCGGCGATTGATTTGAATTTAGAGTCAAGGGTACCAGACCGGGTAGCGCTCTGGCGACTGCGCCAGTCAAATCCACTCCGTAAAGGTCAAGGAGGGCGAAAAAAACTAGATGTAGAAGAAGCGCGATCGCTTGTCCTCATCATTTGCTACCTTGCCAAACAGCACCAAGAATTGATTCGCCGTGCTGTTGGTTTATTAGAACAAATGGCTCAGGACAATCGCGAACCTCATCAGGCTGCAATACTTGGAGATTACATTGATGCTTTTTGTAACACCTACCAAGAACGGATGGAGGAGGACGCGACAATCTCCACAGATGAACTTACCCACCTGGCACTAAAACTGCTTATAGATGTACTTTTTTACACTGCTCCCGGTGGACATCGCCGTCTTTGGCTTGCACTTATTGACCGTTCCACTAAATTTTAGATTTTAGTCATTAGTCAACAGTCAAAAACTTTTGGACTATCGACTATGGACTATTAACTAATGCAAAATCCTCTATTATTCTGCTCGCATTTCCTGCCATGCCTGTATCAAATCATGTGATTCGTAGGTATACGCCGCCCACTTGCACTCTAGAAATATTGGCGGAAAAGTCTGCATTATCCCGTTGGATGAGAAAACCTGCCCTAAAGCAGCTAAGCTTTGAGCTTCACTTTGACGATCCGCGACTACCAGAAGAACAAAGGCTCATAATTCGGGGTAATCACGACCAACTTGATGCTTTGTGTATAGCGGTAACAAACTACGTTCAGGAATTACTTCAAAAATCACCTGAAGAGTTCTGGGTAATCTCACAAGCCAAGGAGTCAAGCATAGCATCTGATGCTTCTCAAACGCAAGATTTTAATGATTCTTCCCGGCAGACTCATATATTAGATTCCTATAGCACCCAGATACAAGGGGCAGAAATACATATACAACCACGCAACCGTTTGACTCACGACCTTTTTATCGGTTCCTTGGCAACCAAGGCATCTGGAGAAGTCATTCAACTCAGTCTGTTGCAACTATTTGATTTAGCAACTGCCTTAGATGAATATTCGGCTGATGTCTTAGCGCTACCAAATCTCAATCCTGAGGGTTCATCTGGCAGCTTACCTGCTTGGGTACCTATTGCAGCAGTGCTAGTGTTAGCTGCTGGTTTAACACCAGTGACCTGGCAATATGCTAACAACATGAGGAAAAAGCCACAGACAGCCAAAAAACCTACTCCCGCATCAGAGAAAATCGCCCTACAACCCTCGCCTTCACCGTATGCGCCACCCCTGCCAACACCATCCCCACTCCTCACGCCCCCAGATAGTTTGCTGTCGTCGTCGCCGCCACGACCACCTCTAGGCTCTACTATGCCATTGCTGGGTTCTCCTGTACCTTTAACCGCTCAATCATCCCCTAGTGCCAATTTCCCTACAACGTTGCGAACGTCCCCCAAAACCAATCCCTTAACCCTGCAAAAATATCCTAATCTCACTGTCCCCAAAGCGTCTGTGCCATCTACAGGAAGTACGACGCTAACCATACCTGAGACGACGGCTCAAATTCCCTCCTCAAAGAAAACAGCACCTTTCGGACTACAAAGCTCACAATCTCTTCAACCTAATTTCAGGCAGAGTAGCACTGGGTTAATTTCCAAGCAAAGCCCACAATCTCTTCAACCCAATTTTAGACAGAATGGCACTGGCTCAATTTCCCAGGGTGGGACGCCATCAAACGATTTACCGACAACAAACAGCACATCCCCCGATGCTACAAAAGTTTACCCGCCTCTTGCTACCATGCCTGACTTAAGTAGCAGCGGTAGCACTAAAGACCCCTACTTGCAAACAAACCCCTCAGTGTCAAGTGGGAATTCATTAGTTGCTAGATTAAGGGGAACTCGTCGCAACACGAACAAAGAGGTTGCAACGGGCACATTATTTGACACAGCCCAAATATCCGAAGCTAGAACATTCTTGAAAAAACGCTGGCAACCACCTAATCAATTGAAGCAAACGCTAGAGTACAGTTTGGTATTGGGTGTTGACGGCACAATTGAACAAATTTTACCTCTTGGAAAGGCTGCCAGAGACTACATTGATCGCACGGGAATGCCGCTAATTGGTGAACGCTTTGTTTCTCCTAATAAAAGTGGACAACCTGTCAGAATTCGAGCTGTTTTCGGTCCCGATGGTAAGGTGCAGACTTTTCCAGAAGCTCAATGAATACAGTAATCTGACGAAATAATTACTAATGCGTAATTCGTAATTAGGTAGGCACTATAGGAATCCTAAATCATTCATGAAAAATTTTAAGTAGTGTAGGGTGGGCACTGCCCACCAGAACCGGGATGTTGTAAGCAGTGCCCACCCTACATATATTTCACAAATCAAATAGGATTCTTATATTATTTATTTATGGACTAGAAAAATGCTCAGATCATTATTTCGAGCAAGCACATTCATTCGTGGGTTAATTACGAAATTACGAATTATATCAATCCTAAATCATTAGTGAATGCGGAGAAACCCGGTTTCTTTAAGAAACCGGGTTTCTCAGGCTGTGAATTTTCACAAATCAAATAGGATTGCTATATTAAGTCCATGGCAATACTGCAAGGGCTGAGATAAATTATCAACCGTCAACCTCTGTAGAACGCCCCGCGTTCTACACCGATTTAATTCCCACCACAAATCCAAAACCTACGTAGTATTGAAGTCTATGGGAATTAAACGATTACCAATTACCTTTTTCCGTATGTATGTTTTATAAGTGATTTACCGGACATAATATAGGAATCCTAAATCATTTGTGAAAAATCTTAAGTAGTGTAGGGTGGGCATTGCCCACCATATCCAAGTTTTGGTGGGCAATGCCCACCCTACGTGTATTTCAAAAATCAAAGAGGACTGCACGAAACATTTTTCGTTCAATTAATAACGGGATTTTTTTCGGTTGAGTTTTTGCTTTTTACGTCGCCGTTGGGCAGAAGCGATCGCCGATTCCACTGGATATCCAATGACAGGAATTACCTGATATTTGCGATCTTCTTCTAACTTTTTCAGTTCGGTGTAATCCACCCAGTGGATGCAATCAACAGGACAAGTGTCAATCGCCTCTTGAATCAGATCCTCTGGTTCGCCATCTTGGCGAATCACTCGCGATCGCCCGTAATCTGGTTCAATGTAGAACGTATTACGGGCTACGTGAGCACAGTGCTTGCAGCCAATGCAGGTAATTTCATCAACATAAATACCCTTTTGGCGCACCATACCACCCAGTTCTGGCTCTAAACCAGAGCGTTCTGGCGCATCTCGTAATAAGCCACCTAATTCTGGTTCTAAACCGGAGCGATTGTCTTCTCCATCTTCCGGCGATGGCGAAAAATCAGACATTAAGCACTCCAGCGTTGTACTACTAGGCTAATAGAACCATCTTGATTTTGTTTTTGTTCAGCAACTTGAAAGCCTACGCGAGTTGTTTCTTTCAATACTGTGTGGTAAGCATAACGCTGCGTTACCTGGCGCAAAAATCCTTCCACAGACTTGTTCTGCTGCCAATATTGCAAGTCAGCAACCAATTCGTACTCTTTTCCATTCCATCGAAAGCCGATATCGTAGCCATTTTCCTGCTCGATAGTAATTTCAGCAGCATGGGTTTGACCGCGATAGCCACGTACCTCACGTGGACCTTGTTTCCAGTCAACGCCCAATTCATTGAGAGCATCTTTCAACGAGTCAATGTTACGGATTTGGGTCTTGATTTGGCTAAAGTGTGACATAGTGGTTGTGAATCAATAAAACTGAAACGTGTGTGAAAACTTACCAATTGCTAAAATTGGTTTGTGTATTCGCCACATCCGATTGCTGCACTTTCGTGGCGAAGTATTCTGAGGTTGGCTCATAGCTAACTACTTGTCCTAGCTGTGCCTCTATAGCCGCTGTCACTTCAGCGCATGACGCACCCACAATGCCAGTGACTTTTTCTTGTACCCGACCATCTGGATATATTATGAACTCTAATGTCTCCATACTTTTGGCCAACCACAATAGTACGCTTGGACTGTACTGCTTAGGCAGCAAGCTACAAATGTAGCCATCGAAATGTTTTTCCTTAGCTACAAATTTGCCATGTGTTAACTAATGTTCCATCTCTCAAAATATATATCTCAGAAACTTTACAAAACTTATTATTTTTATAAGTTGTTACCTTTGTCTATTGTTAGTTTCCCGTAACTTTATCAATAAGTCAAGCTCAATAGGGAACTGGCAATAAAAGTAGAAAAAGGTAGAAAAACAAGCAATAGCAGCAGAAAAAGCCGCAGAAAAAGTGAAAATTATTGAAAAAATTTATCATTATTCCAAGTTTTGCCGTATTAAACTAGCTAAAAGCTTAATCTCAGAATTTTTTTAACTCAACCAATTAACCATGAATGCAAAGCAAAAAGCTATAAGTGTCGGAGTACTGGGCTTTGGTGGACTAGGGCAAGCTGCCGCTAGGGTACTTGCTCTTAAACAGGAAATGATTTTAGTGGCAGCGGCAGACAAACAAGGTTACGCCTACACAACTGAGGGTTTAAATGCTCAAGAGTGCATTACCACTTATCAGTCTCAAGGTTCGGTAGGTTATCTAGAACCAGTTGGAACCATATCAAACCGTAGTATTGAGGATTTAATCGAAAGCGCCGATCGCGTAGATGGGTATTTTCTAGCTTTACCGAATCTACCTAATAATTTCATTTCTTCTGTAGCTCAACAGTTTATTAAATTTGGTTGGCGTGGGGTACTGGTGGATGCTATTAAACGCACCAGTGCTGTAGAACAGTTACTGGCAATGAAAGAGGAACTGCTTGCAGCAGGAATTACTTACATGACTGGATGTGGGGCAACACCAGGACTGTTAACAGCAGCAGCAGCTTTGGCGGCACAAAGCTATGCTGAAATTCATCGGGTTGAGATTACCTTTGGAGTGGGAATTGCCAACTGGGAAGCGTATCGCGCCACCATTCGCGAAGATATTGCCCATATGCAAGGGTTTACTGTGGAAAGTGCACAGGCAATGACTGATGCACAAGTAGAAGCACTACTAGATAAAACTAATGGTGTGCTGACACTAGAGAATATGGAACACGCTGATGATGTCATGCTGGAGTTTGCAGGAATTGTTGACCGCGATCGCGTCATGGTTGGTGGTGTCGTTGATACCCGTAATCCCAAAAAACCTCTGAGTACTAATGTGAAAGTAACTGGTCGCACCTTTGAAGGTAAGATTTCCACCCATACCTTTACTTTAGGAGATGAAACCAGCATGGCAGCCAATGTCTGTGGTCCAGCCTTTGGTTATCTCAAAGCAGGTCACCAATTGCACCAGCGAGGCATGTATGGAATCTTTACCGCTGCTGAAATTATGCCTCAGTTCGTTAGATGAAAATCTTGAAGGAGAGCAAATCAATTAAAAATTAAAAATTAAAAATTAAAAATATTTTAATTTTGCATTTTTAATTTTTAATTTTTAATTCTTGTACTCTCCATCATTCAGATTGACGAAACAGATGACTGTGTTCAGGATGATATAAACGCGATCGCGCTGTTACTTGAGACAGCGCGGGACTGACTACATAAAGTGTGGTGCGAATCAGCAAAAGCTGATTCGTACAATCTGCCATTTGATTGAGAGGGACAACCCAGATTTTTTCATCGGGCCACCCGATGCGAAAGCAAATCGCCACAGGTGTGTCTTCCGGGTAGTGTTCCAGTAGTTTAGCTTGGGCATCTTCGACGTGACGCGCACTGAGATACAGGCAGAGGCTAGCTTGATGAGCTGCGAGTGTTGCTAATTCTTCTAGTGCAGGAACTTCTGTTTTTCCACTTATACGTGTAAGTATGATGCTTTGGACTAAGCCTGGAACTGTGAGTTCTACTTTAAGTTTAGCGGCTGCGGCTTGAAAAGCGCTGATACCTGGTATTACTTCAAAGGCAATTTCCGCATCTGCCAAAAGGTGCATTTGTTCGTGGATAGTACTATAGAGACTAGGGTCGCCGGAATGAAGACGGACGACAGATTTGTGCGATCGCACCCGTTCTATCATCAGCGGCAAAATCTCTTCTAAAGTCTTATTTGCAGTCTGAATAATCTCCGCATCTAGGCGGCATAATTGCAAAATCTGTTCGGGCACTAAAGAATCAGCAAACAAAATTACATCTGTAGCAGCTAGCAGTTTCTGCGCTTTAATAGTTAACAAATCAGGATCTCCCGGACCTGCTCCCACAATGTATACTGCTGGCTTTAAATAATCATTAGTGAGATTCATTGTCATGCGCGATAAGTATAATGACTTGTAAAATTGCTCACATTAAAAGTCCGGTTCGTCTGGTAGCTCCCGTCAATTTATTTCGAGGTGTGGTCAAAACAATTCACAAAAAATTTTTTCGGCATTTCCGTCACTACCTTTCCGGATATACTCCCTATTCCTAGTAGAGAGAATTGGTAGATGCACCCTGGTTAAGCCCTAGAGAGAACTCTGGGGCATTTTTTATTTTGAGTTAGTGGTTAGTGGTTAGTGGTTAGTGGTTAGTGGTTAGTTGTTAGTTGTTAGT
>CAXTSI010000408.1:0-8447 GCA_964246695.1 uncultured bacterium
CCAAAATCCCATCCCCTGCCACCAACATTGACTCAGTGGCAAGATCAAACCAATAGCGGTGACTACTTTTCTCAAGTCACGCCAACTCAGGTGGGTTATTTAGTCTGGTCGCAGTTTCCTGTTCAAGTTTATGTAGAACCACCGTCATCAGTTAGCGGTAAGCAGGCTGAAGTATGGGTTAATGCTATCTTACAGGCAGTGCATGAGTGGAGCGCTTATTTACCTTTGGCGGTAGTTGAAAACCCAGAGGTCGCTGATATTACGATTGTACGGAAAGCTCCACCACTTCAGACTTCCTCTGACAACAAAATACCCCGTGCGCGATCTGCCCAAACCACTTACGTAACATACATCAAAAATAACGTTTTATTACATCGCTTTACTATCCTGCTAAGTCCTAGCCAAACAGGTCAGTATCTCGTTGCATCTGCCCGTCATGAATTCGGTCATGCTTTGGGAATTTGGGGGCATAGTCCGCTACAAAGTGATGCTTTATACTTTTCCCAAGTTCGCAACCCGCCGCCAATTTCTTCTAGAGATGTGAATACTTTGAAACGGGTTTACGAACAACCAACTAGTCTAGGATGGTCTTTGCCTTAATAGATGAACGAATAATTCGTAATTCGTAATTCGTAGTTTAAATCTGTTTTTCAAGGCGATCGCCAAACTTTTCGGTCTACTGAAATTAGGATGCTCCCGTTGCTAACATCTCGATCAAGAGTTGAGTTTAAACTAACGTTGCAGTATTAAGTTACCTTGATGATCAACCGATAAAGAAATTGGATTAATCAGCTCACCAACAAAATTATTGTCAGCATAGGATAAACGAGATGCTAGAAACCACCACTGTCCAGATCTGTCTTGAACAGTTTTTCCACAGTAAAATAGTCCCATTGGGTCAGTTGGGTCTCCCAGGAGAAATTTGTCGGTTGTGAAGTTAAAAGTTCCTAGTAAATCATCCGCAACCATGTAGTGAATTCCAGTGACTGGCTCTTCTCCAAGACGTAAAAGTCTAGCCTGAGAGTGAGATGTAGAGAGAACAGAAAACAGCAAATAGTAACGATTTTTGATTTTGAATAAAGACGGCACTTCTAAATCACCGAACTCACCTGGTTGAGTCAACGGAGGTAGGACTTCCCAGTCAATCAAGTCATGTGAGCGAGCATGAGCGATAACACCCCGACCCGAAGGATGGCCAATGGCACAGCGAGCAGTTATTAGTGCATGAAAATAGCCTGTCTGGGGATGGCAAAATACCCACGGGTCTCGCCATGCTTGGTCGTGCCAAAGGGTCGGGTCAAAAAGTTCGTACCATTTTGGGTCAGCGCATAGTACTGGGTTATCAGGGTGCTTAGTCCAATGCAGCAGGTCATCAGAGGTGGCTTGACCAATGCGTTGAATCAGTCCCGACTCCGATTTTTTGATCCCCGTATACAGTAAATACCAAGTATCTTTACATTTAATGATGCTGCCAGTCCAAGTTCCGTAGTCGTCCCACTCTCCTGGCAAACCCACTTTTAAAGCGTCAGGCAAAACTGTCCAATGAATCAGGTCACCTGAAATAGCATGACCAATTGAAGTATTCCAATGTCGCAAAGAACCATCAATTAGCGATCTAGGAGCTTGTAGATAAAAAAGATGATAGTTGTGACCATCATCTACTACCCAAAAATCCCAAAGCCATTGGTTGACTAGCCGTAAACCCATTTCTACCTAAAAGGAGCAATCCTATTCAAATGTTCAAGCGTTGAGTCTGTTGGGGGCAAAAGCACTCCTTGTCCACTATGCGGTATCCAATGCAGGAGTGATACCACAAGTTTCTGGCGCTCGTTGCGCGCTCATTAGCACGGTCAAAGGGGATGTGCAAATAAAATCTTATCCCAAAACTGAAGCAAATTAGCGAACGCCTGAGCAAGATTTTTCCGCAAACGCATCCGCACTTTGATAACGTGTTTGAAGACTTGGGTGCAGATGGGTACTATATTCGGGAAGCTGGTTATCGTCTGGAATCAGCACTTAAAACTGTGCAAGGTGATAGCACCGCCTCTTCGGGTAATCCGAACAGGACTTGAAATGCTCTACAGAAACAGTACATTAGACTTTATGGGAATCCGTGCAGTTTCTCCGGGGCATGGATCGTCCGCACGGGAAAAGTTAATTGAATTTCTCAATGGTGAGAAACTCCGGTATGACACATAATGACTCAAGAAAAGACAATAGAACTAATTCATCTGTGCCTCGACCTCAATATTTGGTATTCTGCTCTGCTTGCTGACCGATTAAACAGGCAAGGCACAGCAACTCAATCTCTTGTGGAAATTGGTTATGAAAGCAAGTTAACGAGTTAAAGCAACTGCTGCTTCAAGGATGTCGTCTTCAGTTTCCATTTGATCCAGATTATCCACCTTCATGTGAGCCATAATCTGCCGATGCGCCACCTTATATTGAGCATGCAGCAAGGTGCGTGTGATTTCTCTGGTTATTTCTTCAAAATCAGCAGGAGAGGCAAGTGCTTCAATTTGCCACAAAGCAGCACGCGCTTCTGGAGTCAGACAAACAAAAAACTTCAGAGCAATTCCTGCAATTTGAGAGGTTCGCCGTTGTTCCATTTTGGCTAGATGGGTAACACGGCTGGCCGTCTCTGTATCGATATGAGCAGATATTGTTCTTCCGGCCATACAATCCTTAACTTAAATAGCTTTCTAGAGAAATTATAGTTTCTATAGAAAGCTATAATTTCTCTGACTCCTATCCTATATCCGGCGTTGCTGAATCATACTTCTTTCCCGTCATTAAATTACCTGAACGTTCAATGATGGTGCGTTACGGACTGCTGTCCTAACGCACCCTACAAGATAGGTAATTTTTTACTGGTTCGGGAGTAATCGGCAAATAAGATTACAGATTTTAACATGTAGAGACGTTCCACCGGAATGTCTCTGTGCCCCTACCGTTTGTGTGTTCATTTAACCGGATTTGATATGATTCGAGAAGGTCGAGAAACCCCTTCGGGTTCGCCAGTCACCTACGGCGGGAAACCCGCCTGCAGTGCTGGACTCACCGGTTTCTTAAAGAAACCGGGTTTCTGAGGCTTGAGATGTTCGCAACTCAAATAGGATTGCTATAGGTTGATAGTAGGTAAATTATTTGATCGCCAAGCGTATTACCTTATAAGTACTTTTGCAAATGTTGAATGAGTTGAGGGGCTTGAAGTACGCCATTGATGCGTAGGACAGGCTCACCATTTTGAAAGAGGATCAAAGTAGGTAAGGCTTTGATCTGATACTCAGAGGCTAAACTTGGGTATTTTTCTGTATCTATTTTTACCACTTTTACCCGAGGTCCCATCTGATTTTTGACCTGTTCTAAAATCGGTCCCATCATTTGACATGGACCGCACCACGTAGCGTAAAAATCCACTAACACAGGAAGATTTGTGCTGGCGATCAGTTCTTGGAAGTTGGAAAATTGCTTTTGAACTGCCATTAGACTCCTCGGTAAGCTTTGTTCAAGACGCGATCGCCTGACTGCAATCGATCCAGATTTGTTCCTTATATTTGTTAGGTTGATCGGCAATTTTCAGCTATCTTGCTGTTCGTTGATTTGGGTCGTATTCACAGGACAAGCGGGACTTGCGTCTATTTCTTCAACTTTCCTGACTCTCCGAATCAGGATAATTTCTTCTTCACGTCGGACAACGGTACGTATGGGAGCAACGCAGACGACATCCGTTTGTTGATTGCGTGGAAAAGTATCAAAACTGATATTGATGTCACTGTAACTTGATGGCATGACACGAGTTGCGGAAATGGCAGAAGTTGTGGGAACGATTTGCTCGATCGCAAGATTAATTTTCCCCTCATTATCCTCTTTGTAGGTATCGAAAAACAAGCCGCACAGTGTTGTTGTTTCTTTGACATCTAAAACGACTCTATCTTTATATCCATTCAAAGAACACCAACTTTCTTCAACCTCAACCCCCGTTAGTTGAGTAATAAACTTTCCTCCTTTTACCCAAATTAAAGCCCAAGGCTCTAATTGAAACTTTTTGTCTGATGACCAATAACTAAAATTCCCATCCCTAATTTTAATCTCATACTTCCCTGGACCTAATGCATTGTAATTTGATCCCCATTGCTTTAGACTCGACAAGTGGCTTTCATCCAGCACATAACAATTTTGTTTACTGTCAACCGTCAGACTTTGAGGGCTGATGGATGAATTTGCGCTTTTTATTGAAAGCGTCACTGACCCGCTATTATTCGTTTGATCAACATCGAAAAATAAGGCGCATAAAACAGCTTTTTCTTTGATTTCTAAAGTCAATTTATCCTGATATCCATTCAAAGTTGTCCAGGTGGCACCTGTTTCAACACCTGTATTTTGATTGATAAATGTACTTCCATTAGTCCCATATATCCAAAGTAAGACAAATGGTTCTCCTTCAGTTTTAGCTGCGGCATAACTATACCGACCGCTTTCAATTCGGACGTCATAATTTCCCCGATCTAATGTGATAGAACTCGCAACCCTTTCTTGCAAGTCGTTCATTTGACCTTCATTGATGACGTAACAATTATCTTTAGTATCGATGGTCAAAAGATTCATATTTTACCTCCAGTACAGTTTTGAATTGTCAATTGTTGGCGCAATCTTTTTGCTTTGATCGTTATGATTGTCACTCTGAGCAGAGTAACAATCACAACTCAAGTACAAGTAGAACTACTATAGCTTAACGGCTGTGTAAACACTGATTCCTGCCCAACGACCTATAGGATCGGTCATTGCTACTAAAGTTCCTGTGCCCGTGGCGGTGTTAATTCGGATCAACTGACCGTCGCTTCCTAACCCGAAGAAGTTGCCAGTCACTCCGTAGAGAACATTGTCGCAAAATTCCATGCTGGAGAGATTAGGAAATCCAATATAGCCAATGGTGGTGACAGTATTAGTATTCAGAAGGCAGCTTGCCAAAAACTTCCTTTTGTCGTAACCAATCAGGGTGATATAGGCTTTACCATTGCGATCGAAGGCAACTTCGCCGCAGTTATAGTCTTCATTAGCTACAGTTAACACAGGTGTACCTACACCCGTATTGATATCAATGGTAATCAGTTGTTTAGCAGTTGAGGCATAAAGAGCGTTGCTAGAGCGATTATACGCCAAGCCGATGGCATTGAAGCCTATATCACCAACCACTTTCCCTTTGCCTGTGGCGGGGTCAATTTTTATGAGATGCGTCCCTTGAACACCGTTTTTCTGACCGAGACCATACAATTCCGAGCCCACAAAAGCGATATCGGTGACAGGGCTAGCGAGGGATCCGATTAAAGTGGCAATGCCAGTAGATAAGTCTAGACTGTAGAGATTGCTGTGTTGGTTGGAAACGTAATCTTGGACGTAAACCGTCCCAGAACGAAGGACAAATTGAGAGGTTGGAGGCGCATCCGGGTGACTGTTGTAAATAACCTTTTCTAAAACTGCTGTAAAGCCACTGATAGCATCTCGATCCGTAAAAGCTTGTCCCCCTGTCTGGGATGCAAGTCTAGCATATTCTTTTTGGATGCCTTCCCGATGCTTACTTTTAGAAGTACCGTAATAGGTGTGAACAGTAACTCCAGCAAGATTTGCTTTCTGAATAGCAAGATTAGCGGCTTCAATATCCTTTTGATCCGTTTTCCCCCCACCGCCTTCAAGGGCTTCATCTCCTAGATAAAATATGGCTCTTGCTGCCCCAGATCGCCAATTAAAGTGATCCGATATATCTTCAATAGCACGGGCACCATCTTCCTGGGCACCTGCATCTGCAACGAATCCTCGCTTCCTACTGCGAATACGAGCAAAAGGGATGTTGCATTGAATAGTGAGATAATCTCGGATTGTCCGGTCAAATCTTGTCCCTGACCATGTACCTTCTATCCCAAACCAGGCAACTCTCACATCCGAATAACCCTTAGATTTAGCAGCTTCAATGGCAGCTTCTGCTATCTTGCTGAGATTTTCTGCTTCATCTTTCATTGAAGGACTGGTGTCAATCACCACTACCAAATCGACGGGAGGGATAATTCCCTTTTGTTGATTACTCGGGGAAATCTCATTCCCTCTAGCAATTAGGCGATTTTGCGCAACTGTACTTTGTTGCTCAATAGAGCGATTGCCCTCTTTTAAGGGCGATCGCTCTATTGTACTTTGTTGCTCAACAGGGCGAGTGCGATCTTCTAAGGGCGATCGCTCTATTGTACTCTGTTGCTCAATTGGGTGAGGTCGCTCTTCTAGGCGATCTCGCTCAATTTTTTTTTTCTTCGGTATAGGTAGTCTGCCCTTGTTGGTTAACCTGCGATACTTGAACGCTGTTCACAGGACAAGCTTGACCTGCTTCTATTTCTTCAACCTTTCTAACTCTGCGAATCAGGACGATTTCCTCTTCACGTCTGACAATAGTGCGTATTGGAGAAACGCACACGATGTCCAGATTAGGATTGCGACCGAAACTATCGAAACTTAATGAGTCGATGCTAATGGGAACTAATTGATTGTTGTTGGAAGTGTCTGCCATGATTTTTCCACCAATTGCTAAAAGGTATACAATATAACAATGTAGTTGACTGATGGGGAAATTTCAACATTCCTAAAGAAAGAAAACACTTTATCTAAAGATATAAATTTGATTAAGATTTAGTTATGTCAAGATAAAAAAATAGTTTTCTAGTTATTTTTTGTACAAAAGTAGGAATTGATATATAGCAATTCCTACTTTTGTATTTCCATCAGCAGACCCACCATTTGCTCAGCTAAACCTACTGCTGATGCTGGATTTTGTCCCGTGACCTTTACAAAAGTTTGACAAACCCCGCTTGCTCAAAATGGCGGTCAGACGTAAAAGCTTGAGTCATCCCCTCATGAATCATCACCACAAAACTGATACAGTCAGTTAGTCCCCAATCTTTGTCTGCACGCTGACTGTAAAGCGTCCAACCTTCATCCAACAATTTTTGGCTAACTGGGATAATTTGCACACTGTCCAAAAGTCGCAAACTGCTGATGAAAGCAACTGTCTGACTGCGACTGTTAGTTGCACACAAAGCGTCTCCAACTTCTAACAGTACAAACTCTGTTGTCACCAAAGGCGTTTTCAAACGAAGCAATCTGTCCATTACCTGATTTGCCTGGGGGTGAAGTGCATCCCTTACATTAAGAAGAGCGATCCAAGCAGCTGTGTCTACAAAAACTCTCGTCAAAGTTACTATTCTCGCTTCGACGTTCCATGAAGATAATGGTCATGCTGGTGTGCCAGGTCGTCAATACCCGGATCAACTGCACAGTCGTTAATTAACTGTCTCAGCTTATCCCAATCTGAGTCCTCTTTTGGTGCTGGCTTGTCAGTGTTGTCGTCTTCTACAAAGACAATTATGACAGACTGTCCCTCGCGCCCTTCTATTGATTCGCTTGGGTGAACCACACCTTTTTGAAATGTGCCTTTGACTGACAGCATAGCTTTTTTTCCCTTGCTTCTACATTAATTATGATATAGCCGCGTTCTAGTGAAGTGTAAGGACTGGTTGTGGGAAGCATTCTAATGAGTACAAATACAGCGCTTCTCGGTTGCAGACACCATGCGGTAGGGGCACAGTATTGCTGTGCCCCTACAAACGACACGCCACTTGCGGGACTCGGGGGAAACCCCCAAAGGCACACTGATGATATTTAAAATAATCAGCGACCGAGAAAATACAAAATTATTCCCAAACAACTTGCAAATCCAAGATAAAACCAGGTAAAACATCTTCTCCCGATAACTCAGTTGGGGACTCTAGCACTTCTACATCTTTTCCTGGGCGATAGATTTCGACTCGACGATTTTTTTGATCGATTAACCAGCCGAGTTTAACATGGTTGTCTATATATTCTTTCATTTTGTCCTGTGTCTCTTTTAAAGTATCACTAGGAGACATTAACTCCAAGACAAAGTCGGGAGCAATTGGGGGGAATTTTTCTTGCTGTTCAAATGTGAGTGCATCCCATCTTTCTTGTCTTATCCAAGAAACATCGGGAGAACGGTCTGCACCATTAGGAAGTTTAAAACAGGTAGAAGAATCAAAGCAAACTCCTAACTTTGTTCTGCGATTCCAAATAACAAAATCAGCCCCTATTTCAATATTTCGTTTCCCTGTTCCTCCTCCCGTAGGTGACATAATAATTAATTCTGACTTAGCGTTGCGCTCAAACTTTATTTCAGGGTTTTTCCGACAAAGTTGATAAAATTGCTCGTCGGTTAGTTTAATGATAGAATTGATATCGATAGTAAAAGCTGTCATTGCAATTGTTAGATTCAGGATCGAATAGACCTATAACAGACCTGACTGCTGCGTGAGATTCTCTCTCTCTCTTTCTTTTCTTAGCTAAATCGTCAGAAGCCCCACATCTGTACCCGGTACTCCGGGTCAGTGTGG
>CAXTSI010000409.1:0-8431 GCA_964246695.1 uncultured bacterium
GAGGGGGAGAGGGGGGGAAAGAAGAATTGCTCTTCCTTTCTCCCTCTCTCAAGCCTCCTGTCAACTTTTGCTCGTAGGCGCGACGGGTTTCCAGTGTTACCGCACCATTCAAATCTGGGCGGTTCTCTGTACTGGCAACAAACGTGAGTGATTCACCAGGCTTAAGGGTAGCGTCAAAGGTTGCTGCGTGCAGGTGATCGGAGCGATCGTCAAGTCCGCGATCGCGTTCGACTGCTAAGTCAAATCCGTAGTACCACTCGTGTGCAGATGAGGCGTTGCCGCTATCGGTTAACAGATATAGCGGTGCAGCTTGAGGAAAAGCGGTGACACGGACTCCATGTTCAATTGAATCAACATTCATCTGCCAGCCGTTGGCATGTGTACTACCGTGATGATCGCGATAGTTGACCAGGGCTTTCATCGTTAGTGCTAGCGGCTGGGTGGAACGCTGCAGGTAGTAGTGAACATAGGTGGTATTGCTACCAAGGTGCATCCACACACGTTTTTCCAACAGTGCATCCCCACAAGCGTATCGCCATACAGGTGTTGTGCCTTCTAGCTCAAAGCGTTCAATGTGTACATAGCCCTCTGGTTCTATTGTTCCATCACCCCAACGGTTAGTCCCCAAGGGATAAGAGCGTCCGTTATACAGGGCTGTCTCATCTAGCTTAGTAAGGAGCAGAGTTCTGCCAAGCGGTGGCTTCAATGCTGCCACCAGTAAGCCGTGATAGTGGCGCGTTAGCAAACCCGCCACTGTGCCGGAAGCATAACCACCGATGCCATTGGTTACTAACCACTCTCGCCCTTGTGCCGCATCGAGAGAGCCACAAATTTCGCGTCCAAAGTTGATGCTCATTCCGTGCCATAGGTCGTATATAAATTATATCACCTTTAGTCCTGATGGGCGCACCCTTGTCAGCGGCAGCGCGGATGACACAATAAAAATGTGGGATGTCTTGACGGGCGAGTGCCTCCAAACGCTGCGGAGTGAAAGGCCATATGAGGGCATGAGTATCACTGCCGTTAAAAGCCTGACCGAGGCGACAATTGACACCCCAATCACTCTAAGTGCAACGGGATATTGATTTTTTCAAGCACAGAGCAAATTGAGAAACGTAAAATTATCAGGAACAATCACAATGGTCCAATTAGCACCTAAACTTCTAACTGTTGATGAGTTTATTACGCAGTACGGCGATAACGAGCGCTATGAGCTAATCGATGGGGAATTAATCGAGATGGAACCGACGGGACCGCACGAACAAGTAGCAGCTTTTATCGGGCGAAAACTGAATGTGGACATCGATCGCCAGGATGGATCTTACTTGATTCCATATCGATGTCTCATCAAATTATTAGGGACGCAGACTGCGTTCCGCCCCGATGTGATTGTGTTGGATCGAACTCAGTTAGTAAATGAACCGTTGTGGCAACAGGAACCTGTGATTACCCTAAGATCCTCAATTAAACTTGTTGTTGAAGTCGTCAGCACAAACTGGCAAAACGACTATGCCCGTAAGGTCGAGGACTACGCATTGTTCGGTGTTCCGGAGTATTGGATTGTAGACTATCTTGGGATTGGCGGAAGAGAATATATCGGCAAACCCAAGCAACCAACAATTACAATTTGCACTCTAGTTAAAGACGAGTATCAAAAACAATTGTTCCGAGGTGACGATCTGCTGGTTTCGTCAATCTTTTCAGATTTACAACTAACGGCAAAGCAAATCTTTGCCGCAGCGCAGGTTACATAGTATGCTCTTTTGTCTCCCAGCGCAGTCCCCGTTGTTCATTTTTCAAATACTGAGTTGCAGTCATTAATAGAAAGGAGCAGATGGCAGAAGAATTGTTGGGTAAAATAGACAAAATCCCAGAAGCGCAGTCAAGCACTGCCCACCAAAATCCAGATAAGTTAAAGTATTCGATAACTCAGATCTTGCACCATTCTCAATAAGACCTAAAAAACCGGGTTTCTCAACGATAAATATTGGGTTTCAGCCTTCAATATTTGCAAGAAACCCGGTTTTTGATGCTGGTGCAAGATATCAGATAAGATACTGTGACAATGATTTCAGATGCAACAGAGGATGAGTGAAAATGACAGGAAAACAAGTTGCAGAAATGACAGTGGAAGAGCTAAAAGTATTAATGACTTCAGTGTTCGATGAGCAGATAAGTTCAATGAAAGCTAGCCTTTTGCGAGAAATTTCCGATTTAATTGAGAGCAAAGAAAAGCGCGATCGAGCTCTGATAGACCAAGATGCTTACGTACTTCCCAAAAGAACGAAAGAAGAACAACACGAGATCAATCAAGCTTTAATTGAATGGTATAGTAAGTGGGCAGAAGAGGGAGACGAAGAGGAGCAGCGAGAGACTCTTGAATATCTACAAAAGGCATTAGATGAAGATCGTCTCTCAAATCGACCGCTATTTCCACAAAAATGAAAGTTTTACTGGATTCTGGTCCGTTAGGAATATTGACGAATCCCAAGCCTTCAGATTTAACTCTAGAGTGCAGACTTTGGATAGAATCTTTGTGGTCAAGGAATTCCTACGGCTGATCCAAAAGCGTTGGATGGGGATGTGATTTTGGCGGCTCAAGCGCAAGTGATAAATACGGATGATGAAAGGGTGGTGATTGCTACGACAAATGTGAAGCATTTATCTCGATTTGTGAATGCTCGTGAGTGGCAAGATATTGAGTAAGGTTGAGGGGAGCATTGGCATTTATCATGAGGAAACGTACCCTAGAGGGTGAAGCACGAAAAAGTTTATGACACCCTCAGAAATTGTGGATACGCTGACAGAGTTGTTTGGTGCAGCATCTATCAATGCTGTTGCACCCGGTTCCTGGCAAATAGAAACTCCTAATTCTCGATTATTGGCAATGCTTTCGGACGATGAAAGTTGGCTACGAGTTTTACTACCCATTGCGCCAGTACAAGAAGCCCAACCTTTTTTAGAACAGTTTTTAGAAGCGAACTTTGATGATACTCAGGAGGTACGCTATGCATTACACCAAGATGTAGTGTGGGGGGTATTTCAGCACAGCTGTCGCAGCTTGGTTGTAGAAGATTTTCGCGCTTGCATCGCCCAACTCATTTCCCTATCTGAGGTTGGTTTAGATGATGCCTTTAATCGACTGATAGAAAGCCGTCTCCGACAAATTATCCAAGCAGCAAAACTGCAAGGTCAATCCTTGCAAGCCACAATGCAAAGCCTAGAACGCTTTTATGCAGAAGGATTGTTGGGTGAAATAGACCAAACCCCAGAAGCGCAGTCAGAGGTTTTAGCTGCTTGGCGGCGTCAGTTAGAACGCCTATGGAATGAGATAGAAGCTTAATATAATTTTGGCTAATTGCTAATTGCTAATCGCTAATGGCTAATAGTTAGCAATTAACAACCAACCAACAATCAACAATTAGCAATCAGCAATCAGCAATCAACAATTAGCAATTAGCAATTAGCAATTAGCAATTAGCAATTACCAAACAATATGGATATCATTCAAATCCTTCGACAAGACTATCAAAGATTTCCAGTTAATCAGACTTATAGCATCTACGCTCAAGATGTTTATTTTCAAGACCCGCTTAACAAATTTCGTGGTGTTGAACGGTATAAACAGATGATTAAATTCATCGAGACTTTGTTTATAGACACCAAAATGGATTTGCACAACATTCAACGCTTAGGAGATACAATAAAAACTGAGTGGACACTGAGCTGGAATACCCCTCTGCCCTGGAAACCACGCATTTCTATCCCTGGCTGGAGCGAATTACGCCTCAACTCTGTTGGCTTGATTGTTTCCCACATTGATTATTGGAACTGTTCGCGGCTAGATGTGCTGAAGCAGCATTTATTTCCTGGAAACAGTCGATAATGTAAATAAGTGTAAACACTTCTCAGCTAGGATAAAACCATTCATGCGTGTAATTTTAATGACTGGGAAAGGCGGCGTGGGCAAAACCTCCGTAGCCGCCGCCACCGGACTCAGGTGTGCGGAACTAGGTTATCGTACACTGGTTTTAAGTACAGACCCCGCTCACTCATTGGCAGACAGTTTTGACTTGGAACTAGAACACGCACCGCGACAAATTCGGCCAAATTTGTGGGGTGCAGAACTGGATGCCCTAATAGAACTAGAGGTGAACTGGGGTTCTGTGAAGCGCTATATTACCCAAGTTTTACAGGCACGAGGTCTGGACGGGGTACAGGCAGAAGAATTGGCAATTTTACCAGGCATGGATGAGATTTTTGGCTTGGTAAGGATGAAACGCCACTACGATGAAGGCGAGTATGATGTGTTAATTATTGACTCAGCCCCGACCGGCACAGCACTGCGCCTGCTGAGTCTACCAGAAGTTAGCGGCTGGTATATGCGCCGTTTTTACAAACCGTTTCAAAATATCTCGGTAGCACTTAGACCACTCGTAGAACCTTTCTTTAAGCCGATCGCTGGTTTTTCTTTACCAGACAAAGAGGTAATGGACGCACCTTACGAGTTTTATCAGCAAATTGAAGCTCTAGAAAAAGTATTAACTGACAATACTCAAACCTCAGTGCGCCTCGTTACTAACCCAGAAAAGATGGTGATTAAAGAGTCTCTTCGCGCCCATGCTTATCTAAGTTTGTATAATGTGGCAACGGATTTGGTAGTCGCAAATCGCATCATTCCTAACGAAGTACAAGATCCTTTCTTCAAGCGCTGGAAAGAAAATCAGGAGCAGTATCGCCAGGAAATTCATCAAAACTTCCACCCTCTACCCGTAAAGGAAGTTCCCTTATTTTCTGAAGAAATGTGTGGTTTGGACGCTTTAGAAAGGCTGAAAGAAACTCTCTACAAAGATGAAGACCCATCTCAAGTTTATTACAAAGAAACCACTATCAGAGTTGTCCAAGATAAAAATCAATACAGCTTAGAGCTTTATTTACCAGGGATTCCCAAAGACCAGATTCAATTAAATAAAACAGGTGATGAATTAAATATCACTATTGGTAACCACCGTCGTAACTTAGTATTACCACAAGCGTTAGCAGCACTCCAACCAGCCGGAGCAAAAATGGAGGATGATTATCTCAAAATCCGCTTTACTGACAATGTGAAAAGTAGTTAGTCGGTCAATAGTCAATAGTCGAAACCTTTCAACTTTGGACGTTGGACTATTTACTTCTGACAACTTTTTAAGAAATATAAGTATAGCGACACCCTTCTAGGGTGTTGCCTTTTTGCGAAGGTCTTATTGTTAAGAATACTATTTTCTTTATTCTACCCTCCATTATTCCAAAACCTACGCAGTATTGAGTCACATCCCCTTATCTGGTCTAATAGTAGTTATAAAATTACATAACTTAGGGTAATCTCTGTGGTCATAGCACGTAGAATTCGCTTGCGTTTCGGTTTGCTGGCTCTTGCCGTCGGAACCGCCCTCTTGCAGCCTATGGTGGCGCGTACACAAGATGCACCCGAGGCAGGTAGTGGCCGCATTGAGCGCGAAGCTGTTATCGCTCAGAAGTATATGGCAGTAGCAGCTAACCCTCTAGCATCAGCAGCAGGTAGTGAAATTCTTCGCGCTGGAGGAAGTGCGGTTGATGCGGCGATCGCGATCCAATTAGTACTCGGCTTAGTTGAGCCACAGTCCTCTGGACTGGGTGGAGGAGCATTCCTCGTTTACTACGATGCTAAAGCTAAACAACTTCGTACCTATGACGGTAGAGAAACTGCTCCATCTGCTGCTAACCCAGACCGTTTTCTTGATGCGGATGGCAAACCCCTAGAGTTCTACGATGCTGTTATTGGAGGAAAATCTGTAGGTGTGCCTGGGGCAGTCAGGATGCTAGAAAAGGCACACAAGGCACATGGCAGGTTACCTTGGAAGCAACTTTTTCGACCTGCCATCGAACTGGCTGAAAAAGGCTTCCCCATCTCGCCACGCTTGTACACTCTACTGAGCACAGAACAGTATCTCCAGCGCTCCGAACCAGCTAGGAGCTACTTCTTCCAACCGGATGGCACTCCTAAGCCTGTCGGCACTATACTTGTCAATCGGTCTTATGCCCAGGTACTGCGCCAAATTGCTAAGCGAGGTGCGGATGCCTTTTACAAGGGTGAAATTGCTAACGATATCGTTGCCACGGTGCAAAAGGCAGGCGTACCAGGCGATTTAACAACCACCGATCTTGCAGCCTATCAAGCAATAGAACGACCACCAGTGTGTGGAATTTACCGAGTTTACAAAGTTTGCGGGATGGGAGCTCCCAGCGCTGGGGGTCTAACCGTGTTACAAATTCTCGGCATCCTCGAAAATTTCAACTTGGCTAGCTTGCAGCCGGCTTCATTAGAGGCAGTGCATCTGTTCGCTGAAGCTGGGCGGCTTGCCTTTGCTGACCGGGGATTCTACATAGCCGATCCAGATTTTGTGTCCGTGCCATCTAACGAATTGATCGACCCTGAATACCTCAGGCGCCGCGCTGCGCTAATCAGTCTTGACCGTGCCTTGACGACTGAAGCTCAACCAGGTGAGCTATCTCTACAGCCTGCGTTTGTGGGAGGAAAAGATGATTCCCCAGAGTTTCCCTCCACCAGCCATATTGCAATTGTCGATCGCTACGGTAACGCGGTGTCGATGACTACTAGTATTGAAGATGCTTTTGGCTCAAGATTGCTGGTGCGAGGCTTCTTGCTCAACAATCAACTCACAGATTTCTCTTTCTCACCCACAACAGGTGATGGCAAGCCTGTCGCTAATCGCGTAGAAGCAGGAAAGCGCCCCAGAAGTTCGATGGCTCCGATGATGGTATTTGACCAAAATGGCAAGCTAGTCATGGTGGTTGGCTCTGCAGGCGGTGCGAGAATTATCAACTACGTTGCTAAGGCACTGGTTGCAGCACTGGACTGGAAACTCGACAGCCAGCAAGCGTTATCAGTGCCAAATTTCGGTAACCGCAATGGTCCAACGGAACTGGAGGCTGGCACAAGTGTTGCTGACCTCAAGTCTGCGTTAGAAGCACTCGGTCATTCGGTGCAAGTTGTGGAGCAAACCAGTGGTTCCCATGCCATTATGCTCACCGAGCAGGGTTTGATCGGCGGCGCAGATCCCCGTCGTGAGGGATCTGCTATAGGCAAATAAGCTCTTTGGCAACGGTATCATTTAATTAAATTCAACCCCTTTCAACCCGCACCTCGACTAAAACCTTTTACTATAAGAGTTTTGCGATTGTTAAGAAAGATGCGGGTAATGGATAGCTTTTTAAGGGGAGCCAGTACCCTAGGTCGGGAAACACGACTTAGGCTACTGGCGTGGGCTAGTTCCGATCAACGCCTTAACTGAACCATATTGAAATATAAATTTTATTCAAAAAAATTCACAGTAATTTTACTGAAGACAAGTATATTAATTAAATTTGACAATATTTTTAGGTCTATTTGTATCTCTTTACAAATTATTTTTCAGTAATTTATTATATATCAAAGCAATGACCCCGATCGCTAAACACTACTTGCGGGATCGTCTTGAGCAAGAAGATTTGCTGCGCCGCATTATCAACAGTATCCGTCAAACTCTAGACCTGCAAGACATTCTCACGACAACAGTGACGGAGGTACGTTGGTTTCTTAGAAGCGACCGAGTGAAGATTTACAAGTTTCATTCTGATGGCAGCGGTCAGGTCATTGCTGAATCTATATGCGATCGTCAGCTACCGTCGCTGCTGGGGCTCAATTTTCCTGCCGATGATATTCCGCCTCATGCCCGTGAATTGTTTGTCAAATCACGGATGCGTTCAGTTGTCAATGTTGATACTCGACAGATTGGTCAAAGTCATCTATACGATCTGGAAAATGGAGAAACTAGATCGGAGGATATCTGTTACCGTCCTGTAGACCCCTGCCATGTAGAATACCTGACTGCAATGGGGGTACAATCCTCTCTAGTAGCACCTATTCTTTATCAAGAGAAACTTTGGGGGTTGCTGGTGTCTCACCACTCACAGCCACGTTCCATTTCAAAATATGAAATCGAAGCGGTGCAAATGGTGGTAGATCAGATGTCAGTAGCGATCGCCCAAAGTACTTTGCTTACCCAAACCGCTGAAAGAGCTAAAAGGGAAGCCATCATCAACCGCATCGCCTCACTGCTGCATTCACTACCCACGATTAAATTACAATCAGCTTTAGAAGAAGCCGTCAATACCTTTGGGGGAAGTGGTGGCAGGCTGTGCATGAGAGATAAAGCCAGGAATTTTCATATTCCAATCCCGATGCGGGATTTAGACCCTTGCCCCGAAAAAATTATACACCAATTTACGCATAATTCTCATGGCAGCGTTAAAAGTTTAGCAGAGTGCTTGGAACTTGAAAGCAGCCCCACTGGCGGCGTGACACCCGCTATGAATGGAACAAACACCACCACTCCCCCACTCCCCACTC
>CAXTSI010000410.1:0-8344 GCA_964246695.1 uncultured bacterium
GTTGGTTGTTGGTTGTTGGTTGTTGGTTGTTGGTTGTTGGTTGTTGGTTGTTGGTGAGCCAGCGCTCTGTGTCGGGAAACCCGACAGAGGAGACTAGCGATCTTCTCACTCGGGGAGACGAGTCGCGCACTCGTGCGTCGCTACCGCAACCAGAGGCGCGAACGAGGCACGAGCGTCACCCGAAGGGTTGTTAGTTTTTTGACTATTAACAACTATCAACTACCAACTACCAACTACCAACTATCCACTAACAACTATCAACTACCAACTACCAACTACCAACTATCCACTAACAACTAACAACTAACAACTAACAACTATCAACTAACTAAATAGGAATTTCCACAATAAACTCTGCTCCTTCTCCTAAGGCAGAGACACAACTCAACTTTCCACCGTGGGTTTCTTCAACAATTTGACGACTAATTGATAAGCCTAAACCAGTACCTTTACCTACTGATTTAGTCGTAAATAAGTGTTCAAATACTTTCTGCTTGACTTCGTCTGACATTCCCGGTCCGTTATCCTTAATCCGGATCACCACCCTAATCTTGTCTTGTAATTCTGTAGAAATTGTAATCTTATTAGGTAAGGTCTGAATTTCTGCGAACTCTCGCCCCTGATTAGACTCATCAAGGGCATCAATGGCATTGGCAATCAAATTCACGATCACCTGATTTAATTGCCCAGGATAGCAATCGACCATTGGCAATTGACAGTATTCCTTGATAATTTGAATTTCCGGACGAGTCTCATTGGCTTTCAGGCGGTGTTTTAAAATCATTAAGGTGCTATCAATTCCCTCATGAATGTTATAAGAGACTTTATTTGTGGTATCGCTTCGGGAAAACGTCCGCAGTGAGGTACTGATATCCTTAATCCGATTAATTCCCATCTTCATTGATGCCACCATTTTTGGCATATCTTCTAAGAGATACTCTAGGTCTATCGTCTCAGCATCCTCTTCAATGTCAGATCCCGGTTGAGGAAAAGTTTGCTGATACAGTTGCAGGTGATTCGTTATATCTTGGATATATCCTTGGAGGTGATTGAGATTGCCAGAGATAAAACCTACTGGATTGTTGATTTCGTGGGCAACCCCTGCAACTAACTGACCCAAGGTAGACATTTTCTCACCTTGTATGAGTTGGATTTGTGACTGCTTTAGCTCACTTAGCACTTGTTCTAAGTTTTGCACTGTTTGCTCAAGTACGGTGTTGAGTTCTCGCAGTCTGTATAAATAGACATAACCAGAAATTCCAATAGTTGAGCCAAACACAGCAAGTATTGGCGACACTACCGGAATCCACCAGCCAATCAGAAAACTTAGGTAACTGATAACACTCACACTCACAACAGTTAGGAAGAGTAACGTTACCAGATGCAGCAGGAATAGATGCGCTTTAATATGTCGCCACTTCCAACCTAAACTAGTAATTACCAAAACCCAGAGGAAAATCCACAGATGTTCCAGTGGTTTTTGCCAAACTTGGATCAAAGGACGACCATTCAATACAGAACCCAAAATCTGGCTGACCAAATTTGCCTGAATCTCAACTCCGGAAGTCCGCACGGGTGTACCAGAAAAAGTACGAGTATAAGGAGTATAAAAAGCATCATTTATGCTGTCGGCTTGGACACCAATCAAAACAATGCGATCGCGCATTAAGTCAGGTGGTATGCGGTTTTCCAACACGTCTATCACCGACACAGACCGGAAGCTGTGGGCAGCACCTCGAAAGTTAAGCAGTATCTGATAACCACCAGCATCAGCGTTAACATAACTACCGTCATTCGCCTCAAAGGGTGTAAAAACTGTGTTTCTCAATTTCATGAAGCCCGTCCCTGCGGCTTCCGGCTGAATGCCTTTATCCTGAAGGTAAATAGTCGCCACCGCCATTCCCAGACTCGGTAACGCTTGACCTGGTATAGGAAAGAGCATTCCTCGACGCAGAACGCCATCTGAATCTACGACAATATCATTAGCACTAACTTGACCTAACTCCGCCAGTACAGGTGGGGGAGCAATTTTAGAATTAAAGCGATCGCCAATAACCTTTTGAATCCCAATCAAA
Source organism: uncultured bacterium (assembly GCA_964246695.1). GTDB lineage: Bacteria > Cyanobacteriota > Cyanobacteriia > Cyanobacteriales > Nostocaceae > Stigonema. The sequence continues at coordinate 2,076 of CAXTSI010000410.1, forward strand.
TTAGGTGTTGTTTTAAAGACATCAACTATCTCCGCATGACCGGGTTCTACTGGTAAATCTCGATATAAATCCAAGCCGATCGCTTGAGGTTTTTGTTGCTTAATCTGAATCAGTAACTTCGCTAGTACTGCATCGGAGAGAGGCCATTGTTTTAAGCGAGTGAGATCTGATTCCTCAATACTGACAATCACAATTCGGTCATCAGTAGGTTCTGGAGGACGGGCGCGAAAACTCACATCTAATGCTGCTAACTCTAAAGGTTGAAGCCAACCAAGCATTCGGATAGCGATTGTCAACCCTGCCACACTTGGCGCTACAATCAGCACTCCATGCCATTGCTGGGTAAGTTTTTTGAGTTTGCCCCCCACCATATTGACATATTTAGAGGGTATATAGTTGAATACTTTGGGATAAAAAGATTTCATAGTCCCATGAGTTATGAAGGAAAAGTGGCTGAGTCACGGCACTGTCACTCTTTCCTAGTGTTCCCACGCTACTAGTCAATCTCTTCATCTGTTAGGGTTTGGCTTGTTTTTATAGGAATTTTCATATATTATGGTTGATGATTAAACAACGCTATCAGGACGCGATCGCAGTAATTCTAGTACCGTCATCGCCAATTAGTAACCTGGCTCAGATCTTGCACCATTCTCAATAAGACCTAAAAAACCGGGTTTCTCAACCACAAATAAAGGGTCTCAGCCTTCAATATTTGCAAGAAACCCCTTCGGGTTCACCAGTCGCCTACGGCGGGAAACCCGCCTACAGCGCTGGATTCACCGGTTTTTGATGCTGGTGCAAGATATCAGCTGGCAGAAACAAATCCCGGTTGATGTCTGACAACTTCTCTATAAAGGTTCTGGATTACCCGAAGTGAATCCTTCTGCCGATCGGGAATAACTGTAAAGACATTGACAAATGTCATCATAGTGCTGGCTTATAGATTAATTAAGCTAATAACCTTTATTTTGTATGCTGAGAAACCTTGCTGCATCGGTAATGGGTAATCGACAATATTGACAGAAATAGTCTTGTATGCAGTGGTAACGGTTGGGCTGCGGAGCGCAATATTTATTTGGGTAAACCCCTTACCGTAGGGGCGCGGTTTCCGCGCCCAAACCATGTGGTGGTCAATTCTAAGAGATGAAACGACCAAATTCCGTTATACACATGATGCTCACCTTGAAAGGGCTAGTCCTAATAACCTAAACTTGGTACTGCGAAGGCATCATTGAACCCGCGCCACATTGTAAGGGCGCGGAAACCGCGCCCCTACGGTTATATTGTGGTCTACTGATAATGGTGCTGTATGATAAAAGACACGACTACAATGACAGCAAAGGCAGTAACGCTCTTGAAGGAATGATACAACTTCAGAATGCAGTGGTACGATTGACAAACATACAAGAGGGAATAGTCAATATCAACAGTTCTGCAAATCTGACATTGCTTTCATGAACGCAACTCCTACTTTACCCAACTACATCAATGGTCAATGGTGTGCATCTAACGCTACAGAACACCTAGACGTTATCAACCCAGCTACAGCAGAGGTACTGGCTCAAGTCCCGTTGTCAACAGCAACTGAAGTAGATCGAGCAGCACAAGCAGCAGCAGCAGCTTTTATTACTTGGCGACGCACTCCACCTACAGAACGAGTGCAATTTTTATTTAAACTCAAGAACCTGTTGGACGAACATTTTGGCGATTTAGCTCACACAATTACCTTGGAATGTGGTAAAACATTGGCTGAGTCGAAAGGGGAATTGCGCCGCGCTATTGAAAATGTGGAAGTAGCCTGCGGAATTCCGATGATGATGCAGGGAACGAATTTGGAAGACGTTGCTAAAGGCATTGATGAGATGATGATTCGGCAGCCTCTAGGAGTGGCGGCGGTAATAAGTCCTTTCAACTTTCCAGGCATGATTGCGTTTTGGTTTTTGCCTTACGCCATTGCCTGTGGCAATACATACATTGTTAAGCCCTCGGAAAAAGTACCACTGACAATGCAAAAAGTTTTCCAATTGTTGGAGAAAACTGGGTTACCATTAGGCGTCGTTAACTTAGTAAACGGCGCAAAAGAAGCTGTAGATGCGATTTTGGATCATCCAAAGATTCAGGCAATTAGCTTTGTTGGCTCGACGCCTGTAGCTAAATATATATATAGTCGTGGTGCAGCTAATGGCAAACGCGTGCAATGCCAAGGCGGCGCAAAAAATCCGCTGATTGTTTTACCGGATGCGGATATAGAGATGACGACACGGATTGCGGCTGACAGTGCCTTTGGTTGTGCAGGACAACGCTGTCTAGCCGCCTCACTAGCAGTGACTGTGGGGAAAGCACGTCAGACGTTTACAGAAGCGATCGCCGAGACTGCCAGGACGCGGGTTGTCGGTAATGGTTTAGACCAAGGTGTGGAAATGGGACCAGTGATCAATGCACAGAGTAAAGTGCGGATTGAGGATTTAATTCAAAAGGGAGCAGACGAAGGTGCAACACTGTTGGTAGATGGGCGATCGCCAAATATTTCTGGGTATGAAAAAGGTAATTTTATTCGACCAACTATTTTGCAAAACGTCGATCCCACAAAAGAAATTGCCCGCACTGAAATTTTTGGTCCAGTTTTGAGTTTGATACATTTGGACAATATTGAACAGGCGATCGCCTTAATCAACAGCGGACAATATGGCAACATGGCTTGTTTGTTCACGAACAGTGGTGCAGCTGCGCGTAAATTCCGCTACGAAGCAGAAGCGGGAAATATTGGCATTAACATCGGAGTTGCGGCACCAATGGCGTTTTTTCCTTTTAGCGGCTGGAAAGAAAGCTTTTTTGGTGACTTGCACGGTCAAAGCCACCATGCAGTAGAGTTTTTTACACAAACAAAAGTTGTGGTTGAACGCTGGCCCAGTGAGTGGTCGCGTCAATTTTGAATAGCCTGTGCGTGCCTGCGAATAGAGAGGCATTCCACCTACAAAGTTTTATAAATACATCAAAACTTTGAAGAGATTGTAAATGTAATGCCGTTAACGACTTTGTCACACCCATTTAGTGTAAATAACAATAATAATTTAAGTAGAACGACGTAAGTAAATGTAAGTAATAGGCAGAAAGTAAAGGGTATAAAACATTTTTTAAAGACCCTATTACTTACGTATGCTTATGTTTATTTACTGGAGTTTACTTAAATTAAAGTCAAATTTTATTGAGAATAATCAATTAATGCTGTTAATAGGAAAAGCAGTGAATAGCGGAGAGAAAAAACGATGAAGGACCTTTATCTGTTGGCAGCAGGCTTGTTAACAGGATTGGCAATACCAGCATCGGCTCTCTCACAGTTGTCAATTATCCAACGAGAAAATCATGAAGTGCTGTGGGATTTTAAACAGGATTCACAGCCAACAGTTGGCGAGAAAATAGTCCCAACTTTTAACATCTCCTTACCAGAATTGAGCAACCATAAATTGCAAGTGCCAGTAAAATCATCTCTCAACTCAAATTCCCAACTGGTTAACCACCAACTGATCTCTGGCAGTCAACTTTATTACCAAAGATTAGCGGCACTGAGAATCGGTCATAGCTATATGCGATCGGTTGGTGATGAATCGCAGTCATTGTGGGAGTCAACAAGGAAGCATCAACTAACATATCAAGATTGGAAAAGCTTACTCGCTATGGAAGCCAAAGCGATGGCTCAAGGTCAAGGTACAAATCATCTGGACATCTTAGTTGGTGATTCTTTAAGTATGTGGTTTCCTAAAGAAAAACTGCCTACTGGTAAATTGTGGCTGAATCAGGGAATATCTGGAGATACTTCTGACGGTGTATTAAAAAGATTGTCTGCTTTTTCGGAAACCAGACCAGATGTCATTTACATCATGGCTGGGATTAATGACCTCCGAAAAGGTGAGACGGATGAAACTATTTTACACCATCACCGCCTGATTATCCGTAAATTGCGGCACACTCACCCAAAAGCTCAAATTATCGTTCAATCAATTCTGCCTACGCGCCTACCCACAATTCCTAATAGCCGAATTCGTCAACTTAACTATCAACTAACCCTGATTGTCAAACAAGAAGGAGCTAATTATTTCAATCTTCATAATTGGTTTAGAGATTTTCAAGGAAATTTACGGGAAGACTTGACCACAGACGGCTTACATCTCAGCGAACAGGGGTATGAGGTTTGGCGATCGGCACTCGAACAGACAGAATTAGCCAATACTCAACAGTCAATAGTCAAAAAACAATTCCCCAATCAACAATCAACTATTGACTATTGACTAATTGTTATATTATCATCTTCTATCTTTATCTGCTCCTTGTGTTGCCTTTGTGGTTCACTGTCAGCAGAGGAATTTTGCCTTTCGATTTCCTGAGTTGGTACTACCACACCAGGAGGATTTAACTGCTTTGATTCTCCAGATGATGGTACTGGTACAACCACAGAGGGTGATTTATTTGCTGATGATGGTGATGGAGAAGCACTGCGAGAGTCTCTGATTGCTCGTAGTTTCTCCGTTAACGATCGCGTAGAAGCCGTGCTAGACGAAGATGGTGCTGGCGTTTCCACATCCCGTTTGCGGCGTTGGGATTCTCCTGAGTAGCGTTGAGGCGATTCTTGTGTGACGTTGGAACTTGGGGAGTCTTCACTAGAAACACGACGACGCCGCCTGCGCGATTTAGAAGTAGAGACAGGTGCAGACTCAGATGGCGACGAGATGTTCGTCTGTTTTACTGAAGGCGACGGTGTACTCTTAATCGGGCGTACTTCCCCAGACGCTTCATGACTAGGCTTTGGCATAAATAGCTGTGGGGATGGCTGCGGTTGAGGAGTTTTTTTAGCAATCAAGCTCTTAGTGATGCCAAAACCTGCTATTGCAGCAATAATGGCTATACCTATCCCAATCAAAACCTGAGGCGATCGCAGTTTCTTTAGAACTAGGCGGCGATTTTTAGGTGGTTGTGCATTAGTGTTATTAACTTGCACATGTGCTGGTATAAGCGGGTCCGGCTGGGTAGATAAATCCATAGTTGGTACTATTTGATTTAATACTGGTTTAGGTACAGCGCTCACCCGATCTCCTGGTAGCAGCTTCAGCCACTCTGCCACTGTCGCCGGACGAAAGTGAGGTTCTACAGCCATACCCCGCATCACAGCCTGATTAACTGCAGCACTCAGATGGGGTTGTAGTTCTTTGGGAGTAGGCATTGCTTCGCGATCGCGTAGCAGCGCAGGCAGGGGAACTTGTGCTGTCAAAAGTGCGTATAGCGTTGCAGCTAAACCATATACATCTGTTGCCGGTGTCCGAGGTGCTTGCGACAGGTACTGCTCAATTGGCGAATAGCCTTCAGAAACCAGACCAGTGTGAGTTTGTCTGACTCCACTATTAAATTCCCGTGCGATGCCAAAATCAATCAGCACCACCTCTTGAGTTCCTTGACGGAGAATGATATTATCAGGCTTCACATCTCGGTGCAGCAAACCATTGTTGTGTATTACCTGCAATGCTGCCCCAATTTGACACATGTAATGAATTGCTGTTTCTTCGGGCATTGGTATCCCAGGCAGGACAAATGCCTCTAATAAGGTTTCTCCAGCTATGTATTCCATCACCATGTAAGGCAGCCCATCTTCGACAAAAAAGTCGCTAACCCGGACTATATTCGGATGGATACAAGTAGCCAAACGTCTTGCTTCATCCTGAAATTGACGCTCGAACTTAACAAAATCAGGATGTTGTCGCAGCTTTTCATTAAGGGTTTTAATCACCACTATCTGATTTAAGAAGTGATGTGTGGCTTTGAATGTAATGCCAAAGCCACCCCGCCCTATTTCCTGGTTTAGAGTATATTTGCCACTCTGTAAGGTTGTACCAGCTAGCATAGAGTGTCCTGAGTCCTAAGTCCTGAGTCCTGAGTTAGTAGAAAAGCAGTCTTCCCTGAATCAAGCCAGAGATGAAAACTCCGATCTTGAGTTTTGAGTCTACCCTGAATCTTGATTGAGATCAAATCTGGTTGATGACTCAGCATTCTGTGAACCACTCTCCGCAGACTGGTTTTTCTTCTTTATAATATAAGCTGTCTCGGATCTAAATTGCATATTTATTGGGAAAAAGGTAATAGGAAGTGGGGAGTGGGGAGTAGGGAGTAGGGAAGAATTTTGACTATTCTAAAAATTTGTAAAACCCGTCAAAGTTGTCTTGGTAGAGTACTAGTACATGACGGCGGAAATAACGCTACCATCTCAAACAGCCAAAACCCTT
>CAXTSI010000411.1:0-8332 GCA_964246695.1 uncultured bacterium
TACACAGTAAGGCATTAATTCCTCTTGCCCTTCTTAAATGAGCGAACGTACAGCCACGGATTTAGGAAAGGTGATTATGTAGAGGCTACCCAAGCTAACAGGACTTATCGTGGCTGGGTGAGCGGTGACACCAAAAGAGAAATATCTGTTTCCGACCACAACTGGAAGCGTTTGGGTCAGTTTACCACTAAAAAAGTCCGACTGATACAGCGAAGCTCAGGTTTAATCGTGGTGTCAGACCGGAAGTTGTCAAATCTAGGGACCGAGAACCCCTAGATTTGACCTAACAACCTCACCCGGCTTACTTCGTTGAAGCCGGGGTATCTCGCAGAAAAACAAGATGAATAAGGAACGTCCGTAGTATTCCTCACTCCTAACTCCTAACTCCTAACTTTACTCCTAGCTCCTAACTTTATGTCTAGAAATTTCCCGCATATTATTCCTTCTCCTCAACCTGAAGTTGAGGAAACCTTTGCTGCTTACCAAACATCCCACCAGTTTTATCAGGAAGTTCAGGCACGGTCTGAGCTTAAGCGTCATAGTGAGTGGTATTATACAACAGCAGAATGCCATCGTCAAGAGCTAGAAAGAATGCGCGGCGAACTGAATTTTTTCCGGTTGTTTCGCCGCAGATGAGGGATTTAAATGAGTTCTAATTCATTCTCACGTAAGTGGGCTTTAAATTTTTTACTAAACAGGACTTGAATCGGCAAGTTAGCGCTGACAGGTCTACCTTGCCATAGAGTGACAATTTGTACTACTTCGCCTTCTGTGCCTTTGAGGTCAAAAGCCTTACCGCGATGCTCAGGATGATGGTAAACTACTACGGAATCTTTAACACGGACGCGATCGCCAATTTTCATATTAATATTTACACCTAGCTTCTGCTTTTCCTTAAGTATCTCCACAGCCATCCCTCATTAAACTTGCTTTTTTAAGCAATAGACTGCTTGCATTCATTTGCTGTTAGATTTTAGTCTGTATAGACTGATTGAAGTTTTTAGCCTCGCTCTGTGAGGAGCTAAGGTTAATAACCTGCTGCCACTCAAACTTCTAGCTGCTTGACTCCTCTCTAAAAGCTAGACAAACAAAGCCTGCCCATGCAGGCTTTAGTATTTATGAATTAGTCCTCGCCTTACCCTCTGTTTTTACCTCGTAAAGGGGTAAAATCAAGGCAATGAGACGACATGAGAGTCGCCTAGTACTTCAGCAAGAGGTCTAATCCTTTTATCTTCACTCCATTACGTTACAACCGTCAATTCTTTCACCAATTCCTTAAACAGCATCCGAGTTGCAATACCGATGACGCGCGATCGCGCAATTTGCACAGGCTTGCAAGCTTTTTCTGCATCCATGAGGGCACCAAGCTTTTCTCCCAGATCGTTTTTCAGTCGCAGTTTTCTAACTTCGATTCGCGTAAAAGCCCATTGCCAAAGAGTTTTACGGCATAGATCCGAGCCGCCAACAACTTTGGTATGACGAGTATCACCGCTTGCTACCAGGGTGGGAGCAACGCCTAAAGCTTTTTGGAATCGGCGCAGCGACAAATGACGTTTTGTTGGTTTGCCAGAGTTTCGCCCCTTTCGGATTTTCACTATGGGTTTACCATCAACACCTAGGTAATTGGAGAGGGGGTAGATTTGCGACAGCAGAATCGCCTGAGCGCGATCGCCAAAACCAAAGCGGGCAAAAACTTTGATGTAAGCTTGAAAGCGAGGTTCTGCAAGCAATTGGTGTAATTGCTTTTCAATTATTGCTTCCTCCCGCTGGAGACTACACAAGCGCTCGGCGTGACGGCGGACGGTATCTTTAATCCCCAAACCAGCTGTTTTCTGATATAGATAGTCGTAACGTTTGCAGTCTCGTTCGCCTGCTAACCACGCCCACAAGGCAGGAGTTTCAGCATCTTTCCACCTGTGGGATTTAATCAAAGCCACCTCCGGGAATTGCCAAGCCAGATCTTGGCGAATACGGTTAATGATTGGGCTTTGAACTCGGTTTAGGTGGGCAAGGCGTAAAACTAATAGCCGGAGTTCAGCAATTAATGACTCACGAAGATGAACAAAGCGCCGTGGTTCTTCCAGGTATTCAAATAGATAACAAGCCAAGGCTAAAGCATCAGCGTCATCGTCTTTATCCGGCAAGCCCAGGTGGTGAGCGCGATAATTTTTTAATTCCTTATGGCCAACAAGTCTAACCGACACTCCGGCATTAATTAAATGCTCTGTCCAGATCCGAGAGTAATTGATTCCCGTAGGTTCTAAAACTGCGATATTCGGTTCAAGCGCCAACATTGCCTTGATATCGTCGCTACTAACATCGAAGTGAAAAAACGGGCATTCATAATAAAATTGTCTTGGTTGAATTGGTTTGCTTGTCAACAAGCAAGCAGAGACTGAAGACTTGCTGACATCAAGTCCCAGTACTCTCAAATTCTTTTGTTCCATGTGGGTGTACCTAACTAATTAGTAATTCCCCAAAAAAAAGCCTATGAATCACCCAAAGGCGCGTAGCCTATTTCACTCCCAAGGCATGTAGGGGAAAACAGTAAGCAACAGCAACCGAGCTTATGAAGATAAAAAAGCCATAAGCTTGATTCACTCTTTCAAGCCCTAAGTTGCTGCACACATTACTGTACGACTGGTTTGGACCCAGACCGCGACGGTGGCACTAGCCACCGTTTCGCCGGGGGGTCAGGTCGGTTCATTCAGGCGGTCTAACTACCACGTCTAATTCTGGATTCCAGCCTTTTTCTGTGTATTCTTTCAACCAGTCGCTTAATTCCAAGGCGGATTCCAGTTGATGTGCAAAGCACTTAACATTGTTGTACATCCAGTTCTTATTGTTAGGATGCCGTCCAACAAGCTGAATTTGAATTATGAGGCACCAAGCTGCTGTACTGGAAATGTTTAGTTGAATATTAGGCTTTTCATGCAGTCTCCTTAACTCTTCGCCAAGTCGTTTGATAATTTCTTCGTCTGGGTTCTGTGGTATTTCAGTCATGATTAAAAAGGATTCTCTCCAGGCTCTGGTTCAGGATCTTGTTCAATGTCTTTTTCAGCAGGCTGAAAGAGCAAGTGATAAACGTCTTGTTGCAATCGCCTTGCGGCAAGAATTGGATCTTCGTCTTCATCTACATCGCAAGACATTTCCAGGCGCTCACTTTCGTAGTTGCCTAGGTTCTTGACTCTTTGATAGGTGATGGTTTTGATTATCACAGTTCTCAAGTATAATAAGTGACTGGTAGATACAGCCTATGTGCTAATAGGCTGCTATTAAAATTCAACTGCGAAACGCGATCGCCTAACCTTAGGGTGGTCGCGTTTTAAATTGGGCGTTGAGTGTTGAACGGATCAAACACGACTTTGAAACTAGCTCCTGGCTTATGGCGACGGAAGATCCTCAAATAAAGGTTTGCATCCCCTTGACTGCGGAACCGAGCAATGGGCATGCTGTACTTGACAGAGAGTAAGCGAAAAATAGCCCACGGCTTCTCGCTGTAAACTGTTGGTTCATTCATAGATGAAAAGTGCTTAAACGCAAAACTGTTTGTAGGAAAGACCCAGCTTAGTTGGCACACAACTAAGCTGAAGTCAGTTAGCTTCATTAAACCTTCCAAAATTGACTGTTATTCCATAGGCGTTTACTCCTTACGGGACGGTTGGTCGCCACTAGCAACCAGCCATTGATCATTGGCTTGTTACCAATGATCAATAGCTAGTTACTAGTGGTAGTGCTAGCTCTCTACTAGTGGTATTCAGGGGCTTGTATCCTTTTTTGTTTTTTTTGACTTTTGACTTTTGACTTTTGACGAACCGCAGGGCGGTCACTGTCTTGAACGATTTCCTCAGACTCAATCAAAAACTTTAGGTATCGGCGCAGTCCGGGATTTTGGCGGCTGCGGTTGGGGTAGTAGATGCTTTTATAAAGCAGTTTCGGAATTTTCTTTACTGCTTGTATGTCGAGTAAGAACGCTGTCATCGCCTCTAGGTCGGCGCGGTTACCGGATATACGAATTTCGACTTTTCCCAAATGTGTTTCTCCTTACAGAAGGTTAGTTTGAGGTTGGTTCCGCGCATTCTTCTAGGCGCGGGGGCTTGCTCCGGTTTATTTGGGTGTCCCCACAGGCACTAGGCAAGGGTGGGGAGGGAGCATTTTGTAATTCTGTTTTCACAAAACTCTGTTAACATAATCGTACACCCAAAATTAAAAGTCAAGCGTGAACACAAAACTTTTTGTGCTGACAAAATTAGAATAGAAAAAAGGTATATGAGTGAAAGCAACAATGACAACCCCACAAAAACCCGGACGACCAAAAACATTGCCGAACGAAGAGGCAAGACTATCGGTGAGGCTTTCTCCAGAACAGAGGGATGCTCTACTGAGCAAAGCCAAATCGATGGGATACAAAGACACGTCCCAAATGATCAGGGGTCTAGCATCAGGGGAAGTAGGAGTGAGTCTAGCCAATCCAGAAGCGCAGCTACTGGGGAAATTCTAGAGGCTGTCAAGCTAATTGAAGAAAAGCATCTTTCTTATGTCAGGTCACACCAGCAAAGGCTGATCAATAGACTTGACGAAAGTAGGGAAAGTGAAAGCGACTTCAAAAAATCCATCCAAGAGCTTGAAGCTAAGATCCAGCAATTGATTTCTGATAAAGGTGTCAAAGAACCTGAATAAAACCGTCTTACAAGTTGTAAGACGGTTTTACTTTTTATCCCTGATCGCCTACTAGCTAAGCGTCCACCAAAAACCAAAAAGCCGCTTGATAATTCCAACTAACTAAGCGGCTCCTTGATGTAACTTTTTCGTTTGACAATGACATTCTACTACAAAAACTCTCTCCCAAAGCGGACAGAAACAGATAAAGTTTGGACCGAGAAACACGACGAGTTCTGCCTAGAGAATCGTATAAAACCCTCTGCTAAACTCCTTTGGCAGTGGCTAATACGACAAAGTAAACTAAGTGCAGAAATTGAACCAGACCTAAAAGACTTCAACGCTTGGGTAGCCAAATTTCGCCGTGACCCTTTCTGTAGAGACACTCTCAAAGATGCACTTCAGCAATTAATAGATCTGCGAGTAGTTCACTTAGTAAAGCGCTTTACATGGAACGTAGTTCGCATTGTTACACGCTCTCTATCAGATTTATTCCCAAGAAAAAAATCGTGCCAGCGGGAAAAAATTTGCGTTTTACCACCCTCAAGTTCGCAATCTTTCGAGGGGGATACTAAGCAGCAGCAGCAATCCTTTTCTGTCCAAGAGAATGTTGCTGATCTGAGAAATGCTGGTTTCGATTTTGACGAAAGAGATACTGAAGTGGTCGCTCGTCCCAATAACGAAATCAAGCTGGCTTTGGAGATTTTCAAGTTAAGAGGAGGTTTTGAAAAGATCAAAGATAATCCGGAAGGCTTTATCAGAATATGTCTACGTGAGCGCTACTGGGAGGAAGATCGCAATTATCAAGCTTTGGTTAACAAATATGGGAACACTACAATAATCGATGAATTATTTCCGGATAACAATTTAGCTGAGCTTGAACCTTTACTAACTTTATTTGGGCTTGATATTAACATCATAAAAAAACTTCCTTCAACTTGAAGGAAGCACTCAAAATAAGCTACTTAAATTATGAAAGAAATTTCTGATAGTGAAACACATAACTGTTCAAAGCAGAATTATGTGCAAACCGAGCTAGAGTTGGGCATTTCTGCTACAGAACGAGTCTATACTCCAAATCCTCGTTGGGATTCCCTTGGCAATACACATGATTCTTACTGGGATTCTCTTGAACAGGAGCAGGCTACACAGCAGCAAGATCCTTGTGATATTCTTGACCAAACCAATGTCGTCTCTGTTGGTAATTCTCGGTCTAACCCCATTGGTCACACCGACAATGAAAGATTTTGGATTTCTGCTCACCAACACAAGCATCTTGTTGGTGAGCAGCTTTTTGTAGAAAGTAATGAACTCACCCCAACTGCTCACCAACAGTGTTTTTGTGTTGGTGAGCAGGTAAAAGAAGTTACCAATTTATATATAAGTGAAAGTATTGTTGGTGAGCAAGTCAAACATCATACACAAAAACAAGCGCAACAAAACGAGCCTGCTCACTGGATTGAGAGATATTGGGTTGAAAGGGGAGGTAATAAGTATTGGTACTACCGTTATACCTGGATGGCTGGACGCAAGATGCATCGAGTTTACATTGGCAGTACGCGATCGCGCCAAGCACAAACCAAAGTGGAACTGGTGAGGGAGGCGATCGACCAGGGCAAGTCACCTTGTGAGATTAAGCAGTTAATTAAGAGTGAGTATGATTGAAAGACGCACCACGTTACAAATTTTATTTCCCTTCTATGCTGCTCGCTTAATACACTTTGCGAGCAGTCTTCCCTGAAACAGAAAAGTTAATGTTCGTAGCTAGCGTGTTAAAGTTGGTTGCCTAGCGTGTTAAAGTTGGTCGCCTAGCGTATTAATGTTCGGAGCTAGCGTATTAATGTTCGGAGCTAGCGTATTAATGCTCGTCGAAACGCGTGTTAATCGTCGGAGCTAGGGTGTTAATCGTCGGAGCTAGGGTGTTAATCGTCGGAGCTAATATTTTACTAGGCTCCTGGGCGATTAAAATCCTGAGCTTCCTCAGCTCGTCCCACCGGCGAGTGTTGGTTGAACCAGTACAGGCGTATTGGTTGGGGTGAAATTTTTCTAGCCGCTGCTGCACGAAGGTATCGATAGCTAACAACAGAGCTTTTTGTAATTGCTCCTGGTCAATATGGGAACTGCCCAACCCAGAGTCGAGCGACCGAGCATATTCCACTATGTGATCGGCTAGTGATTCAGGTACTCGAATCACCTTAGTTTTTCCGTGGTTCCAGTTTTCATCCCAGCTTGTTTTCCGACGACCGCCTTTACCAACCATAATGAACCTCTATTGCCTGTTACAAGGCAATGTACCAGGCTCTATTGCCTGTTACAAGGCAATGCTAGTAGTAGTAAGCTAGTAGTAGTGCTAGTAGTAGTGCTAGTAGTAGTCGTGAGCCTAAAGTTTATGGATCGATACGAACAGCGGACTGATACAGATCTTCAACATCATCCCATGCCAAGTCTGCTAGAGCCTCCAGTGCCTTGGCTCGATCAACTGGATGTTTAAAGTCGTTTTTTTTAAGTTTCTGGCAGAAATCTTCAACCTTGAAAATTAAGTATTGGTTTGTGGTTTGAGTTTGTGTCATGGTTATGTGATTGCATTTTTGAAGGTTTACTACAGAGTGGCGATCGCGCCCTTAACGCGATCGCTGTCAATTTCCACATAGCGCCCCAGAGCCTTAACGTCCTGGTGACCAGTGATTTTTTGAATGGTGTACACATCCACACCAGCGCGGTGCAGTTTGGTGATGAAACTCCGGCGGGTGCTATGTGTGCTGATTCCTAAAGCTTCTAAACCCGAACGTTCGACCGCTGCCCGCAAAATCTTGTCAGCCCAGCGGACAGTGATCGGTGCATCACCTTCACGATTTGGAAACAGCCAGGGCGATAAGATCTCAGGTTTGTATCCCCGTAGTGCCTCAGCCAAAATATCATGTACAGGCACCTGGCGAGTTTGACGCTTACCATCAGGGGATGCTTTTCGAGTCGATGCCCGAAAAGTAATGTACTCCCTGGGTGATCCATCGGGATTGTACACGTCCTCAATTTTCAGCTGCACCAATGCACCCCACCGTTCACCGGTGTACCAAGCCAAGTCCAGAAGCAGTTTGTATTTTCTGCTCTTAATCTGTTTGCGGAGTTTTGAATAGTCACTATCATTCAAAATAGTTGCCTGTCCGTTTCGGTTATTTTTCATCTCATATTCTCTTTTAAAGAAGTTCCGATTTAACCTTACTCAAGGGTCAATTCGGAACTTTTTGATTCATAGGTGTTAGCTGAACATGGTTCAATACTATTTCCTGTAAGCCTTTCAAGTCTTCAGTGAATGTTCGTGTTCTACATAAAAGAAGCCCATTTACATAATTTTGTTGATCAGGATAAAACGGGATTGTTACTGATTAACAAAAACATGACTGCCCTTAATCTTACTGATATCCCTTCAAATATCGATACCTTAGAAAAATTAGGCATGTGGGTTGGGTTTGCTCTTTCAGAAATCAATTTAGCTACATCTGCAACAGAAGCCCCCGGATACACCCAACGTGTTGCTCAGGCTGGGATTTTCTATGTGGAAACGGATAACAGACATCGGGCGCTTATTCGTCTTTCTATCCCGGTAGACAAAGCTCATTTCTGTACGTTCGCTCATTTAAGAAGGGCAAGAGGAATTAATGCCTTACGGTGTAAG
>CAXTSI010000412.1:0-8169 GCA_964246695.1 uncultured bacterium
ATCCTCCTCATCCCCCTCATCTTATGGCTCCTGACTAATTCTTCATAAACAACATCAGTTATGCAACCAACCTGCGGTGACAGCGACGAGCAAAAATACACCCATCGCCAAGCGGTAAAAGACAAAAATAAAGGTATTGTGTTTTTCCAGGTAGCGCAACAGACCGTAAATCGCCAAAAAGGCTGAAATACTGGCGGAGGTTAAGCCAATTAATAAAATTAACCAACCATTAGCATCAAGACCAGCTTTTAACAGGACATGCAGTTCCTTAGCCCCTGCTAACACAACGGCTGGTATGCCTAGTAAAAAGGAAAATTTAGCTGCTGTTTCTCGCTCCATTTTGAGAAATATTCCAGCTGTTAATGTGGAACCGGAGCGAGAAACTCCTGGAATCAGGGCAAATGCTTGAGCGATTCCGACTAAGATTGCATCCTGCCTGGTTAACTTGTTAAAGTCGCGCTCGTGGTTACCCTGTCTTTCTGCTAAAGCTAGCAACAGAGACATGACGATGCTCGCCGTCCCAATAACTGTTAAAGTCCGAAAAGGGGAATTGCAAGCGTTAATGCTCTTGTGGAGCGCTAGACCCGCCACGACTAAGGGAAGTGTACCCAGCAATAGCCCCACCACTAGTTGAAAGGATCTGGACTGGAAGTTTCGCTCCGCGATCGCTCTTACTGTTCCTCCTGTCAATTGCTTAATGTCTTTCCAAAAATAACTAATGACGGCTGCTAGGCTGGCAAGTTGCATCGCCGCCGAAAAAGCTGAACCTGGGTCACGCCATCCCAGCAAACCCGGTACTATTCGTAAATGAGCGGTACTACTGATTGGCAGTAATTCTGTGATCCCTTGGACAATGCCCAAAATAACTACTTTCCACCAACCTAATTGGACAAATCCCAAGTCTACATCGCTGGAACAAGTCGAAGCTGCGGTCGAAGCTGCAAAAAAAATGTAACTCATCATCCGAATTTTCCCGGTTAAAATAAGCTTTTTAACTGTTTTAATCGATTTAGGTTTATGTAATTATCAATAAATTAGCTGACATTTGTAACGTTGCTGCGATCGCCCTATAATAATGCAAGTACATGTTACAAAATACTCTTCCTTCGCTATTTTTGCAATAGTGAATTACCCACAGGGAGAACTTGCTCTTCTCCAGAGGGGATCGGAGGCAACGGAGCAGAGGATATTGGGAACAGATCGGAAAATATTATCTCCCGTACCTCATACCCTACTAACCCCATGCCCAATTATTCCATGCCTTATGACTGATGTCCGGAAGTCCTGTACCTACAGGTACATATTCGCTTTTGTTGATTTAGGATTGCTACCTTTGAATTTTCCTGAAAAAACTTTATTTTATCTTAATAATTTTTTGTAAGTATCTGGTGTAGCTTTACAAAGGTCAGCCAAATTTCTCATGAATAATTACTCCGTGGTCTTTCCAAATTAAAGATTCTTAATTTGAAATTCAAGTGGCAATTTTATTCAATAGAGGATTAATAAAATTTATGTTCAAATTGATTGGCGCTTAACAGTTGACAAAATGCACAATACTAAGGTTTCCTTTATCAGTAATTCTATCAAAGCTTTTAAATGCTGTTGTACAGGTATACTGAGGTTAGAGTCAGAATCGATTTTTTCGTAAGTTGTTGACTCTATCGATCGCGTCCCTAAAGCAGGGTTCTTTCATTTGTCGTTAAACCCGCTGCGGAAATTTATTTGCGATCGATAAATAAACCGGATTTGAAAAAGACCGCTTTAATGTTCTGTATTTGGAGGATTAAGTTTATGGGTTGGTTACAAAGACTTTTTGGGATGGAAAAGCCTGAAGATGCTCAAGTTAATCCCGAACCAGTAGCAGCTACTGATGATACTGCTACTGAAAGCACGGATACGGAAACCATTCCTCTCGAGCGACAGGGGTTAAACGGAGAGTACGATCAGAGTGGTCTGGCAAAGCGGGTAGCCTTAGCTTTTGATGAAGACGGTCGGTTTGATGATATTGACAGCTTGTACGTAGCCCAAACTGGCGGTACAGTTGTACTGAAAGGGGAAGTTCCGAGTCAAGATATTCTTGACGAACTCGTAGAAGTTGCTAGAGGTGTTAGCGGTGCAACAGATGTTTCGACTGACCAAGTTACTGTTGGTTAAATAAGGTATTCTCTTTAAATTGAGCGCGATATAAACAGGCTGTCAGCACCCCGCTCTGAAGACACGAGGCCTCGTGCCTCACTTTTTAGATAGCTGACCCGTCTAAGTCTTAAGTGACTACGTTATCGGCAAGCGTTTAAGTTCCTACTCCGGGATGCGCAGCCAGTCCCGCGACCCTAGAACCAGGTAGTTAACCAGCTTTACGAGGGGTAATGCAGTGCTAGTTGGAAAGTACCGACCGATAACTTTGACAAGGCTAACATGACTGGAGCATGCAAGGCGATTCTCGGCATACAGGGAAATGGACAAGTACTGCTCCTCTGCTTGTCCAACCCCTTCTGGGGCTGTATTTAAAAATATTTTGACGCCTGTTAAAACAGGTCGTTCGTTTTTCCTCCGTGGTCTTTAGACGCACGGTTTCCAAACGTATCGGAGGTTTTAGATGAAACATCTATTGCAACATCGATGGACTCTTACCATTGCATTTTTGGCTATCTTAGCTATCTCAGGTTGTGGTGGGCAAAAGTCTGACAATTCCGCTACTACTTCTCCTGGTGGGGAAAGTACCCCACAGTCAACAGCTACTACTGGTTCGGTTCCTTCTGGAGGAACCTCCTCATCTAATTCGGGTAATTCGGGAACAGCTACAACTAAGGGAACTCTCACGGCTGAAGCTCAGCAGTTAGGTGTGAAGCCTCAAGGAGCAACCGCCTGTCCCAAAAATGCTCCAGTTAAGGGCGTAGCGACAGCGAAGCGGGGTAACATTTACCAAACTGCCAAGTCACCAGACTATAAAAATGTTAAGCCAATCATCTGCTTTGCAGATGTGGCGACTGCCGAGAAAGCTGGCTTTAGCGCTCCCAAGTAGTTAAAAATCATCATGTTAACAGTCGCTACTTGAGATTTCAAGCCCTTGCCATGCAAGGGCTTTATCAATATAACTGGAATGTTTTCGGTTTAGATGTCGCTCAAGGTGAACATGGCTACTCAAGTGGCGATCGCTATTCTCTACCAAGAAAACAAGTTTCTGATGCAGTTGCGGGACAATATCCCCACTATTGTCTATCCTAATCACTGGGCGCTATTTGGCGGACACATGGAACCTGGTGAAACCCCAGATGTGACGGTAAAGCGAGAAATCTTAGAAGAAATTGGCTATATACCATCAACATTTTCCAAGTTTGGCTGCTACCGTGATGAAAAGGCTGTTCGTCACGTCTTTTATGCACCCCTGACGGTGGAATTAAATCAACTCGTTCTCAATGAGGGCTGGGATATGGGCTTACTGACACCGTCAGAAATTCGCCAAGGTAGCTGTTATTCAGCAGTAGCGGGGGAAGTACGTCCCCTCGGACCAATGCCTCAGCGTATTTTGTTAGATTTTATAAATAACAAAATTGTTAGTTGTTAGTGGTTAGTTGTTAGTTGTCAAAAATTACCCTTCGGGTGAGCCAGTTGCTTCAAGCCGGGGAACCCGTCCAACGCACTGGCTCACCACTAACCACTAACCACTAACAACTAACCACTACCTATTCCCCAATGATGCAATCAGCTTTCAAACTACCGCGATGGTTAAGTTTAGGATTGGCATTTCCCCTCACCATACTTAATGGTTGGGTTTTGCTGCAAGTGGTGCAGTATTTTCAACCCTTAGTAAGTGTTTTTGTCGCCGCCATCTTGCTGGCTTTTGTTTTAGACTATCCGATCCGGTTTTTACAGCAACAACGAGTCAGGCGCGACCTAGCTGTTTGGGGAGTTTTGCTATTGACTGTGGTGATTGTAGTCGCTTTAGCTATTACTTTGGTTCCCCAGATTCTCGTACAGCTCAACGAACTTGCTAACATTTTGCCGGCTTGGATTGATTCTGGAACTCAACAGTTGCAAGCTTTGCAAAATTGGGCGGCAACTCAACAACTACCAGCTAATATCAGCAATTTACTTACCCAAATTCTCGACAGATTATCCAGTCAAATTCAGACATTCATTGGGAAAATTCTCAGTTTTGCTGTTGATACCATTGGCACTTTAGCCAACGTACTACTAACGGTGGTGCTGACTGTCTACTTAGTATGGAATGGAGAACGTCTTTGGGATGGAATTTTTCTGTGGTTGCCGCCTCATATTGCATTAAAAGTGCGACAAAACCTCCGAGAGGATTTTCACGGTTACTTTATTGGTCAAGCAACGTTGGGTGCTTTGCTAGGATCAACCCTGATATTCGTGTTTTTGGTTTTGCAAGTTCCCTTAGCTTTACTTTTTGGGATCGCAATTGGGTTCTTTTCTCTGTTCCCCTTTGGTACTGGGATCGGTATTGCCATAGTCAGTCTTTTGGTGGCGCTACAAAACTTTTGGCTGGGAATAGAAGTCTTACTCGTTTCTGTGGCGATTGACCAAGTAAATTCTAACTTCGTTGCTCCTCGCATTCTAGGCAATTTAACTGGCTTAAATCCTGTGTGGGTAGTGATTTCCTTACTGTTGGGAGCCAAACTAGGAGGCGTAATCGGTTTGTTGATTGCTATACCTATAGCTAGTTTTATCAAAGATGTGGCAGATATCTGGCGTGCTGGGGAATTTAATCAAATGGTTTTGTCTAGTGAGGATGGGCAACACCTTTCTCCTTTTGAGGTGAGTGAATAGGAGTAAAATTTAGATGATTAGCAGAATGGGAGAATCAGGTGGAAGGCAAAAGATTTATCCGCAGCCTGCGAGTAGAAAACTTCCTTTCCTATGGAAGTGAGGGTGAAGAAATTGAACTGCAACCGTTGAATGTATTAATTGGTGCCAACGCATCTGGTAAATCAAATTTAATTGAAGCCATTGGATTGCTAAAGGCGACACCTACAGACTTGCCTGCTCCCATTCGTCAAGGGGGAGGGATTAGTGATTTTTTGTGGAAAGGTCAACAGGGTATTCCGGTAGCTGATATCTTGCACCATTCTCAACAAGGTAAGAGAAACCGGGTTTCTAAACGAAGAATTAAGGGTTTCAGCTTTAATTATTTGCAAGAAACCCGGTTTCTGGTGGTGGTGCAAGATGTAAGGTAGCCAAAATACAAGCTACTGTGGATTATCCCCAACGCTCCCAGACTTTACAGTATCAGCTAAGCTTAACTGTAGCTGGTCAAAAATTAGAGTTAGTGGACGAAGCTATAGAAAATGAACAACCATTTGCTGGTGAAGATGATGTCTATTTTTACTATCGCTACCAACGTGGTCGTCCAGTTATAAATGTAAAAATAGAGAACGATCGGCAACTAATTAGACGCTCTCTTCGCCGAGATAGAAATTCTCACAGGCGACAAATTAAACACACAGGTGAAGGAAAACTGACAATGCTGGCAAGCTATATTGACCAGGCAATGGAACTGGCGATTTATGAGATTATTGAGGATGATAAAACTTACTGGGGTGAAATTCCTGGTTTACAGGGAGTTTGGGCGCGTCATAAAACGCTAGAAGCTTGTCGGCGTGAATTGAGGGAAGCTTTGAGTGACTGGCTGGCGTTACGGTTGCGTTTGGGACTAATGATTCCCGTAATAGCCAATATCAACCTCAATGAACTTACTCAACCTGTCTAGAAATGTCGAGATTAATCCCTGTCTCTTGGCGCAATTTGGTAAAACGTCTACAAGAATTGGATTTTGAAGGTCCCTACGCAGGGGGAAAGCATCCACAAATGCGGCGGGGTGATGTTACTGTGATTATTCCCAATCCTCATGAGCGCAAACAAACTTTTAGGCGAAAAAGTCTTTTGCTGGCAATGTTAGAAGCAACCCTGTTTGAAATAAATCCTAAATCTGAATGGTTGGGTGATTATCCAAAGGTAGCGGCAAAAAGACGGGCTAACAGCCTTTAACATCACTAGTACTGTACGGATTGCCAATTATTTACGCCAGTCCGGATTTATAGGCTAAGTAACCGAAGATGTAATCAACGTTGAACAATGTGAGAGTAAACCTAACAACAAGTTATCCTACGGGTTATCATCAGATAATAGCAGATTGCAATACGTATTCCTAAATTATAGATGACCGCTTCTGACTCTGCACCCCAAACAACTCAAACCAATGTCTCGACGGCGCCTCACGCTGATACTAAACTCGTGGATCGCAGCAGACTCAGTAAAATGTATCAGCACTACGTCGAGATGAAGGATAAGTATCCTCACGCGCTGCTGCTGTATCGGGTGGGAGATTTTTTTGAAACTTTTTTTCAGGATGCGATTACTGTATCTAGGGAACTGGAACTTGTCCTGACTAGTAAGCATGCCGGAGAAGTTGGTAGGGTATGCATGACAGGTGTGCCACATCATGCATGGGAGCGCTACAGTACCTTACTGGTAGAAAAAGGTTATGCAGTTGTGATTTGCGATCAAGTGGAAGACGCCGCTGAGGCTGTTGGTTTAGTGCGTCGCGAGGTAACGCGCATCCTCACTCCTGGCACTTTGTTAGAAGAAGGAATGCTAAAGGCAGGTCACAATAATTACCTAGTTGCTGTGGTAATTGCTGGGGAACATTGGGGTTTGGCTTATGCAGATATCTCTACTGGCGAAATCCTCACCACCCAAGGAAGCAATTTAGAGCATCTGACACAGGAATTAATGCGCTTGCAGCCTTCAGAGGTGCTGGTTCCTACCAACGCCCCTGACTTGGGTATTTTACTACGTCCCGGAGAAAAATCAGAACATCTACCGGCATGTTTACCGCCATCATTTTGTTATTGCTTGCGATCGCAAATTCCCTTCTCTGCAGGCGAAGCCAGAACGAAAGTGTTGCAGCAGTTTAAAGTGCGATCGCTTGAAGGACTCGGCTGCGACCACCTTCCTTTAGCAGTTCGTGCGGCTGGTGGTCTCCTAGAATACTTAGAAGATACGCAAAAAGAAACCTCTGTTCCCCTACAGCCGCTACGCACCTACACTCTCACCGACTTCCTGATTGTTGACTATCAAACTCGCCGTAACCTGGAAATTACGCAAACTGTCCGTGATGGAAGTTTTCATGGTTCCCTACTGTGGGCATTAGATAGAACCAGTACGGCGATGGGCGGTCGTGCTTTGCGGCGATGGATGTTGCAACCGCTACTTGATATTAAAGGTATTCGCTCCCGGCAAGACACTATTCAAGAACTTATAGAAAATACTATTCTCAGGCAAGAATTGCGGCAATTATTACGGCAAATTTATGACCTGGAACGGCTTGCAGGACGCGCTGGTTCTGGCACTGCGAATGCTAGACATTTAATAGCTTTGGCAGATTCGCTGTCTCGCTTGCCAGAATTAGCTTATTTGGTGGCAGAGTCTCGTTCTCCCTTCCTGAAAGCTTTACAGAAAGTGCCGCCCGTGTTGTCAGAGTTGGCGCAAAAATTACTTGACCACATTGTAGAATCACCACCTATACATTTAACCGAAGGTGGGTTAATTCGCAAAAGTGTGAATCCCCAGTTAGATGAGAGGCGTGTCACCGTAGAAGCAGATCAACAATGGATTGCCAATTTAGAAGTTGACGAGAGGGCAAACACGGGAATTCCCACGCTAAAGGTAGGATTTAACAAAACTTTTGGTTACTACATCAGTATTTCCCGGGCAAAAGCTGACCAAGTCCCGTCTAATTATATCCGCAAGCAAACTCTGACAAATGAGGAGCGCTACATCACTCCGGAGTTGAAAGAAAGAGAAGCGCGGATTCTCACGGCGCGGGATGATTTAAATAAGTTGGAGTATGAAATTTTTGCAGCGTTGCGGGACGAGGTGGGAGTACAAGCGGAGATCATTCGCAATATATCTCGTGCGGTGGCTGCAGCAGATGTGTTATGTGGTTTGGCAGAGTTGGCGGTTTACCAAGGTTACTGTCGTCCCGAAATGGTGTCAGGACGAGAGGTGATGATTGTGGATGGGCGTCATCCGGTGGTAGAACAGTCTTTGCCTGCAGGGTTTTTTGTGCCAAATTCGACTAAACTGGGGAGGGCAACGGATGACATAACGGATGTAACGGATAATTTAACTGTGGGACTTACAGAT
>CAXTSI010000413.1:0-8168 GCA_964246695.1 uncultured bacterium
ACGTCCGGAACTAACAGAGAGGTGCGGGGCATAATAACCCCCATCGACTCTACCCAAATTTCTCTATCATCGACTATTCGCCGAACTTTTCCTGTTTTTAGACCAGAATCCATCTACCTACGACTGGTACGTTGTTATGATCTACCCTAAGCGAAGCTTAGAACCTGATGAAACCAGACTCTATCAGGTTTTGCTAGAAAGTTCTAAAGTGCAGCGCGTTTATCTAGATGCAATTGGAATCTACAGCAGACCAGTCTTTGGCGATCGGCATTGTCAAGTTAGTGGTAGAACCAGAAGAAAATGCCACTCATCGCGCCCGACAACTCATCCAACACACAAGGCAAGAAGTAGCAAACAGCTTATCCAGCAAGGGCGATAATAGATTTAATCGAGACGATTATAGTGTACAAATTTCCCCAGTTGAGCCGTCAAGAGGTAGAAAATATGCTGAAATTGAGCGCACTCAAACAGACTAGAGTTTACCAGGAAGCATTAGAAGAAGGTCGGGAAGAAGGTCGGGAAGAAGGACGAGTAGAAGGTAAGTTAGCAGCCGTTCCACTGCTGTTAAAGGCAGGATTGACTGTAGAAAAAATAGCTGAACAGTTAGAGATTGATATAGAGGCAGTTAGGCAGATAGCACAGCAACAATAACGGATTTACCCCGTAGCAATGCATAAATTGATTCACTTATACCTATTAATTATCGTGAAAAGCACTTAGAGCAATTATATTTTGCTCGACCTTACCTTAGTATTAGGGAAAATCATGTCTACTCAATCTATATCTCAGCCAATTCTCAGTCTCGGTAGCACAGGTGAAGATGTCACACGTCTGCAAGAGTATCTACAAGCTTATAACTACAATATAGTTGTTGACGGAATATTTTATGAAAACACTGAAAATGCTGTTAAGCACTTCCAGTCTACTCATAATTTGACACCGGATGGAATAGTTGGGGATGATACTTGGAGTGCTTTAGAAAGCGGAATCGGCTAGTACACTCTTAAGAAAAATGGGGAGTGGGGAGTAGGGAATGGGGGAGCGTAAGCGCCGACACGAGTGTTAGCCCGACCTAGGCGACTGGCGTAGTGGGGGGAAGAGGGGGAGTGGTGGTGTTTGTTCCATTCATAACAGCTGGTGCGCCGCCCGTGAGGTGCTCTGAAGTTCAGCTGGCGTAAACCAGAACCGGCACACGTTTAAAGGCAGGGGTGCCGGAACGGTTATCGACCTTAGTGTGAACGATCGCATTGACTTCGGGATACAACATCAACGCAGCACCTTCCCTAATTGAACCATAAATGACTGGTTAATTGCTTGAGGTCATTTAAACTATGCTTGGCAAAAAAGTGAACTGGTACAGGTTCAAGTAATTCTGATGCGATCGCCTCAACGCTTTTAGCACAACGTTGTAAGGTTTCGCCATCCTCATTTCTGAATCCTCCCTTCTGACCTCCTGTTCCCCAAGCACAGGAAAGACTTGCACTCTTATGAAACAATGTTTTCCACAACAACAGACCTTCAGGAGTCAGCGTTTTTTCTGCCCAATAGCCAACAATCGGCATTCCCCCACCCATGCTTGGTTTATGTTTGTCGGTATTAGGTTCGGAATCTGGCTTAATATCCTTTACCATAACTACCTCCTGTGTTCCCTTTTTTCTATCAAAATGATGTTATAAAATTTTCTGATTTTTTAGAGCCTAAACAGTTGCCATCAAAATGAACACTGACAGTATTGTTTCTGTCATCATCCTAATTTAGATATGTCCGTACTGCACAGACAGTTGGCTGAATTAACCTTCAATTAAAGATTTTGATAATTTACTTAATAAAAAATAACAATAATTCGTAACTCGTAATTATTACCCCATTGCAAAATAGGGGGCTTGAAAAGTAACGCCAACGCAACTATTTTAGGACTTACGCATTGACAGAAAGAACAAAATGTACATGTCTCTCGTTACAAGGCTCTGCCTTGTAATGATTTGATCGGAGGCTCTGCCGACCGTCAAACCGTGAGGCAGAGCCTCCCTTAATCACATTCCCAGGCTCTGCCTGGGAACGAGCCCAGGCAAGATTTTGAACTGCCATACATATGATGGTCACGCCCCTTCGGGTTCGTCTAAGGTAACAAGTCAAAAGTCAAAAGTAAGAACCCCATAAATAAATCGCGTTAGCGTAAGCGTTGCGTTAGCCGGTACTCCGGCGTCAGCGGTAGCGACGTTCGCGCAGCGTCTCCCCTTGGGAGAAGGAGCGTCAGCGCCACGAGCGAAGCGTGGTGCGGCATTTTTCGGGGGAAGTTTCCCCCGAAAAGATGCCTTGGAAAGAGTGCTTGTAATAAGGACGTAGTATTTCTTGCGAAGCTCTCCGGGGGAAGTTTCCCCCGGAAGACTTCGCGCACTGCGTGTCTCGATCGGACATTTCTTTTTGTTTTCCATAAATAAATTTAGGGGAACCTGTACCTTTTTTATTTTTTTTGACTTGTTACCTTAGACTTGTTACCTTAGACGAACTGCAAGGCGGTCAATGTGTAAAGTGCGTAAGTCCTGTATTTATTTTTTCATTAATAAATCGCGTAGCGCTGCGATCGCTCAACCTAAGCCAGGAAGTCACTTCCCTAGCTGAGGTTAACAATCTTATGACTTACGCATTGACAGAAACGACAAACTATGAATTGCCTCTCGTTACAAGGCTCTGCCTTGTAATGCTCTTGTTGGAGGCTCTGCCTCCCGTCAAACCGTCCTAAGGAGCCTCCTTGATCTCATTCCCAAGCTCTGCCTGGGAACGAGCCCCGGCAAGAGTTTTAGGTTAATAAGCCTTTATGACACATGATGGTCAATGTGTAAAGTGCGTAAGTCCTAAATCTATTGCAGAGCAACTTTTCAGTTTAGTTGCCTTGCCATCTATCAATCTCGTGCTTGAAAGCGACGAATGTTGCTTTCAGCTTGCTGAGTTTTGCCTTCAATCTCAACTTCTGAAAGGGAATTGGAACGAGCGTCACCCGTAAGGGTGTCGCGTCTCTACATGCCTCTTGCAGAACCTTAATCGGCTAGACGGTATTATAACGTAATACGCTTGCTGTTAGTAAAGTTTACTCACTGAAGATCGTAACAGACCCACGCCTTCGGGTTCGCTATAAAGCTTGGTGCAGTCGCCAGGGCGCGGGAAACACTGGTGTCGGCGCGCTGCTTCACCAGAAGCGATGAGGGAAACCCGAAGGGTGCGGACTGGACTCACCAGTCGCCGCGAGTTGCACCGAAACCCGACACAGAGCGCTGGAGGGTTTCCCGCTACTAGGCGACTGGCGTGGGTTAAAGGGGATCAAAGCTTTAACTGAACCGTATTGTATTATAAAGTAAGGGCAGGTTTACCCCGCCCCAGATGATGTAGCACGGGTTCAATTGAAAACTACTGTAATTTATAATTTTGTTGGCGAACTGATATCAGGTGAAATCCCCAAACCTCAACGAGCGATAAGGGATGTGACCCCGCACTATGATTGACCAACAACATCATTTATTCCTTAGCGAAATATGGGGCAGGTACGTTTTGGTAAGAAGAAGTATATTTAATCGTGCCTAATACTGATATATCTTGGCTGAGCTTTCACTCTTTCTATCCAAGCTTGAATAGCAGGGAATTTTGTCAAATCGAATCCACCTTCATGAGCTACATGAGTGTAAGCAAACAAACCGATGTCAGCAATAGTATAACGATCTTCTACAAAAAATTTGTGAATAGTTAAATGGTTTTCCATCACTCTAAGTGCTGCGTAACCAGATTCACGTTTTTGCTCCAGCGCTTCCTTATATTCTTCAGCCTGACCCAAAATAGAAATCCAAAATCTCGATGTAGCAATAAAAGGCTCATGGCTGTACTGCTCAAAAAATAACCATTGCAGCACTTGCGCTCGCGAAAAGCGGTCATAGGGGAAAAATTCTGTTCCTTCACTCAAATAAACCATTATGGCATTTGATTCTGTCAAGTATTTTCCTGTTTTAATTTCTAATACAGGAATTTTGCCGTTAGGATTTTTACTTAAGAATTCTGGCGTTCGCGTCTCGCCTTTTAAGATATTAACCTCTACTCTCTCAAAGGGCATACCAATTTGTGTCAATAAAAGACGTATCTTGTAGCCATTACCAGAGTGTAAAAAATCATACAATCGCAACGTTGTCATGACAACAAATATTGAGATGAAGGTGTTGATTGATTATGCGAATAAAATACCGCATATTACAAAAAAAACAAATAGCTATGATAAAATCTTGATATATAAATACAGCATAGTATTTTCAAATCAATAAAAAATAAAATTATGATGAATTTTAAGTATTCAAATATTTAAGTTTTTTCAACGGTCGAAAAAAAATTTGTGGAAGATTTACTTTGATCCAAACAGCAGAGGCATTAGCCCGAACTTTTCATGTTCAAATTCCTGACTTTGAGCCGCAATATAATATAGCACCGACACAAATGGTGCTGGTAGTGTTGTATAATCCTGAAACCAAGAAGCGTACCTTAAAGCAGTTACGCTGGGGCTTGATTCCCTCATGGGCAAAAGATCCAGGGATGGGGGCAAAGCTAATTAATGCCAGGGCAGAAACTGTTGCGGAAAAACCCGCTTTTCGCTCTGCAATTAAACAGCGTCGGTGTTTAATTGTGGCAGATGGCTTTTACGAGTGGCAACAGCAAGCAGGCAAAAAGCAGCCATTCTATTTTCGCCTTCAAAATGGGCAAGCTTTTGGCTTTGCTGGGCTGTGGTCACACTGGAAATCCTCCGAGACGCAAATATCTTCTTGCACAATTTTAACGACACGGTCCAACGAATTACTACAACCGATACATGACCGGATGCCAGTCATTTTGAAACAGCAGGATTACGATTTGTGGTTAGACCCTCAAGTGCAAACACCAGAACCACTACAGCAGCTATTACATCCCTACCCAACTGAGGCAATGACTGCTTACCCAGTTAGCACCATAGTCAACAGTCCCAAACACAATACTCCAGAGTGCATCATGCCAATCTCTGAAGAAATTGCCGCACAAATCAGTTAAATTAGCTATTGAGCTTGCTAATTGCTAATTGCTAATTGCTAATTGGGGAAGTGCTTGCCATTAGCCATTAGCCATTAGCCATTAGCCATTCCCCATTCCCCAATAACTATGTCAAGAACTCAGAAAAACGATAACTTTGTTGACAAATCCTTTACTGTGATGGCAGATATCATCCTGAAGCTTCTGCCAGCCAATAAAAAAGCAAAAGAAGCGTTTGCTTATTATCGAGATGGGATGTCAGCGCAAGCAGAAGGAGAATACGCTGAAGCCTTGGAAAACTACCAAGAAGCTCTAGAACTAGAGGAAGACACCAACGATCGCAGTTATATCCTGTACAATATGGGGCTAATTTATGCCAGCAACGGCGATCACAAAAGGGCGTTAGAGCTATATCATCAAGCAATAGAGTGCAACCCACGTCTACCCCAAGCCTTGAACAACATCGCGGTCATTTACCAATACCAGGGAGAAAAGGCGAAGGAAGCAGGAGACGAAGACGGCGGAGAAGCACTATTTGATCAAGCTGCTGATTATTGGGTCAGAGCTATTCGCATGGCGCCCAATAACTACATTGAAGCCCAAAACTGGCTGAAAACCACTGGGCGATCGCAAATTGACGTATATTTTTAGCTAATTGCTAATTGCTAATTGCTAATTGCTAATAGTAAAAATACAATTAGCCATTAGCCATTAGCAATTATCACATATGATTGATCGTGAACAAGTTCATAAAGTAGCCCATCTGGCTCGGTTAGAATTGACACCGGAAGAGGAAGAAAAATTTACCACCCAACTGGGAAGTATTCTGGATTATTTTCAACAGTTGAGTCAATTGGATGTCAGTGATGTACCCCCGACTACACGGGCAATTGATGTCAGCAATGTCACACGAGTGGACGATCTGCAACCTTATGCCGAACGAGAAGCAATTCTCCAAAGTGCGCCGGATCTGTCAGACTTATTTTTCAAAGTGCCAAAAATCCTCAACGTTGAATAGTCAAAATAATTCGTAATTGGCTAATTGCTAATTGTTGATTGCTAATAGCAATTAGCCATTAGCAATTAGCAATTAGCAATCAACAATTGCAAACTTGTTGCAGTGTGGGGGTAAAGTCAGGGTAAGATACAGAAGCTGCTTCCGCCCGATGAATTGTGGTAGTACCATTGGCGTTGAGAGCCGCAATTGCCAAACTCATGGCAATGCGATGGTCTGTATGACTATCCACATCGGTACCAGTTAAGGGAGTACCGCCAGTAATTTCCATACCATCAGGTAATTCGCGTACTTGCGCTCCCATTTGATTAAGTTGCTGCACCATAACAGCAATGCGATCGCTTTCTTTGACTCGCAACTCAGCTGCATCCCGAATGATTGTCGTTCCTTGGGCAAAAATCGCCGCCACTGCCAAAATTGGAATTTCATCAATCATCCTGGGTATTAAGTCCTCCCCAGCGATAGTACAACTTTGCAAACGACTGGAACGCACCCGTAAATCAGCTACTGGTTCTCCAGCAACTTCACGCTGATTTTCAAGCTGAATATCTGCGGACATCATTGCTAAGGCATCCAAAATGCCAGTGCGAGTGGGATTAACACCCACATTTTCAATCACCAGTTCAGAATCTGGTACAATTGCCCCAGCAACCAACCAAAAGGCAGCTGAACTGATATCCCCAGGTACAATCACTTTTTGCCCGACAAGTTGAGCAGGACCTGTAATAGTAACGCTGTTGGTTTCTGGGTCTGTCATCAGTTTAGCTCCAAACGCCCGTAGCATGCGTTCGCTATGGTCGCGGGATAGGGCAGGTTCGGTAATGGTAGTTTGTCCCTCAACTGTCAAACCCGCAAGCAGAATACAGGATTTAACTTGAGCGGAGGCGATGGGAGAATTGTAGTGAATTGGTTTAAGAGATTGTCCTTGAACTGCTAAGGGTGCGAGTGTACTGCCTTTTCGTCCCCAAATGTGTGCTCCCATTTGTTGTAAAGGTTTGATAACACGGGACATAGGACGCGATCGCAAGGAATTGTCCCCCGTGATCGTAAAAAATCGCTCAGCATGAGATGCCAAAAGTCCTAGCATGAGTCGCAAAGTGGTACCAGAGTTACCAGCATTCAACACATCAGGTGGTTCAAGTAAATTCCCCAGACCGATTCCTTTGACATGCACTAATTCTGTATTCAGTTCCGAAATTTCTGCCCCCATAGCTTGAAAACAGTTCGCTGTACTGCGGGGGTCTTCTCCTAAGAGTAGTCCTTGGATTTGGGTTTCTCCTTGGGCTATAGCGCCCAACATCAAAGCCCGATGAGAGATAGATTTATCACCTGGAACCCGGATACGACCTTGTAAAGATAATCCGGAGGAGGGTCGCTGAATAATTAAGTTTTGAGAACTATTGTCTTTGGTTTCTACGGTTATAACAGAAGCCGACATTAGGATAAACTGGCGTGTAGACTGCGCTAGTATCCTACCGTGTTACCTGACCTACTAGCTCTATCAGTATTTATTTTATTTCATAGCTGCGCTCCCATGCTGACTCATCACCGCAAGCCCGTGTTACTATCGCTGATTTCCACAGACCTGCCAGTTTGGTCTGTTCTAGAAACCGCTGCAACACTGTATCAAAAAGACAAGGATCGGTTTCATTTACTGTTGACAGCACCACCTGTTAAAAGTAGCGAAGTGGCTAACCCCCTAAGTCAAGAAGATACCCGCGTCTCCAACAAGCCGGACTTTGGGCGTCCACACCAAGAAACTCATGTCCCTAATGGTCCTAGGATCTTATGGGTGGAAATTTCCTCCTACCGGGTGATCATGACCATGCAAGGTAACGCTCAGTTGAGTTACCGTCACTTTTGGGAACAGGGCGTTTATGGAGTTAGTCGTTATTGGTTGCCAACAGAGTCGTTGCAACCTTACAGCCCTATTCGCCTACGCAATTTTACTCGTAGCTTGAAGCTGAACGGACACTCCTTACCAGAGCATTTACGGGTGGAATACGAATTGTGGGCAGGAAAAGTTCAACTGGGATGCTACATCCTAAATCTGGAAATTAAACACTGATTTGTTGGTTGTTGGTTGTTGGTTGTTGGTTGTTAGTTGTTAGTTGTT
>CAXTSI010000414.1:0-5218 GCA_964246695.1 uncultured bacterium
CAACAACCAACCACTAACAACCAACAACCAACAACTAACAAATAACAACCAACAACCAACAACCAACAACCAACAACCAACTACTAACAACCAACAACCAACTACTAACAACTAACAACCAACAACTAACAACTAACAACTAACAAAAAGGAGGTGAAAGCAAGATGAGTAAAACGTTAGAACAAAAGAAAGAGATAGTCGCTGAACTCAAAGAAATTTTGAGTCAGTCTCAACTAGCCCTTGTCATTGACTATCAGGGGTTGACCGTTGCTGAAATTAGCGATTTGCGACGTCGGATGCGTCCAACTGGTACCGTTTGCAAAAAAGCTAAGAACACGCTGATGGGAATCGCCGTTGATGGCGATAGCAGGTGGCAGCCAATGACGGAGTTCCTGAAAGGGAGTTCTGTCTTCCTGCTTGTGCAGGAAGATATGAAGGCTGCAATTAAGACCTACCAAGACTTCCAAAAAGCCACCAAAAAAACAGAACTTCGCGGCGCTGTATTCGACGGACAGGCTTTGACTGAAGACGATGTCAAGGCACTGACTGAACTTCCTTCAAAAGAAGAACTCATGGCTCGCTTGGCTGGAGGGATCAAGGCAATTCCTACCAAGCTGGCAGTGGGACTCAATGCCGTGCCAACAAAACTGGCTGTGGGCATCAAAGAAGTACCTGCTTCTCTGGTACGCGCTATCAAAGCTGTATCCGAGAAGGAAGACTCTGAAGCTGCATAATTTGTTGATTGTTAATTGTTAGTTGTTGATTGTTAGTTGTTAGTTGTTAATTCTTCTATTAACAACTAACAACTACCAATCAACAACTATCAACTATCAACTATCAACTATCAACTATCAACTATCAACTATCAACTATCAACATTCATAATTCACAGGAGTATATCCATGTCTGTAAAAACTGAAGAAATTTTGGAACAGTTGAAAGCCCTGACCTTGCTAGAAGCTTCTGAATTGGTCAAGCAAATAGAAGAGGCTTTCGGAGTTGATGCTTCCGCTTCCGGTGGTGGCATGATGATGATGCCTGGTCTTGCTGTTCCTGGTGCTGGCGCACCTGCCGCAGCTGAACCAGTAGAAGAGCAAACCGAGTTTAACGTGCTTCTGGAAGAAGTGCCTGCTGATAAGAAGATTGCCATTCTTAAGGTAGTGCGCGAATTGACCGGTTTGGGTCTTAAGGAAGCGAAAGACTTGGTGGAAGCTGCACCAAAGGCAGTTAAAGAAGCCATTGCCAAGGATGCTGCTGAAGATGCTAAGAAGCAGCTCGAAGCTGCTGGCGCAAAAGCAAGTGTGAAGTAGCAATCACAACCCATCCCCTAGGAATAAATGATCTTGTTGGTCAATTCCTAAAGGGTCACACCCCCCCATCCCTCGTTCCCAGGCTCCTGCCTGGGAATGCATTCACAGAGGCTCTGACTTGTAAATAGGGAGTAGGGAGTGGGGAGTGGGGAGTGGGGAAAGACTATTTTCATGGTTGGTGGTGAAATTTTTTCATTGCGAGGCAGCAGCCCACAATAACAGCGTTACTAGGCAGCAGCCCAAACGAGAAACGCCTGTATTTTCAAGGGTTACAGCTTAAGTTGACACCAATGGGCACTGCCTTTGCCCCTACGGCAATCTGTGGTTCAATAGACAGAAAATAGCTGTAATAGCTGAAGTTAGTGAAAAGTTACATCTACATATAGCGATCCTAAATGATTCGTGAAAGTAGAGAAACCCGGTTTCTTTAAGAAACCGGGTTTCTGAGGCTTGGGATTTTCACAACTGATTTAGGACCAATACGGTTCAGTTAAGGATAGGTGGGAGCAAAGAAACCCGGTTTCTAAGAGAAACCGGGTTTCTGATCTGGTGCTTAACTGAACTGTATTGGATTTAGGACTGCTATAGTATTTGAAAAATCTCCAAAAGTTGTCGCCGAACGATCGCCTGACTAGAGAATCATGAAGTCGCAATGCCTCCATGTCAATTACCTACATTATCAATGCATAACTTCTGGTAATTTCAAGCCTTACCCACAAACCACTATAATATCAACGTTCTGAATAAGAACGAGTACTCAACAAGTGGTAAGTGCATGAGGGATATAATTAAGCTGCCGCAAAAATTCATGTTGCTGGGTGCGGGAGAACTAGGCAAAGAATTTGTTATTGCTGCTCAACGTCTTGGCAACTATGTGATTGCCGTTGACTGTTATGCTAATGCTCCGGCGATGCAAGTTGCTGATGCTTATGAAGTGATTTCCATGCTCAATGGCGATGATTTAGAAGCTATTGTTACTAAATATCAGCCTGATTTTATTATACCAGAAATAGAAGCAATTAGAACCGAAAAACTTCTAGAATTTGAGCGCCTAGGTATTACAGTTATCCCGACGGCAGCGGCTACTAACTACACAATGAATCGTGACAGAATCAGGGAACTGGCACATAAAAAGCTAGGCATCCGCACTGCTAAATATGGTTATGCAACAAACTTAGAAGAGTTGACGGCGGTTTCTGATGAGATTGGGTTTCCTAATGTTGTCAAACCTGTAATGTCATCTTCTGGCAAAGGGCAATCTGTAGTCAAAGAAAAGAGTGAAGTTGAAAAAGCGTGGAATTATGCGATCGCCAATTCTAGAGGTGACAGCAAAAAGGTGATTGTCGAAGAATTCATTAACTTTGAAATTGAGATTACTTTGCTGACTATTAAGCAGTGGAATGCACCGACTATTTTCTGTTCTCCAATTGGTCATCGCCAAGAAAGAGGTGATTATCAAGAATCTTGGCAACCAGCAGAAATCTCCGAAGAAATGATATTGTCAGCGCAGTCAATAGCGAAAAAAGTCACTGATACACTAGGGGGAGCGGGAATTTTTGGCGTTGAGTTTTTTATTACCAAAGACGAAGTAATTTTTTCCGAACTTTCTCCCAGACCTCATGATACGGGAATGGTGACATTAATATCGCAAAATCTCAACGAATTTGAACTGCATTTAAGAGCAATCTTAGGCTTGCCCATTCTTAATATAGAACAGTTTGGTCCTTCAGCCAGTGCCGTTATTTTAGCCACGGAAAATTTAGATTCCGTGGCATTTACAGGTGTAGCTGAGGCTTTATCAGAAAAAGATGTAGACATTAGGCTATTTGGTAAGCCTAATGCTCATCCTTATCGACGAATGGGAGTAGCTTTGGCAAAAGGAAATGATATTCAAGAGGCGAGGGAAAAGGCTACGAGAGTGGCAAGTAAGATCGAAATCATTAGTCACTACTAGCACTGTTCAATAGACTCTCGACTCTTGTAGAAAGGTTCTTAACACTACGGTCTGTCTGATGGCGGTGGATTGTTTGTCGGGTCTCTTGTGGCGGGTTCTTCATCTTGGGTTGACTTGAAGAGTTGAAGTTTTTGACCGAAGTGTTCCGCACCATTGAGTTCTTGAACGGCACGCTTCTCATTCGCTTCACCTTCTATTTCCACTGTCGCGTAACCGACTGTATTAAAAATAAATATCTTTTGGACTGTGTCATATTTCGTAAAAAGGTTCCTTAAATCTGCCTCAGTTACCTGAGAAGATAGATTACCAACCAAAATAGCCATATTCCCCTCCAAACAAAGTAATGCAAAGGATGATCCACAGAAAAACTCAAGTCATACAGCAAGCACCTATAGAGGGCTTACCAATTGACAAAATTACGATTTTGTGAGTAAATGCTTCATGTTTTGTTGAAGGTCAGTTAAGCTTGTTCACTTTCCTTCTGTCTTCTTAATAGATATAAGCAAAATCAACTTATGCACTTTTCCATTTCTTGAGTGTAGTCAGAGCATTCTCAAGCTATTGCGCCTTAATTCCATCACAGAGATGGCGATCGCTCTGTCGCACCTCTGGATTCGTCCTCAGATAATCGCTTACCCAACCACAACTGTAGCTCAGTAGCTTATCCATATCTAGAACACGATCCAAATCCCACAGAATTGCTGTCTTATCTTCACTTGCCGAGGCGATTGTCTTACCATCAGGACTAAAAGCAACTCCCCAAACTCTCGCGCTATGACCATTGAGGGTGTTCAGCAGAGTACCATCCTGCTTCCAAAGTTTCACCGTCTTGTCGTCACTTGCCGAAGCAACGATCGGAACTTCGCCCCCCGATATTCCGATCGTTGGGGGGAGTGGGCTGAACGCAACTCCCCAAACAGCACCGCTATGACCCTTGAGAGTGTTCAGCAGAGTGCCCCTTCGGGGTTCGCCAGTCGCCTGCGGAGGGATACCCTCCTTCAGCGCTGGCTCACCATCCCGCTTCCACAGTTTCACCGTCTTGTCCTCACTTCCTGTAGCAATAATCTTACCGTCGGGACTGAAAGCTACTGCCTTAACCCCAGCGCTATGACCCCTGAGGGTACTCAGCAGAGTGCCATCCCGCTTCCACAGTTTCACCGTTTTATCCCGACTTGCGGAAGCAATCGTTTGACCGTCAGGACTAAAGGTAACTCCCCAAACCTCATTTTTATGACCCTTGAGGGTGTTCAGCAAAGTGCCATCCCGCTTCCACAGCTTCACCCTATTGTCGTCACTCCCTGTAGCAATCGTCTGACCGTCAGGACTGAACGCTACTGCGTTAACGGAATTGCTATGTCCATTAAGGGTATTCAGCAGAGTGCCATCCCGCTTCCAAAGTTTCACCGTCTTGTCGTCACTCCCTGTAGCAATCGTCTGACCGTCAGGACTGAACGCTACTCCATAAACTGCAGCGCTGTGACCCTTGAGGGTGGTAAGTATTGTGTCATCCCGCTTCCAGAGTTTCACTGTCTTGTCCTCACTCCCTGTAGCAACGATCTGACCGTCGGGGCTCAAAGCAACTGCCCTAACCGTAGCGCTATGACCATTGAGGGTAGTCAGCAAGGTGCTTGAGCGCTTCCAGAGTTTCACCGTCAAGTCGCTACTTGCCGAGGCAATTGTATTACTGTCAGGGCTGAATTTTACGGACGAAACAAAATCACTATGACCATAGAGAGTGGTAAGCCATGTGCCATCAGGCTTCCACAGTTTCACTGTCTTGTCCCAACTTGTCGAGGCGATTGTACTACCGTCCGGACTGAACGCTACTCCGTAAACCTTACCGCTACCGTCATTGATGGTGGTAAGCAAAGTGCCATCCCGCTTCCACAGTTTCACCGTTTTGTCCCAGCTTGCCGAGGCGATTGTATTACCATCAGGGCTAAACGCTACTGCG
>CAXTSI010000414.1:5318-8159 GCA_964246695.1 uncultured bacterium
TCCCCAGAGCTTGAGGCAATCATCTGACCATCAGGGCTAAACGCTACTCCCCAAATAACAGCGCTATGCCCTGACAAACGGTTGTGTTCAACTGCCCCATAAATTGCTTGCCGTAGAGCTGATTCAACCCGATCCTGGATATCTGTGTCTACCCCACCTACTGTTTTTAGTTTCTGCTTCGCTCTGATTGCTTCGATGAGCGCATCTAACCTCTTATTCAAGGCAAACAGCGCTTCTGAGGAGGTACTGATTGCTTGGATCTCGTTAACACGCGCTTTTTGCCGTTGCCACAAAGCTACCCCAGCTAAACTCAAGGCTAACACCAAACCACTAGTTAGCAATGATATGCTAAGTTGCCGCCTGCGCTTCTGCTTATTGATCTCATGCTCCTGAAGTTCCAAAGAGAGCTTAATAAAACATCTCTCGAATGTACTCAGTTCCTCTAGGCGTTTATCCTGCCAATATTCTGCGTCTATTAGAGGCTTTCCTCGCAACAGCGCTCCTTCATCCTTACCGCTACTTTCCCATTGACGGATTGCCATCCGCAACTGCTCTTGCCACCGACGAAAATCACCGTCAATTTGCATCCAATACTCCAAACGTCCCCAGCTTTTAATCAGCGCCTCATGCACGATTTCCACTGTTTCTTCGTTCGTGGACTCGTTGCGGTTTGTTACCACTAGACGGGAAGACGCCAAGCGCGTCACCAAATCCCAGTTTTCTGGCTTCACCTCATCGCGAGTCGCCAATCTCCGGGTAGCCTCTGCCTCTTCCCCTAAACGCACCAACTGCATAAACACCTGCTGCGCCCTACCTCGGTCTGCCTCATTTAGCTGGGTATACACAGCCTCTGCATGCGTACCCACAGCCGACTCCACACCACCAATTTCCTCGTAAGCCTGATGCGTCAGCCACCCACTTTGGTGTTTTGACCACAGTTGCGTCATGGCAAACTCTAGCAACGGCAAACGACCAGGGTGATTATCTACTGCATTAATCAGTTTATTTGTCAATCCATCCTCTAGCTCTACTTGCATTTGTGACGCAGGCTTTTCAATCGCTGAGTGCAATTCCTCACGGCTCATCGGACCGAGATTCAGGACTGCTCCCTGTAAGGCATCGCTTAAAGGGCGGTAAGAAAGGGCATATCCGTAAAAGTCAGCCCTTAAGGTAGTAACTAGGGTAAACGCTGGAGCTAATCTTACTGCATTCAGCAATCCATTTAAAAAAGGCTGACGTTCCGACTCTTCTGTTTGGGTGTAGAGTTCCTCAAATTGGTCGGCTATCAGTACTAAGCGAGTGCCAGGGTTTTGCTGTACAAGCTTTTCGATAATTTTGTATAAGGCTGATTCATCTTGTCTGAGGGCGATCGCTAATTCCAGTTCAACTAAACGGCAAGCAAATTCATTTTCTTGGGGGTGCAACAGAGGAGCGATCGCCAAAGCCAAAGCATCAATTGGATTGTTTCCCGGACGAAAGGCGACAATCTGCCACAGTACAAGAGTATCAAGCCGCAACCTAGGGATTAACCCGGCAAACACCACACTAGATTTACCACTTCCACTTGGACCTACCACAGCAACCAACGGCTTTCTTTTCACCGCCGTTACTAAACCCTGAGTGAACTGCTCCCGCCCAAAGAATA
Organism: uncultured bacterium; assembly: GCA_964246695.1. Classification (GTDB taxonomy): domain Bacteria; phylum Cyanobacteriota; class Cyanobacteriia; order Cyanobacteriales; family Nostocaceae; genus Stigonema. The sequence continues at coordinate 6,964 of CAXTSI010000414.1, forward strand.
GGTGTGCATCCGACTCACCAAAGGCAAATAAACCGCGATATGGACAAGGCGGAATCCCGCCTAATTTTAGCCAAGTTGGCGGTTCGACTGCCGGATTCAGACAAATCACAGGCAACCAAGAAGCACCGGGAAAGTCATCCTCTAAACCTTGTAACTTCCTGCGTGCCTGCTGCACTGCTAGGTACAAAGAAAGTCGCTCAACTGCAAAAGCCAAGAGAAAATGCTGAAAAAATTTCTCTGCCACTAGATTCGGCACTGGCTCCCGCATGACAATCACAGCGGGAATATTTAATTTCTCCAGAGCCGAAGCCAATCCTAGCCCATCGCAGGAGTTAAAAATAGCCAAGCCCAAACCTTTCTCAATGGCTGCTTTGAGAGCTTCCTCTAACTGTTCAATCGTCAGGCTATTGAAAGTTTTATTCTCATTAATATAAATCCGACCCGTCTCACCCTCGGTTTGACTATGACCAGCAAAAAACAGGATGTCCCAGCCTGCTTGGTCCCAAAGTAACGTGTTTAATTCTGCCCTTGAGGGGTTGACAATAAAGATAACTTCTGAATCAGCTATGCTATGGAGAAACTTGGTTTCTGTATCGAGATCAATATCTTTGCTATTGCCTAAAACCGCTAAAATTCTGACTTTTTTTCTGTTGACTGTTGGTGCTCTTAAGGGTGGGCGACGTTTATACTCTGGACTAGACAGTGCCATTTCTGCTAGAGGATAATCCTGATAGAAATTGCTGCGATACCAGGGTAATCGCCGCACTAAGTCATCGTTGGTTTCCAGAATCACCCGAATTTCTTCTGTTGGGTCTAGTTGACTACGCAACTGCCTACTAATATTAAGCCACTCCTCAGAGTTGAGCCACCGATTCATACCCTCAAGTAACTTCAGGCTTAAATCATCGAAACTTTGCCCAGAGACGTTAGTGATCCCAACAGAATCAATTTCCAGTTCATCATCGTCCACTACTGATTCTAAACGCAGGTGTTTGCGAACACACAGAGCCTCATAAGTTAACTGCCAATTTCTGTAGAGTTCAACCAGATTTGGTGCTGCGGGTAAGCTGCCGATAAATTGCTCTGGAAGGGGATGACCGGCTACCCACAACTGAGCGGTAACTCTGGGAAATCCATTATGTAACCCAAGTTGCTAGTTATAAATTCTGACAGGCATTTGTGCCAAAAAAGCAATA
>CAXTSI010000415.1:0-8152 GCA_964246695.1 uncultured bacterium
ACTGGGAACTAGAGTAGACCAACTGGTAACTGCCCAACTCAACTCGGACGAGAGAGTAGACCAACTGGGAACTGCCCAACTCAACTCTGAACACAGAGTAGACCAACTGGGAACTAGAGTAGACCAACTGGCAGCGCTAATGGTGAGGTTTATTGAGAATGCGGAAGCTGACCGCACGGTGATTAGGGGGATTCAAACCGAAAACCAACGCATTCTTGAATACTTGTTTGGTCAGCAAGGGGAAGGGTGAGGAGGCATCCTACAAACGCGGTTTAAAATTCGATATACCTGTTGACATAGGGGTAAGTTTTTTGTATTATAAATAAGTCACCAATCTGAAAAAAAAATTTCGCGCAAAGCGCGAAGAGAAAAAAGAAAATAGGGAAAAGGGGAAAAGGGCAAGAGTATAAAGTGCTACTAAGTCCTCTGCGCGGGACCGCACACTACCCGAAAACCGATGTTGTTGTAGACGTAGTCCGGGGAGCCCCTGTCGCGGTTGGCAGAACGGCAGTCCTCAGGATTGTTGTTCCACGAACCACCGCGCACCAGGCGATAATCATTATCATTATCAATTAACCAAGCAGTGCCATCGACTGGCGCTTCGTTGTAATTGCTATGCCAGGTATCTTGACACCACTCCCATATATTACCATGCATATCATACAAACCAAAAGTATTTGGCGGAAAATTTCCTACATCTGTTGTTTGCTCACGATACTGACCTTTGGGTTCAGAGTTATAGGTGTAGTTCCCATCGTAGTTTGATAAATCGGTTGTAATCGTCTCCCCAAAGTAAAAAGGCGTTGTTGTTCCAGCCCGACAAGCATATTCCCACTCTGCCTCACTAGGCAAGCGATAGCTTTTCCCAGTTTTGTTAGACAGTCTGGCACAAAACTCAATAGCATTGTTCCAAGACACCTGTTCAACAGGTCGATTAGCCCCTTTGAAGTAGGATGGATCTGGCTTTAATTCAATCTTAACCTGAGGAAGAGCGGAAACGGCTGCCCATTGGGCTTGCGTAACCGGAAATTTACCCAGAAAAAAAGGTTTAATAGTGACGGTGTGCTGTGGTCCTTCAAAATCGGATCGTTTCGGCTCATTCTTTGGGGAACCCATCAAAAACTGACCGCCTGGAATCGCAACCATCTCTAGAGCCACGCCATTACCAAGGTCTTCTCTGAAAGACTCTGCTCGACCCGGACTGCGATTAATATCGCAGGTTAATTCCCCCCTGCCAAAAAATCCCGATCGCCTTAGAGTTAGAGTGACGATGTCAAACTCAAACTGCTGAGTCTGAATGGTTGGAGATTTAGGCTGAGAAACAAATGGGGCAAGTAGTCGTTCTTCAATCTTTGCTACATCTTCATCCCGAAGATTAAGGAATATTTGTAAGCGTTTCAATGCATTGCGGTCTTTCTCGCTGAGTTGGTCTTTCCCCTCTATTCCCTGAGATAAAGCTTGTTCGTAGCGGTGCAATTTTTCCTGGCGCTGGCGATATGGTTCAAGAACCTCAAATTCAATTGCATTAACCTCATCAGCCGATAATCTCAGAGAATTTTGTAACTCCTTCAGATAAATGCGGTTGACAACGGAAATTTGTCGTTCGTCCTCAAGGGCAATCTGGTCAAATTCCTTACGGTATTTCAGCTTGGGATCATCCTTGGGCGACTTTGCCAGCAGAATCTTATGACCTTCCTCAACCGGATAGAACTTGGGAGTCATGGCGGGAGCGGCTTCTCTGACCTTGCTGCTAACATACTCATGTAGCTCATCGACAGAAATCCAACCATCTCCGTCTCGGTCTGCTGCGCCTTTTTCAATGCCTTCTACCAGATAGCTGGTGTAGACTGAGAGTTCTGAACCTTCTTGCTCAAAGGAGTACTGGGTGGAGGAGGAAGAAGTCAGAATTGCCCGTCCCTTACCGCCTAGCTGCTCTTGTATATTAACTGTACCGTCATCCTTGACACTCATCCCCAGAGCGATCGCCCCACTAAAGCAACAGTCCAAGATGAGAACCTGTCTCTGGGATCGGCTATCGTTGATACTGTCGTGTAGATCACTAGCTGCAACTGCCGAAGGCGTCACTAGCCTTCCATTCTGTTTCCTAGTGGTAGGCGTTGATAGATAAAGCTTGCCCCTTTCATCTTTAATTCCATGACCTGAGAAGTAAAATAGCAGCAGGTCATCCTTCTGCCGATCGGCAAACAGGTTGTAGATGGCATATTGCATCTCCTGTGGTGCGGGGTTTTTTAGCACCGTGATATCTGCCTTGTCAAAACCCCCCATTTCTGGGTTTACCAGTACTCGCTGCATCGCCTCGACATCTTTGACAGCAGCTGGTAGCGGGTTTAACCCAGGCTGATACTCACTAACCCCAATCAACAGTGCTATCTTCGCCACGCTAGACCACCGATGCTTTGATAAAATCCTCTGCTTTCTGTATAGCTAATTCAAATTCTGCTTTGTTACTGGCTTTTACTTTGAGCTTCTTACCATTTGCCTCGACTTGCAGTTCGATAGTTTTTCCAGAAAAGCGATCGCTCAGAAACCCAAATAAAGCCTTAAAATTAGCTGGATCAACCACTGCTTTTAACATCCCTACCAAGAAACCCCCCAGAGCCTTTGAACCCAGTGGGGCTTCTTCAACTGCCACTAAATCTGCTTCTTCTACCCCATCTACCTCTCTAATCTGTGGTAGCAAATTCTCCACTTCTGCTGCCAATTCCTGGTCATCTAAATCGGTTTCTGACAGGGAAATCGTGACTTTAACATTAGATGTGTTTACCATGTGAATTGTCCAAGCTGCGTCAATAGTCTTTCTTACTGATTGTATAAGTTATTGTGGCAAGTTTAGTAAATATAGCATTCCTAAATCATTTGTGAAAATCTCAAGCCTCAGAAACCCGGTTTCTTTTAGAAACCGGGTTTCTCTGCTTTCACGAATCATTTAGGAATGCTATAAGTAGGTAGGTACAAATAAACCTAGCAAGTACAAAATGTAAAACGCTCGAAACCCTTGCGATTGCTTCGCTTCGCTGCCTAACCGAGGAGGAACACCGGAGTTTTTACACCGGGGGCGATCGCCTAGTAGCAGTAGGAAGGAGAATTCGACTGGCGATCTGCAAGCCTATAGTCTGATGCAACTGGGTACAACAAGGACTCTTAAATTACCCTCCAGGTCGGAAATAATCGAGGAGGCGATCGCCTGAATCTGCCCGAATCAATGCTACAACCACATCGGGTAAAGCTGTTAAACTGGGGTAAACCATATAGCGTGGTTCCCAACGTGGGTGAAACTTCTCTTTGTAGGCATGCAAGCCCTGAAAGTTGTAGAACCGACTCAAATGCTGGTGAAGATAGCGCAATACCTTTTCCAAACGGCGAGACTCCTCAGTGTCACCAACTCCAGCAAGCACAGAAAGACCGATATTAAAGCCATCGTAGCCTCTTTCTTTGCAGTGCTGGAACATGGAAATAAATAAAAAGTCCATCATCCCATTCTCAATGGCACGACGGTAGCGCATCATGTCGTTAGTAATCTCGTTGAGCTGGTACTCTGGCAAAAGGTTGGCAAAGGCGACGATTTCACCTTGGGGGGAGTGTACCACAGCCATTTCCGACTCCCGCAGATAAGCTTCGTCAAACCAACCTAAAGAAAACTGTTTTTCTGAACCTTGCACCATTTGCAACCATTCATCGCTGACAGGCTTCAAGCGGCGCAACAAATCATCAGCGATTGGGGGTTGGTAAAACTTGACCTCGTACCCCATCTTAGTCATGCGGTTCAGTGGTGTTCTGAGGTTTTTGCCTGCTTTTCCTTGTAAGGTAAAGGTTTTCAGGTCTACGATCCCTTCTACCCCAATCTTAATCACCTTAAACCCTAATGTACGATAGAGGTCTATATCATCAGGCAAAGTTTGGTAAAAAGCAGGATACCAGTCATTGCGTTGGCAGAACTGCTGAAAGCTAAAAATTACCTCTTTACGGTCTTCAATTGGTCCAATGGGGTCACCTAAGGCGATCGCACCCCGTCCTTTAGGGACATAAGCAATGACGCTGCGTCCACTCGGGCTAAAAAAGTAACTTTTATCACTTAATAATGTAAATGCTGCTAAAGAAGAGCGTCCATAATGTTCTACAATTTCCCTTGCCCGTTGTCGCTCGTAGGTGGAAGCCGGATTACGTATAAACACTGGCTTCAACAGCATCAGCAGCGCATAAGTTAAGGTACTGGCTGCAATAATATAGATAGAATTGGCGAAAAATTCTCCAAATCGGTTCTTTGGTCGCAGTCCCGCATTATCTGCTGTAAAGAACATTGCCATAGTTTGAGCTACGGCGTCACCCCAATTAAAATTCTCCGAAAATTTACCGTCTAACAAGTAAAATCCGACAGTTCCGTATGCTAAGGTAAAGAGCAAAGCACCAATCAATGCTCGAACTCCGGCAGCAATCGAAGGACGGTCAGATCTTGCTGTAAACACATGGCGCATTAGGAGTAATTGCACCAGCAGTACTCCACTGAGAAGACTTTCTTCATAATCCAGTCCCTTCAGTAAGTGACTGAAAATAGAAATCGTCAACAAGCTAACGGTAAGCAACCAGGCAACTCGTTTTCGGCGCAATAAGTTAGTGGCAAGTGTCAGCAGAACAAACCCAGTCAGTGCTGCAAATATATGACCGCTGGCACGAATGTCAAAGGGTAAAAATTGCTTTAACCAGTGACCTCGCCCGTACAAGTTTGGTGTTACCGATGACACCAAGTTCACCACTCCGACTAAAGCTGTCAGAATTGCTGCACTCCAAAGTCCAATCCGGGTTCTTAAGTCATTAGACATTAGTCATTAACCATTAGTAGGGGCAGGTTTAACCCTTTAAAGTTTCAGCAGGCATGATATATTGTTAAACCTGCCCATACATCATTATTATTTAAAAGTTTTGAGTTTTGAGCATTGAGTTTTAAATTTTGAATGAAGACTCATAATTCATAACTTTTTTAAAACTATTAATCTACTTTAGGATAGCGAATATTTAAGATGTTTGTGGAAATAGTTTCAGCCGTCATCTGTACCAGACAAGAATTGTTGTATTTTAAACAAAAGTTAAACTAAATTTAACTTGAAAATAGGGAATAGTGAGTGGGGCATCAGGCAATACAGTTCAGTTGGCAGTGTTCAGTCCTTGAAGATCCCCCCAGTACGGTTCGGATCAGATGATTTCCTCATTTACAACCCATGTATTGACCTGACTTTTGACGTCATGTGGAAAAACCAACGCAAAACCTAACCCCCCAGCCCCCTTCCCTTTAAGGTTCGGGTGAGAATTCAAAGCCTCTCTCCTTGCAGGAGAGAGGTTTGGAGAGAGGTTCTCCAGAACCGAGAAAATGTTAAGGATTGTGATGATTTTTAGGCGGATTCAAGCCTACATTTTCCGTCATATGTCCTATCTGCGCTATTTTAAATTGCTCCCCCACAAATGTTAAAGAATCTGATAAATGTTCGCGCCAGTAATTCCAAGTGTGACTTCCAGGATACTGCCGAAACATATTATAAATTCGCAATTTTTCTAGCACTTGAGAAAACTTTCGGGCTTCTTCAAGTTCTTCGATATCCAATTTACCTGAATCAAGATAGATCCGCAACCGTTTTTGCTCTTGATCGGGGATAGTCTTAATATAGGCGATCGGGCTATTTTGGGGACCGCTCTTATCTTTAAAGTAACCACTATGACTAAATAAAATTGAAAAGTTATTCAAGTTATGTAATCCTACATTCATTGCACCCCAGCCACCGGAAGATAGCCCACCCATTGCCCAAAAATCTGGGTTGGGTAGTGTACGATAGCGGTCTTTGACGACTTTCACTAGTTCATCTCCAACCGCTGTGGAAACTTGACCATGAGGACCATCAATATATTGGGGGTCCCAATGGGCACTAGAACCACGTTTATCGTTGCCATCTGGTGTAATAACAATACTGGGTACGAGCTTGCCTGCGGTATACAGTTTTTGTAGAGTCTTTAGTGCGGCTCCCTTTTTTGCAAACCAGTCTTCAGGATTGCCGTGTCCACCGTGAAGGAGAAAAATCACAGGATAGCGCTGAGTTGGATTTTCCACATAGCCAGGAGGTAAAGAAACGCCGTAAGTGCGGATTTCCCCCATGACTCGGCTATTGTAGCTTTCTATTTTATAGGTTAAGGGGATAGCCAAGGCACTAGCACTCGGCTGTGGCGGTAGAAGGGATGGCATTTCTTGACCCGATGCTTGTACATCTTGGGAGTAATTACAGCCAAATAGGGTAAACACCGAAAACAGTAGCAGAATTTTATGTTGAAAGTGGTTCATTAAAGATTATCCGGAAAATACAAATAGAGTCAGGAGAAGTGTCTTGTGTAACCAATAATTCTCCTCTATTAATCCCTGTTTAGCATGGAAATTAGCTCGGAATTATGAATTATGAATTATGAATTATGAAAATTTTTATCAGTCATAATTCAGCATTCATAATTTTTTATGGTTTTTCTCCATAGGCGCACATAGTGCGTTCAACTTGCCAATCGTCTATTGTTTGCTGACTGTATAATATCCAGGTGTATCAGCTAGACGATACCAGCGCCCCATTTTATATCCCCTAGACAATTCTTTAGTCACCCGATCTTTAGCAGTTCTCAGGAGATTACCTTCTAATTCACCATATACCGAACGGACGATATAATCGGTCTGATAAACCGAATCAGGACTTTCTTGGAGGACAGTGAGAATAGCATCTCCTAGTTTCATCCCTGCTAAATTAGGGACGAAGGGGATGTTAATTGGACGAGTGCGGGGCGGAAGTCGCTTATTTCTATTGTTAATCGCTCCCTTTAGTTTGTTTGGTTCTAAGGCTTTTGATTGTTGTTGAGTAAGTTTCTGGTTGGCTTCAGATTTAGTATTGGACTCAACAAGACTGTTTTGGGATGTATAGCCGTTTACGCTCTCTTTTTCTGTTGCATCTAATACTTTGGATGTAGTAAAGTCAGCAGTTGATTTTGCATCCTCAATCGAAGAATTTTGTGATAAAGTAGTCGTCGTTTCTTCTTGTGAGGCGGGTGCAATAGTTTCCTTTACCTGATCGAGTTCAATTCCAGCTTCTTTTAAGCTTTGGTTTGATTGCTCCTCATCTGTCGTTCCGTCCAAGTTACTCACAACACCATTTGGCTCGGGCTGTGACAGTTCTTCTGGACTCTCGCTTAATGGGTGTGGATCGATGTTCAGTCTTAAGTTTGAAGTAGTATTGAGGGGATGCTCTGACCCCAAACCCTCAAGCAGGGCATTGATGTGTTCAAGCTGGGACAGAGTATGGTCAAGGGTGTTCTGATAATAGTCTCGAGCTTCAAACAGACAGGAGATAAATCGGTCTATATCCATAAGCATGACTTTGCTAAAAGTAATATCATCAAATATCAACGTAACAGAGATTGATTGTCCAATGGCGTCGAAACAGGTTCAAGTTAAAGAATATACGGTCAGAGCGCACAAACGCTTGATTCACACTCGCACTTACAAATTCATCTGCAAGCAATGTAACCAACCTACTGTACGCGAATCATATGCTACACTTCGACCATTATATTGTGAAATTTGCCGACCGAGCAAAAGCAAAGCCACGTTTCTACAAGAAAAGAAAAAACCCCGACCTGTGAATTATCTATCGGAAGATGGTGAGGGTGAAGGTCAGTAGGATTAATGACGCCTACTAGACAAATTTTTCCTTGTTGAGGACCGCTCTTGGTGGCAAATACTCATAATTTCATATGATATGATGTAGCGATTACTGTTAGCGTAATAGTAGTAAGTTTTATTAACACCGAACTTTAACTGCCCTCTAACATCCCTTATTTATATATCCTCTTACAACAATCATGTTTCTATAGTAGAAATGTTAAAAACAATGAGTTGTGAGGATAAAAGAGCGGATTATAGGTTGTTTATAAACTAAAGATAAACAGTAGGCAGTATTCGGCGGAACCGCGCTACGAACGCGCTCTGTGCATCGCTACAGCAATAACCATTCCCTAGTCAATAGGAGAGACGCGATTAATCGCGTCTGTACACAATAGGAGAGACGCGATTAATCGCGTCTGTACAGTTATTATTCTCCCCCTACTCCCCCTA
>CAXTSI010000416.1:0-8149 GCA_964246695.1 uncultured bacterium
GTCAGTTTCGTGCGGAATTTTTGGCAACGGATGTGGTAGCGGATGTAGCGGATTATTGTCCATGTGAACCGGACAGTGAATCTATCCGTTAACTCTGGGGCGTTTTCCAGATGAGGTGCGATGGTTGGCAACGGATGTGGTAACGGATGTAGCGGATTCCTGGAGTTGTGAACCCGACAGTTAATCTATCCGTTAAATCCGTTAGATCATCCGTTGCAAAATTCTTTACCGTATCTATTGCCAAACCTACTGCCACAGCAGTTATATTGGAGTAGCAAAAACAACAATAATACTGGGAAAAGTACGAATGAGCGCTGCTAACATTCCGCATCAAGACATCACGTACAAAATCATTGGTGCAGCAATGAGGGTACATAGTAGAATGCCGCGAGGATTGAAAGAAAAGCATTATCAGAAAGCTTTAGCGGCAGAAATGCTACAAGATGGTTTATCCACCTTTGAAGAGTACCATCTCGAAATTTATGATGGTGATGTGTGGTTAAGAAGGCTTTACCTGGACCACTGGGTAAATGAAAGTGTAGTAGTAGAAGATAAAGCTTTTTCTCATCCTTTAGGTGATGATAATATAGCTCAGGTTATCGCTTATTTAGCAGCGACACAAGCCAAAGTAGGATTGTTACTCAACTTTGGACGGCGACGATTGGAGTATAAGCGCATCCTCCCGCCAAAATCGCTAGATGATTGGCAAACACATATTCAACCTTATTTATGGACACCAAACATAGCAACTGATAGCCTTCGGCATAACGGATATAACGAATAAGTTATCTATCAACCCAACATATAACTCATCCGCTACATCCGTTACCACATCCGTTGCCAAATATAACGAATAAGTTATCTATCAACCCAACATATAACTCATCCACTACATCCGTTACCACATCCGTTGCCACACTTAGCACTTCGCTTTGTTGGCAGATGATCGCAACCCACGGGTGATACTAATATGAAAGCATAAGCATTATCTCTTATAATACTCAATGCTTGAGAAAAAAGCTTAAAAAACAACCAATTCCTGACAAGGAAAGCCAAACAACTGATCTAAAATACTGTGAAGCTTCAGGAATTACCATGAGTGCTGTGACTTTAAACTTAAAACCTTTGGGAGAACTGACAGATGATGCTTTCTCTGAACTGTGTCGGGTAAACCCAGAGATGAAATTCGAGCGAACATCTGAGGGAAAATTGGTTATTATGCCACCGACAGGAGGTGAAACTGGCGACCGCAACCGCCGACTTACTCAGCGCTTAGGTAACTGGACAGACGCAGATAATACAGGACTGTCCTTTGATTCCTCTACCTGCTTCAAACTTCCTAATGGAGCCGATCGTTCTCCTGACGCTTCTTGGGTTAAACTAGAGAGTTGGGAAGCTTTAACCCCTGAACAAAAGCGAAAATTTCCCCCTTTAGCACCAGATTTTGTGGTGGAGTTGCGATCGCCCAGTGACGACATGGCAGATTTACGAGCCAAAATGCGAGAGTATATGGACAATGGTGTGCGACTAGGTTGGTTAATTGATCCACAAAATCAGCGCGTGGAGATTTACCGCCTCCGACAACCCATAGAAGTCCGGGAGTCGCCCCGCAGTCTATCAGGAGAAGACGTGCTACCTGGGTTTGTTTTGGATTTAGAGCGAATTCTTTAGTACGAACGTCTTTAACATTAAACAGTTTAAGCAGAACAATTTTCCGGGTGGAAGCGTCTAAAAGTGCTGATAAAGTACTTGTCGTAGGGTATCGCCAGACTATAAAGTGCGGAGTGCGCGGACTACCCTCTTTTTATGACCCCATACCTCTACATTCCTCTACAAGGTGAACAGCAATGTTGTTTGATTTGGGTGGACGGAGGGGGGTGAAACCTGGAGTTGAACGGAATGCTTAATATGAAGCGTAAACATGTAGTGGCTTGTCGTCAGACATCGCTAACTAGTCTCTTTCTCATCTCAATTCTCACACCTTTGTCTGTGATAGCGGAACCACCTCGAACTGCGGACAAAACAGTAAATTGTGACATCTTAGTTGTGGGTGGTGGACTTTCTGGTGTCGCCACCGCTTACGAAGCTTTACTTGCAGGACGAACGGTTTGCTTGACGGAAATTACCGACTGGTTGGGGGGACAAATTTCTTCTCAGGGGACATCTGCACTAGATGAACGACCAACTCAGCGATCGCGTTTGTTCTACTCTCGCGGTTACTTGGAATTGCGCCAGCGCATTCAGCGCAAGTACGGCAAACTCAATCCAGGTAACTGTTGGGTCAGCGAATCTTGCTATCTTCCTCGCGATGGTCATGAAATCTTGACGAGTATGCTGAAAGAGGCTGAAGATCGCGGCAAAGGCAAGTTGGAATTGTTTCCTAACACAGTTATTAAAGAATTGGAAAAAAGTGCCGATGGCAAACTCATTAATAGTGCGATCGCGATCCAACATCAACCAACTCAAGGCGCACCACCCATCAACACCTTTCCCTTATCTCAAACTATCGAAGACACTTATAGCTACCAAAACTCTTCTCGGTTTGCCAAAACTATTATTAGCTTTATTCCCAAGCCAAGTCAAGGAAAATCAGGAGGCAATGCTCCCAACTGGTATGTGGTAGACGCCAGTGAAACCGGGGAAATTATTGCTCTTGCTGATGTCCCCTACCGCCTTGGTATTGATAAAATTTCCTACTTAGAGCCTTCTGCTTCCAGTCCCAGCAACGACCCCTATTGCACTCAAGGCTTTACTTATACCTTTGCAATGGAGGCAACCAAGGAGCCGCAGAAGTACACAGCACCAGCATTTTATCCAGAGTATGCGCCTTATTATAGTTATGAATTAAAGAGACTGGCAAGCTTTCCCTTGGTTTTCACTTACCGTCGGATATGGGATCCCCGACCAGGGAAACCAATGAAATTTGGCGGGATCTCGTTTACTGCTCCTGTGCCAGGGGACATCTCCATGCAAAACTGGACTTGGGGTAACGACTACCGCCCAGGAACCGATGCTGATAACCTGCTTTATACTCGCCAACAACTCGAAGCTGCTGGGCAGTTGAATCCTGGAAACTGGATGGGGGGACTGCGGATAGAAAGCCTACGCAAAGCCGAAGAAAATGCCTTAGGCTTCTTTTACTGGCTGTTCGCCGGGACTACAGATTCCCAACTGGGAGATGGGGTGAAGCAGCCGGAACCAAACATCAGCCTTTTATCCGGTCTGGATTCCCCAATGGGGACAGTGCATGGCTTGTCAAAATATCCTTATATGCGGGAAGCACGGCGGATCATCGGACGTCCCAGTTGGGGTGCCCCCGGAGGCTTTGGCATCTGGGAAATTGATATTTCTCGCCGCGATTACAATGATGAGTATTACCGCAAGACACTTTCACCAGATGAGTATCGCCGCTTAAAAGCAGCATTGGCAGGTTTTGAAGCAACATCGGTGATCTCAGGTCAGAAGCCTCCAGAAAAAGCGATAAGGCGTACTCGTTCTACTATTTTCCCTGATGCTGTGGGTATTGGTCACTATGCCATAGACTTCCATCCCTGTATGACCGAAAGCCCTCCGGAAGCACCTGGTAACACAGCACGTGCTGGTGAAGGTCGTGGTGCTGGGCAAGCATATCCCTTTCAAATTGCTTTAAGGGCGATGATTCCCCAGAAAATCGACAATTTATTAGTAGGTGGCAAAAGCATTGCTACGAGTCACATTGCCGCTGCGGCTTATAGAGTCCACTCCTTTGAATGGTCTGCTGGTGCTGCAGCGGGAACGACAGCAGCTTTTGCCCTAAAAAATGCGATCGCACCCCACCAACTGGTAGATAACTTACCCAATCCAGAACCCCAACTGGAATCTCTCAAACGACTCTTGGAGAATAATGGTAACCCCACCGCCTTCCCCGATACCTCAATTTTTAACGAAAACTGGCAAGGTTGGAAATAAAAAGTGTTGGTTGTTAGTTGTTAGTTGTTAGTTGTTAGTTGTTAGTTGTTAGTTGTTAGTTGTTGGTTGTTGGTTGTTATTAGGGGTGTCCCACGATATGACCGTAGGGGCGCGGTTTCCGCGCCCTGACAATTTGGCATCGGTTCAATTGAAAACTGCTGTATATCATCACAACTACCGGACATGATATTACCCCGCCCTACAATGTGGTCAATTCAATTGAAAACTGCTGTCAGGTGAGATTTTTCTACTCTGACCATTTTTTGAATTAAAAATTAAAAATTAAAAATTTCCGTTCAGGATTTTGAATGAAGGAAGTTGGGTACAGGTTCCCCTGTTTTTAAACATGGAAAACTTGGAGGTGCTCCGCAACATTATTCAATCGAACGCATTTATGCGTGGGGATTAATAATTTTTAATTTTTAATTTTTAATTTTTAATTGAACGTAGGGGCGATCTCACTTCTGTCTGAAGCCACCGAGTTGCGTTATACATGTGATGCTGCGTCGCCTTGCAAATGCAAAAAAATAACTTCATATTTATTTAAAAACAACCCCAGAAAGTGGTATTTTAGATTAAATTTAAATATAAGTACAGTTTAATAATTAAACAAAATTATTAAGAAATATTTATGAAACTAATTACTACCTTGTATCAAGTCTATTTTGATACTTAATTAATAAAAAAGATGACTTGATTATATAGATAACTAATAAACTTACAATTCCTTCAGCGTATGGACGGACTAAGTTTTGTATTTCAATCAATAAAACGTCTTACTGAAGAATTATTAAGCTTTAATTAAATTCTGATTAGCAAAGTATCTTTAAACTTTACTTAATAAAACCATTAATTTTTCAAAAATTTTTTATAAACTAACGATAACCTTATCTTAAACACGGAGAAAAATTTTGACTTTAGATCACAAATGTTTTACCTCAGTAGGTTTATCCTTAACTAAAAGATAAACATAGTATTACTTTTACTTAAACAACCGTATAGTAAAGTAGTTAAATTAACACTATTTTATTTAACGAGACAATAAACAGTTAATCACCTAGCCTTTACTTTGACAGCTTAATCTGTTTCTTAGAGCCGAAGAGAACACATACAAGCTGTCTCTAGGGTCGCATCAGATTTTTAAACTTGGAGCTTAACAATGCTAGCAAAACTAAAGTCTCGCTTCTTGGCTACTTCCGTGTCTGTAGCCGCTTTAACAGTTGGCTTGGCATTTGCCCAGCCTGCTCAAAAAGCTTCTGCACAAGTAGCTGGCGTAGGTTCAACCGCTGCTGCTGCTTTATATACCGGATTCGGTGCTAACTATGGTGGCGGTGGTAGTGGCACTTGCTCTAGTGGTACAGACGCTGGCGCTGACTTTTGTGGAACCGACATTCCTTTTGGCGCAGCAGATGGCTACACACAAGTGCCTGTAGCAAATTTGAGAATCGAAGCGCCTGTTAACGGTGGAGACACTGGTCTTTCTCAAAGTGATTACTGCGCTATTATCAGAGGTGAAGTTACCACCTTCAGTGATGGCACACCCATCACCGTTGTGTATCGTCTTCCAGGCAGCGGTACCGGCTTCATCGTTAACAATGTTTGTGGTGCAGATGGCAGCCAAGTTCCCGGTGCTATTGGTGTAGGAAGCAGTGGTGCAGTTGTTAGTACAGTCCAGTCTACACCAGGAGCGATTGGCTACGCTGAGCAAGCTAATTTAAATGGTACACCTTCTGCTTTAGGCAGCCCAATTACTGGTCCTACCTATGCAATTTTCAGCAACGATAACGGTAATGCCAGCGACTTCATCAACAATATTCTAGCTAACCCCGACCAAGTTCGCGGTCTAGGATATGACCCCTTGTAGTTGATAAGACTGAGTCTTTCAACAATCTCAATTCTGTCCAACAATAGACGTCAGTAATTGAGGTATTATAAATAGACAAAAAAGACTTATGCAATAAGTTGCGTAAGTCTTTCTTAGCGATCGCCTTTAACCCAATACGGTTCAGTAGTTGTTTACCTACCGATAGCCTATGTAGAGACGCGAAATTTCGCGTCAAGACACAACCTAAAATTCCTACCGTTCTGCCTTAACTGAACCGTATTGGCCTTTAACCTTTAGGTACTTGGAGTGATTTTCATGCTTTCAAAACTAAATTCTCGATTCTTGGCTACCTCCATTTCTGTAGCAGCTTTAACAATTGGGATGGCATTTAGTCAGCAAGCTACTCAAAAAGCTGCTGCACAAACAGCAACCGATCCTGTTGAATCCTTCCGCAATGGAGAAACTGACTTTGTCATAACTAACATTCCCGTAGACCCTCAGAATGGAGAACTTCAAGTACCCTTAGTAAATTTGGTCATAGCGTTGCCTTACAATAATGGAGTAGGCAACCTCGATCAGAATAGTGTCTGCGGTATTTTCAGAGGTGATATTACCGACTTTAATCAGCTAGGTGGACCCGACCAGCCGATCACCGTTGTGTATCGTTCTGACGACAGCCCTATCAAAGACGTTTTTAATAATTATTGTGGCATATCTGGTAATAACTATGCCGCAGGCAGCATTGGTGTAACAAGCAGTGACGTTACTAGTACAGTCACAAACACACCCGGAGCGATTGGCTATGTTGAGCGGGCTAATTTAAATGGGCTACCGAATGCTGCGGCTAGTCCAATTATTGGTCCTATTGATGCACTGGTGAGAAGCCAGTACGACTCTGAAGACAAGTCAGCTGCTGTCAAATCCTTGTTGAGTCAACTTTTGATCAACGACGACCAAATTCGCGGTTTGGGATATGAACCCCTAGATGATAAGAGTGGATCTTTCAACGCTCTCAACTCTATCCAACCATAGACTTTTATCGTTAAAGCAGGATAAATAAACTTAAAGAACTCACGTAACTCCGTCGCGTGAGTTCTTTTTCTTCTGACGATCGACTAAACTAGTTAGTTGTAGTGTTGTTTTGTTAAACTATACAGGTTAAGTGTTTATGGTTACCAGACTTTCAGCAGCTGTTTACGGGATGGCAACGGCACCAACTATAGCTCCTGAACAGTCTAAACAAGTCACCAGCAAGCCCTATCCCAATTATAAAGTGATTGTTTTAAATGATGATTTCAATACATTTCAGCACGTTGCTGAGTGTTTGATGAAGTACATTCCGGGGATGACGAGCGATCGCGCTTGGGATCTTACCAATCAGGTACACAATGAAGGTCAAGCAATTGTCTGGGTCGGTCCTCAAGAAGCTGCGGAACTGTACCACCAGCAGCTGCGTCGTGCGGGTTTGACAATGGCTCCTTTAGAGGCTGCTTAACCAAAATGGGCAAAAATACTGATGGCAGACTTGTTTGGAACCACTCAACCCACATTCCTACTCTGATCCCAGTTTTAGAACGTCTGACACACCATGACGGCGTTCAAACTGTTACACCTGGAGAACTCGGGCGGGTGAGAGGTCACTGCCCGATCTTACAATTACGCGTGTCTGTGCCAATTCGGGGGGGCTTTAAGATCATTGCACGCCAAGGGAAAACGGTGCAAGAAGTGTTTATTCTGACCACTTTAGACCGAGACAAACTCGAAGCAGCGATCGCGATCGCCATGAAAAAGTAACCATGGGGTAATTACGAGTAGGGAGATAGCGACCTGACTTGCTTCCTCTCTAAGTGCTATTCTTCGACGTGTCGCACTGCCAACTTATGTAGTGGCAAGCTGACAATGCAAGAGAATGTTAAAAAGTATGACAAAGTAGTAGTTATTTTCAAAGCCATAATCATAGTTTCCCAATCAGGTAACACTATTTTCTGGACGGCAAAGGCAACACAGTAAACTAACCAGTAAGAAAAGCTCATTCTAAACAGAATTCGCTCTGTTTCTTCCACTTCATCCTTTCCTGGTTGGCGATCCAACAGTAACAATAGACCTGCAATACAAGCTACAAAAGAAACAGCAACGACAAACTCGTGACAGATAAAACTTAGTGAGTGCATTTGCGTTGATCCCAAAAGTTTTCTATAGAAGATCAGTCTAAAGTAATAGTCTTTTAGGATAAATAGATAGTTACAAAGTGAAATACAATTCTGAAAATTGTGTAAAGTAGTGTTACAAATTTATAAATTTTGTTAGTGGTTAGTAGTTAGTTGTTAGTAGTTAGTGGTTAGTGGTTAGTGGTTAGTGGTTAGTGGTTAGTGGTTA
>CAXTSI010000417.1:0-8124 GCA_964246695.1 uncultured bacterium
TCCCACACTGACCCCGAAGGGGTCAGATGTGGGGCTTCTTTTTGTTTAAGCTAAAAAGACCTCTCCCCTTGTAAGGTAGGGAAATTTGGCTCCCCCTTCCCTACAAGGGAAGGGGGCTGGGGGGTTAGGTTAAAAGCTTTGATTTTTTCAGTAATTAAAAAATCTATCTAAAGATAGTTACTTCTATAATTTACCTTCAAATTTCATCATCCCAAACAGTTTTTGTATCTACCTAGTGTCATATTTCCCAACTCTAAATTGGAGAGAAATACTTAATTAATATTCTACTTTTATTACCCCCATAGCAAGAGTAAAATTTCTGGAATTTCAGAGAATATATTTGTAGAAGCGAAGTAATTGGATAAACAGTTACCAATTACAAGTTATCAGTTAAAGATATGCATAGCAGCCAATAACTGATGATTAATTATCTAATAAATTCATTTAATAGATAGCTTCTAATCGTATGAGAGGGAAATAATTATGAAACTGAACCTTTTGACTACCGTAGCTTTACTAGGCACAATATCTTTAGCAGCTCCCGTGCCTGTGAAAGCTGCGAACCCTGCTCAAGTCCAACGCGTGCGAGAAGGTAAAGCATGTGTCGCTTGTGATTTATCAGGAGCTAACTTCAAAGGTGTTCACCTCATTGGTGCTGATCTAAGGAAAGCTAATTTAAAGGGTGCTAACTTAGAATCTGCAAATTTAGAAGGCGCTGACTTAACTGGTGCAAACTTAAAGTCTGCTAACTTAAAAGAAGCCTTTGTCAACAGTGCTAGCTTAAAGAACGCTAACCTTACTAATGCTGATTTGCGTAACGCTAATTTGGATAGCACTGAACTACAAGGTGCTGTATTAGCTGGTGTTAAATCAAACGCCTCAGACTTGGCTAATGCTAAAAATAATGTAGGCAGTGAAAAATAGAGACGAGTGACGAGTGACGAGTTAAAGGTATAACTCATCACCGATCGCGTCCTAACTTTCTCCAGTAATCGACAATTCATTCACCCAAATTCTGGGACAAACTCCTGCGGGAGTCAACTCCACTTCTTTCTCCACCAAAATAATCGACTTGAGGAGGTCTAGAAAATCTCCAGCCACAGTTGCTGACTCAATGCTCGTCTTGACACCGTTGTTTACTAGCCAACCATCGAACGGTAGAGAGAATGAACCTTGTAAAGATTTTACCCCCGCATGGAGAGCTTGTAAATCATCGATAAAAATCACATTGTCAGCACTTTCCAGGCTCAATTCCTGTTCACCAGGTGCGCTGGCAGAAACGTGATAAAAGTTGGGGCTGACACTCACTTTTGCTCCAATATTGGCATTTCCTGTAGGCTTAGCATTCATCCTTTTAGCAGTACCTGCACTATGGAGAAAACCTGTTAAAGTACCACTTTCAATAAGTGAAACTCGGCGAGTCGGAGTTCCTTCACCATCGAAAGTTGCTGCACCTACGTTAGCAGGATGTAGTGCATCGTCAAAAACAGAAAGCAGAGGAGAAGCAATTTGCTTTCCTAAGTCCTCTGGACTTGATAAACTTTGCTTGTCTAGAATACTTTGAGCGTTGAACAAGTTGGAAAAAGCACTTAGCAAACTCAAGAAAGCATCTGGTGAGAAAACTACGCGATATTTACCAGACTTGACTTTTTCATAGCTTAAGTGGCTGATAGTTTTCTCTGCGGTTTCTTTGATGCAACCATTGATGTCTAAGTTATCTAGACTCTTGCTGATTCTAAAAGCACCACCACTGCGAGGTTTTTTCCCGTCTTCCTCAGTTTTGCTGTAAAGATAAATTGATGCCAAAGAATGGGATTCTGTTCTCAGCGCACCATCACTGTTGAGATAAAACTTGTCAATATCTCTTTGCGCCAGACTGTTATAAGGCACTCCTTTAATAGCTGGATGCGCTGCAAGTACTTCTTTTTCGGCAACCAGCAAGCTTTCTATCAGTTGAGGAACAGGTGCTTGGGTTGCTTTTGTATCAGGTTCATTGTTTATGGGAACAGTAGCCTCTGGACTAAAATCAGGGACATTTTCTTTGACACCAAAGAAACTTGCTTCATAAGCTGTTTTCAAAGCTAATTCAAGTCCTTTGGGGTTTACATCTGTCGTGCTAGTGACACCCATTGTATTATCTGGATTCCAGACACGCACAATCACACCAGAAAGATTCGAGGCTTTTACTTGTTTAGGCTCACCTTGATCCACTTGTACACTGGTTTGATCTACTGTTGAGCCAAAGATGTCGAATTTCCTAATGCCAAGCTGTTCAGCGCTTTCCTTGGCATGGGTTGCAATTTCATTGATGTTCGGCATAGTTAATTTTTGAATTTGCTAATTGCTAATTGCTAATTGCTAATTGCTAATTGCTAATTGTTTAATACTCTTAACAATCAACAATTAACAATCAACAATTAGCTATTAACGTCCACCTACGGTAATTGAATCAACTTTAATGTGGGGTTGTCCGACAGTGGTGTAGATATTGCCACTGATAGAGCCACAGAAACCAGCTGCTAGTGACAAATCTTGAGAACACATGGAAATTTTGTTCATAATTTCCTTGGCTTCACCAATCAGGATGGCTCCCTTGAGTGGCTTAGTGATTTTGCCATTTTCAATCAAATAAGCTTCATCTACACCAAAGTTAAATTGACCTGTGGCACCAACACTACCGCCGCCCATCTTTTTACAGTAAATACCTTTATCAATGGAGGCAAATAAATCTTCAATACTGTATTCGCCAGTATCAATGTAGGTATTACGCATGCGGCTAGCAGCGGCAAAGGTATAATTTTGCCGACGTCCACTGCCAGTTCTAGGGTTTCCTGTGCGCAAAGAACCTGCTCTATCTGCTAAGAAATTTTTCAAAACGCCTTTTTCAATTAATAGCGTTCTTTGGGCTGGCATACCCTCGTCGTCCATGTCGATAGTACCGAAGGCATTTTCTGAACGTCCTTCATCCCAAGCTGTCAAGCTTTCATGGGCAATTTTTTCGCCTTTTTTGTCGGCAAAGGGAGATGTGTTGCGTTCAATTTGAGTGGTTTCCAGCAGGTGTCCGCAGGCTTCGTGGAAAATTACTCCCCCAAAATGATTTGCCATGACGATCGGGTAAGTACCTGATTCCACATAGTCTGCGTAAAGCATTTTTCCAGCGGAATCGGCAATGTGTTCTGCGGCTTCTTGGTAATCCCAAGTTTTCAGGAAGTTGGGATCGCTGGTGTTACCTGCGCGTTCAGCTATGGAGGCGCGATTTGCCCCATCAGCACACAGTATGTTAAATCCTACCGACTGGGTGAGGCGAATATCACGAGCAAATGTGCCATCACTGGCGGCGACTAACACTTCTTGCCAGTCACGGAAATAAGTAGCGCGGCGCGATTGCACATGTTTAGCTTTTTGATCAAGTTTGCTAGTACCATCTAAGAGGATTTCTCCCATTTCCCGCATAGAGCTACACAAAGGTAACCACTTGTCTTTAGCTCTTTTTGTGGCGTAGTCTCTAAGCAGTTCTAGGTTAATTTCCGGAATGAAAGCGTTGGGAGCAGGAAGTTGCAATCCCAGGATAGAAAGACCTTTTTCCAAGGCTGCTTTCAACCCTGAAAATGAAAGGTCGTTGGTGCTGACGTAGCAGTCGCCATGCCCTTTAAATACTCTCACCCCCGCACCTGTGGAAAGTCGCGGTGTAATGCTAGTGATGGCATCGTCTTCTGCAAGGCAACTGATGTAGTTGACATGCTCTAAAAAGAATTCGATGAAGTCTGCACCTGCGGCGCGTCCTAATCCTAGGAGAGTCGCTAGGGGCGCTTCCCAGGTTTCATCAAATCGCTCTGATGTGGAGGAGTATTGCAGGGTAGGAAGCTGTTTAGAAAGAAGTAGAGTATTTGTAAGCATGAGTTGCCTTGTCTGCTGGGGTTATAGCAATTTTGATTTGAGTCGAATAAATATCGCGTTACCGAATATATTATTGTATCTATATATAGAATCTATGGCTGTGGGGACGGTTCTGTACGAATCTCGCTCAGGGATTGAAATGCTTCAAGTGACGCACCTCAATTACCGTATGCACATTACCTCGAGGTGAGAAATCTCCTTTAACGGTAACTTCTAAGGGATCGCAAGCAGCAACAAAATCATCCAAAATTTGATTAACCGATTCTTCGTGGGAAATATAGCGATCGCGGTAACTATTAATATAAAGCTTGATTGCCTTCAATTCCACCACCCGCTCATCAGGTACGTAGGTAATGTGAATTGTGGCAAAGTCAGGATATCCTGAGAATGGGCATTTACATGTAAATTCCGGTAAGGTAATGTTTATGTCATATCGTCTTCCCACACGCGGGTTAGGAAATGTAATAAGTTGTCCTTCCGCAATGTTACGTTCGCCATACTTCATTTCCATAGTCATTTGTTAGTTGTTAGTTGTTAGTTGTTAGTTGTTAGTTGTTAGTTGTTGGTTGTTGGTTGTTGGTTGTTGGTTTTTATATATTATTATTACTACTACTAACTACTAACTACTAAATCAAAATTCTTCTTGTTCCCAGTCTGGACACTTCTGATCCTCCCAGCCGTAGGGATGCATACCGCAGATTAATAAGTTACCGCTATATACTTGACCGTGGTAGTGACGGCAACCAATACATGCAGGATTTTTTTCAGGTGTGGGATCAACTGAATAAGGAAAAGTTGGCTCTATATCATCGCCCACAATTTCTTCCAGTTCCCAGTAAACTTCCAAAATTGGTTCAGCCAGATCCTGCAAATACTGGTCAACTTCAGTAGCAATTGTATTTTGTAATTGCTCGGTAACTTCTTCCGATAGATCAATAAAGGTATCTACCATTTCAGTCATCCCCAGGAAGAAGCGCTCTACTTCATCAGCGACTGTATTTATCATGTCCCAAAAATCTTTTTGCCACTTTTCCATAAATTTCTCGTCCTTACAAGCTATCAACGGAAGGACACTATATATAAATTATTGTTAGTTGTTAGTTGTTAGTTGTTGGTTGTGAACTACTAACTACTAACTACTAACTACTAACTTTGATCCCGCTGCAGCCGTTTTAACTCTTCTTGCAGTTCTAGCACTTGTGTGCGTAAATTGTCAGCATTTTCTGTTGGTGTCTCTTTTGCTGCTTTTGGCTTGTCTTCTTCCTCTATTTCCTCTAAAATTTCAATGCGACGAGGCTCAGAGGGAGGTGTTTTGTCAGCCGTTGCACCAGAATTAGGTGACTGTTGGGCTTGCTTCATCATATCTTCAACAAAGCGACGAGCTTCTTCTGTCGTCATTTCGCCCCGCGCCACCATTTCATCTGCTAGCTTTTGGACTTGCGATCGCACTTCGGATAATCTTCCGCCTGCTTTCTCGCCTGCGAAAGAAGCCAACCCAACACCAAGGTAAAAAGCTTTTTTAACAACATCTCCAAAACCAGGCATTGCCGCTCTTGCGCTCCTAAAATAGGGCGACCCGGAGACTACGCCTACCACAAGCATCCCGTATTGCTGCTACCTTCCGGTCCTGACAAGATTTGGGCGTTGAAGTCGCATAGATCCAGGTCTAAAAACAGCATAGCACTAAATTTAGGAGTTAGGAGTTATGAGTTAGGAGTTTATGAGTAAACTTTCTACTCCTGATTTGTAAATAGGGAGTAGGGGAGCGTAAGCGCCGACACGAGTGTCAGCCCGCTCTCACGGCGACTGGTGAGTGAGCGTGCGCATGAGGCGGGTTTCCCGCGCCCTGGCAACTGGCGCTCCCGTTGGGCGTAGTGGGGAGTGGGGAGTAGAGGGAGAAAGCACATTTTCATGCGGGAGCGGTGTACGCAGTTCATCGGGGCTGACTCCTGACTCCCTAAAAGACGTGCTGCCGATACTGTACAGACGTTCCAGCGGAACTTCCTGTTATTCCACCACAATTCGCCATTCGTAAAGCTGATATTTGACGCAACCGTTTTGTACCAATGGATCGCCAGCTACAAGGGCTTGCGCCTCATCCATTGATGCCGCCTCAAATATCATCATGCCGCCTCCCCGTTGCGCCCAGTAGCCTGTTTTCACTTTATGCCCCAGGGCAATCAACTCTTGCACATAGGCTTTATGGGCAGGTACATATTGGTCAAAAGTGGATTTATCGACTTTGCCTTCTTCTATCTTGACAAACCACGGCATTTTTTAATATCCTCTCAAGTTTTTAGCTTCCTCCCACATTCCTTTCGTTGGCGATCGCTTTGTCACCCAGACCAAGGCGATCGCTAACCGAGTAGTTATTGATTTAAGCAGACACCTCTTTTTGATGCCGATTCAACCACTCAATTGCCCCTCCTAAAACTGACTGTCCACAATAATAGGAATATACTCCTGAAAACTCTCAAAATCTCTGTCAGTTGTTAAGATGCTGTAGCCACGGCGATGAGCCACTGCACAAATTAAAAAATCCGTGTTTGCTCCTTGAACACCATTTGTGCGACAGGTGTTGTAAAATTCTGCTGCTACCTCGTAGTCTTCGGGTGTTAACTCTACATTGGGAAAAGCACGAAGGTAGTCTCTCAGGCGAGTAAACTGCTCAACATAACGAATGCCTGAAAGCACCTCTTGCCGAACAGATCCTAACAGGGCAACTTGGTCATCAGTAATCAGAGTGCGTAACTGATTGACAACAGGCATTGCTTCTGATGGAGTATTTCGTCGCAGTGCTAATGACCAAACAGAAGTGTCTACAACAACTCTCATGACTGTTGTCGCTGCTGTTTGTAGTGGTAATCCGTGTCGTAGTCAATTGTTCCAAACAACTCAAGTATCATTCGCTGCTTACGACGTTGTACATACTCACGCAATGCTTCTTCGACAACATCACGTTCAGTTTGTTGATTTGCCAAAGCCTTGGCTTCTTGGATTAAAGCTTCGTCGATTGGGATGTTAATGGTCATGCACTTGTTGAGACAAACGGCGGTGACATCAAAATTTTACCAACTAAATTTCAATCAGAAAAAACTGCCCAAAATGACGAGTTAAATCTGACTCAAGTCTGATACCATTTGAAGTTAATGGCGATACATATGAATTTTGTCGAGACGCGATATTTAGCGTCTCGACAGGTGTGTATTTTTTTGAATTTTTTTGTGAAAAGGATGGCGGACAGTACGCTAAAAAGTTTGGAGCAGACTATAACTTTACTTAATCTCCAGGGTAAGTGCTTCATCTAGTAATCTACCGTCATCATCCAAAATTGCAACCGCAACCCATAACTGATTTTCGTTGATATAATAGACAATTATCAGCGTCGAGGGGCGGTTAAAAATTTAAAATGGTATGAGTCGTTTTTTTATCGCCCTCTTACCGCCGCCGGAAATTCAAGACTACGCCAACCAGGTCAAGCAGCACTTTGCCGATCGCTATGCTAGTCGCGGCGCTCAAAACTCTCCACCCCACATTACCCTACAACCGCCTTTTGAATGGGTGGATGCAAAACTACCCCTGCTAGAAGAATGTCTCAGGGACTTTGCTAGTAGTCGAGAGTCAGTATCCGTAACCCTCAGCGGCTATGGAGCATTTGCCAAGCGCGTTATCTATATTAATGTAGTCAGAAGCCCAGAACTGCTGGTAATGCATGGCGATTTAATGGCAGATCTGGAAAACAAGCTCTTAATTGTTGACAAGGTTTCTAAAACCCGCCCTTTTGCTCCCCACATGACAGTTGCATTTAAGGACTTAACACAGCAGAACTTTAAAGCTGCTTGGTCAGAATTTGAAAAGCGGGAGTTACAGTTTGAATTCACTGCTTCTCACTTGACGTTACTGCTGCATGATGGCAAGCAGTGGAATGTCAAATCGGAGTTTGCGTTCTTAAGTTATTTTTAAACTCGTTCATTACGGTAGTCAAGACCCCACTGGCACAGGTAATATAAATTCAGTTTCCCAAGTTGGCGATTAACACGCAAGTAGAAAGTTATCTATGAACGAGTTTTCTTTGGTGTGAAGCAGCAATTAATATAGCAGTCCGTGGAGGAGAGCGTAAAATTATTGTAAAGAATGCTAATAGCTAATAGCTAATGGCTAATCGCAAGCAATCAACAATTAGCAATTAGCAATTAGCAATTAGCAATTAGCAATTAGCAATTAGCA
>CAXTSI010000418.1:0-8112 GCA_964246695.1 uncultured bacterium
TGTAGGGTGGGTATTCTTCGCGTTCTTCGTGTCTTCGTGGTTAAAAAATATTTTTTAACCACGAAGACGCGTTCGCGAAGCGTCTCCCCTTGGGAGAAGAACACGTTCGCGTAGCGTCTCGAAGAGAAGAAAAACTTCATTTTTACGCTTCACCTTGAAAGGGCTAGCAGTGCCCACCCTACGATTATGAAGTCGTCCCGCAATTATGCAACGCCCAATTTTTTATTTGTTATCTAGTAATAATATCGTCTCTAAGAATCCCCTCGATGTTACGTTCTGCTAAAGCTGCAATGGTGAAGGCGGGATTTGTGCATCCTGTAGAGCCTGGAATCATAGCGCCATCAACAACATAAAGCCCCCGATATCCCATAACTCGCCCGTAAAAATCACAAGCTTTTCCTAAAACTGCTCCCCCTAAAGTATGACCTGTACCACTTGTATCTAGGGTAACTGTGATTGGGTTCTTAGCTTGATATTTCTTATTAAGTAGTTTGTAAGTCAACTCTGCAGCTTGTAAAACCTTGGTGTCTTTTGGCTGATTACTATTAACTGGCCAGGTTAATTTAACTAAACCTGTAGTTGCATCGTAGTTAAATTTGCCCCTCAGTGTTGGGATACCTATACCAAGAGATATTAGGTTTCCTTCAGGAGCATTCCATTGTGTATCATGTAGTATTGAGATTGGACCTAGAGGATTATTGAAGTGTTGAACAATTGCAGATGCAGTACCTCCTTGACCAGGATTTGTAGGTTCTGAAAAACCTGAGCGAAGCGCCACATTATCTCCATTATTTCCCCATCCTAAACCTACATATTCATTTAATTTAGGTAGAGTGGCGGTTGCTTTAGCCTTCACCAAAAGTGCAGAAGTTCCCATAGAACCTGCTGCTAAAAATAAATAGCGACTGGTAAAAGTTTTTGTCGCCACAACTTCTCCCGATTCGTTAATT
Organism: uncultured bacterium; assembly: GCA_964246695.1. Lineage (GTDB taxonomy): Bacteria > Cyanobacteriota > Cyanobacteriia > Cyanobacteriales > Nostocaceae > Stigonema. Next base: position 951 of record CAXTSI010000418.1, read on the forward strand.
TCAGTGACTGAAACACGATAACCGAATCTTGGAACTTCATTTATTGCCGTTACTAAATGTAGAGGGAGAATATTTACATGTCCAGTTTGTTCTGCTTGGGCTAGATAGTTACGGTCTAGACTGTTTTTTGCTCCACTGTTCAAACCATACCAGTCTTCACCAATAATAGCGTCAGGAATTTTAGTTCCCTGAATTTGTTGACGAATTATGTCCCAATCCAAAGCTGCATCTACCAAACCATGAGGTAATCCCGCAATAGTTGCTTGTTTAAGAAACAGCCGCGCTGAATCATAGTAACTGGTATTTAAAATATCTTGGGGAATCGGAGATGCTTTTAGCATTGAACGGACACGCGGATAATAAACTCTATCCAACTCGTCGTAGTCAATGTCGCGAGGAAAGACTTTATAAAATAATTCACGAGGAGGTTGATAAGTAGCGCCGTTATAAACTAGGGATCCACCGCCAACGCCAGCGCCACATAAAACGGTAATTCCATTTTCATCTTTACGCTCTAAAATCCCTGTATATACATCAATAGGTATACCATCAAAAGTCGTTGGACTGAGCCATGCAGCTCGCCCATCAGGTTTACGGTAGGTAGCAAAAGTATTTTGCTCAGGCGTAATCCGCCAACGACGACCTCGTTCTAATACTAAGGTAGTAATACCAGCTTGTCCTAAACGCAAAGCTGCAACAGCACCACCAAACCCACTACCGATCACAATGGCTTCTACACTCTCATCACTGGCGCGAACTGAACGATCGCTCAACAGTGAAGCCATTAAACCAGTAGAAAATATCGCGGCATTTTGAAGAAACCGACGGCGTCCGTGGGACTGATCAAACATAATTCACACACCTGCTAATTAGTTGGGTAATTCACATTGTCAAGGTAAGAAGTTGCGCAGAGATAACTAATAAATCTTGCTTATCAAAGCTTTCATATTTGTGCGCTGTTCCTATGCTGCAAGAAGAAAAAACTTTTCAACGCTAGTGCGATCGCATTAAATCAATGCTGACTTTTAGGACAGAGTCGCTACTTCATCCTGCGACTCCGAGGCTACGGCGCAGTAGAAAACCTACTCCCAGCACTCCCATACCGACCAGCGTCGTGGTGTTTTCTGGTTCCGGAACTGACTGAGGCGTTTTAATCACAGTTAAATCATCCGTTTCATCCGTTATGTCATCCGTTGCTCACTTTTACGCTGATATACAGCTCATATCAAATCCAGTAGCATCTGAATGATTAAAAAACCGCCCCAGACGCAGAGGAAGAGGACGGAGGAATAATTCCGATACAAACGGATTTGATATCATAACAGGCTAATCACAAAGCCATGAGAAGTTGGTAGTGGTGGACACTGCCCCATTGGTGTCAAATTAAGGTCAAACCCTACAGAAAAGACATGTCCTACTTGAGTACCACTATGGGTAAAGGTGGACAGACATTATCGAACGGTTTATCTGATGTGGGGCAGCTGACAACTAAAAATGTAACCTGGTGCTAACCTCGCCTGGTGTATTAGTAAATAAATTTGTAATCGTCTCTTTCCCGTGTACATTACTGTAAGTGTCACTGCCACCGATGATATTAGTTTCTATGGGCTTAGATCCTTCTAGGAATTTCGGCTGATCGAATGTTCCCTGTGTGAAAATTTCACCACCACGTAGATGGAAAATTTCATTTAGATTTCCAATGACGTCACCATTTTTTAATTGCTTAAAATATACAACATTAATGTCCTTCGTACCCACAAGAACATTATTGGAATCAAATAGGTCTGCTGTATAACTCTCAACGTCTCCAACGTTAGATTTTGCTGGAGTTCCACTTCCAGTAAACTTGAAAGTTGAAGTAATTGGTACTTCCCTAAATTGTAAGGTAGTAGATCCTGTTAATTTATCAGAAGTGGGTGTTGCTCCAGTCAATACATCAGTCATTATTTTAGTCTCCGTTATGAAATGGACTTACGATAAAATATCAGATTATGCACACCTTAAAAACTATTGACAAAACGATGAGTTTGTCAGTTATCTGTAATGTAAGCGTTTGCCGCTAAATCAAACTGAGTTTACCTCTTGGATCTTGAACCATATGTCGTCAGTCGCTCGAAACCCTTTCTGTGTCTGGCTTAGAGTTGACGTCAGCAAACTGAGCATACTTGAGATTGGCACGTCCGAGGTAGGCAATTTCACAGTTTTGAAAGTGCTTCTTTTTTCGACAGAAGTTAGGGGCGCAAGCCCGATAATTTTCGGTCAGCAAGAAGACGATGTCGGCGTAGCAATAAACCACATCCAATCACACCTAAGCCGATTAGCGTCGTGGTATTTCCCGGTTCTGGAACTGTCTGTAATGTCTCAATAGGACCACTTACTAAAGACAGACCTCTTAAAACAAAATTATTTCCATCCTGACTAATTTTGTCGGTTTCGGTAAATAATAGTGTGCCGCTAGCGTTCTTGAATATGCCCTCACCACCAGTGATAGCTACAGTCCCATAACCAGCCGATGTGAGGTTTTCAAAGTCAATTTTAGTGTAGGCATCACTGGTTCCAAACAACTTGTTAGTGCCGCTGCCGAACTCGATGTAGCCTACTGGTAAGTCCTGTAAGCCAAATGTTGTTGGATCTATGTTAAAGCTGAGTTCGCCAGTAGTAGAGTCAGTCTTGGAGTAGGTCAGACCTTTATATTGGTTCAGTCCATACCCAGCGTCAGTACTCTCACCTGACTCCATTACCTGTGAAAGGTCTGAGGTAATGGGTTTAACAATGACTGTTGTATCATAGTAGCCGCTAAATGGATAGGTAGTCTGGGCGCTCACTTTTGTAGCACCCGATCCGAAACCCAAGATTGTGACAGCTACCGGAACAAGCCAAACACGTTGTGAACGCAGCATGAGAAGTGATTTTTTAAGTAAAGACATACGGTAGCGAGGGATGAAGAGTATAAGAATTTACTCCTGAGCAAAGCTTAAAATATACTAAATTGCGATCGCAATGAATAAACTTTTCATAGTTTTGACATTTCTTTGGGTTAAAAGCAATTCTGCTGCTTCAACACTTCCTATTTTGAGACGGACTCACAAAATCATGTAAGTTCTCATCCCAGATACTAATGTAAATAAAATCACACTCCTGACGTACAATCTGACCCTTCAATGAGCCTTTGGTAAAAGAGAAATTATCTAACTGACGCTGTTGCACTTGTTGCAATCCCTGCTGAATTTTTTCAGTAGCTTCACCGCCTAACATTCCCTGCAAGGTTGTCTGCATTACCTGAGGATCTACAGACTGGGCAAAAGACACCTCAGTTTGACGCAGTTCTCCAGACTTACGGTCAAATAAATAGCCAAGGTCGATTTGATTTGGCACAAAATGATAGGTAACAGCACGGGTATTGCCCCAAGCACCTCTTGAATCTTTGGCTGAACCGAGAGTATCTTCTACAGCGCTTCTTGATGTACCCGTAGGAAAGGCTGGAACGGTCTGTATATTGGTAGTTAAGCTGGAGTTATTGCGAGGCGCGTTGTTTTTCAGTGGTGCTGGAGTTGACTCCGGGGTGGGAGAAGCATTGTTTTTCAATGGTGCTGGAGTTGACTCCGGGGTGGGAGGCGCGTTGTTTTTCAGTGGTGCTGGAGTCAACTCTGGCGTGGGAGATGGTGTTGGCGTGAAGTTGTCTTTTTCTGGTGATACCGATGCTGGTGGAAATGTGGGAGGATCTGAATCTACTGGTTCGTTTTCTAGCTGTGGTGCCGATCCAACTGGTTTTGGGGAAGGTGCAGGAGTTACTGGCTGCTGTCGTGGAACTGATGCAATTGGAATTGAGGGTGTGACGATTGCAACAGGCTTCTTAGTAGGTGTAAAAGTAGGAGTCGGGGATGCTGGTGAAGGGGTTGGATTTGTTGTGTTAGATTCTGAAGACGGTGTGGGTGAAGGCGATGTGGCAATGGGTGCTTCAGATTCTGGACCTGCGTTGAGACTGGCGATCGCACCAGCGCCAATCAACCCTCCCGCAACCAAACTACCAACGATCCAAATCGGCTTTTGCCAGTTTCTGGGAGTGGAAGGATGAGTTGATAATGGCTGAATTGGCTGGGTAGTACCAGCAACAGCAGACAGGGCTACTGTCGGTGTAGGAGGAATAAAAGCACCAGACTGTAAGGCATACAGCATTTTGCTAGCGGTAGTGTAGCGATCGCTAGTATGAGGCTTAATTGCCTGATTAAGTATCATCGCCAAATTCGGGGACACTCCAGAGGCTTGATCCTGCCAAAGTATTTCCCCAGTGTGAGGATCGGTTTCTAGTTCGTGTGGGTGTTTGCCAGTCAACAGATAAATTGCTGTCAAACCTAGACTGTAGATATCACTAGCGTAAACTGGTCGTCCCACAGCTTGCTCACTAGGCATATACCCTGGTGTGCCAATCACAAGCGATTTCGTATGATATCCTGGGGAATTCACCACCGAACGTATCGTTTCTTTGACTGCACCAAAATCAATTAAAACCGGCTTACTCCCCACAACTCCTTGATAAGAGGAAGTGCTGGAGGCTGCTAAGTTTCGCAGAAGGATATTATCAGGCTTGATATCTCGGTGGATGATGCCTTTGCTGTGTACATAATCTAAGACTGACAACAGACTCAATAAAACTTCCCTGACAGCAGTCTCGTTCAGTGGACCTTTAGCTTTGACAAATTCCGTCAAGGTTGGACCGTGAATCCATTCCTGAACGAGGTAAAACTGCCCATTTTCCGAAAAGTAGGCGTAGAGTTTGGGAATTTGGTCACTACCTTCGCCCAGATACTCCAAAGTTGCTGCTTCCCGTTCAAACCGCTGTTGAATCATTTTGTAGGTTTGCGGGTCATTTGCGATCGGCTTAAGCTGCTTAATCACACAGCGACGGCGAGAAGGCATATGGGTATCTTCTGCCAAAAAGGTTTCACCAAACCCACCAGCACTCAGTACCTGGATAACTTGATAGCGATTGTTTAGCATGGGTAATGGGTAATGGGTAATGGGTAATGGGTAATAGCTAATGGCTAATGGCTAATGGCTAAGGTAAGACTGGTAACAATTAGCAATTAGCAATTAGCAATTAGCAATTAGCAATCAACACCTTCTAGAGTCAGACGGACTCTCAAAATCATGTAAGTCCGCATCCCATATACTGATATAAATTAAATCACACTCTTGACGCACAATCTGACCCTTCAACGAGCCTTTGGTAAAACGGAAATTATCTAACTGACGCTGTTGCACCTGTTGCAGTCCCTGCTTGACTTCTTCTGTTGCTTTACCGCCTAACATTCCTTCTGAGGTTGTCAGCATGACTTGAAAGTCTACAGATTGGGCAAAAGCTACCTCGGTCTGGCGAATCACCCCAGAATCATGGTTAAATAAGTAACCAAGTTCGATTTGATTTGGCACTAATTTATAAGTGACAGCACGGGTATTTTGCCAAACACCTCTTGAATCTTTAGCTGGCTTGCCGAGGACTGCTTCTACAGTGCTTCTTGGTGTACCCGTAGGAAATGCTGGAACGTTACTTATGTTGGTAGTGCTAGCTAAGTGATTGCGAGTGTTATTTTTATGTGGTGCTGGAAGCGTCGAGGCGACTGGAACTGCGCGAATATTTGATTTTAGTGGCTTGTTTTCAGAAGTTGTTCGTCGCCGTGGTGGTGTTGGTGCAATTGGGGTTCTTGGAGGTTGCGAAGCCACAGGCGTATTGGCTACTTTATTCGTGGGCATGGGGGATTCTGTTCGCGGTGTAGGTGAAGGCGCTGTGGCAATGGGTGCTTCAGAGACTGGCTGGCGATCAATCCTGGCGATCGCTACCGCACCAATGACGCCACCCACAACCAAACTGCCGACGATCCAAGTCAGCTTTTGCCGGTTTCTAATAGTGGGAGACGCAAGGGTAACTGGAATGTTTCGAGGGTAAGACAACGTCTGGTTTTGCTGAGGCGATGCACCACTAGAGGGAGGCAGGAATAGTGTGGGTTGAGTTGCAGCCGTTTGCGTAGGGGAGGCAGTGCGTTCCTCTGGTTGCCACAGTTGTAGCAACTGCCGTCGAGCCATCGCTGACTGCAAAGCATGTAACATTTTACTAGCAGTGGTGTAGCGATCGCTCGCTTGCGGCTTAATTGCCCGATCGAGTATCATCGCCAAATTCGGAGACACTCCCGGGGCGTGATGCTGCCAAAGTATTTCCCCTGTTTGAGGGTTGGTTTGTAACTCTTGCGGGCGTTTGCCAGTCAGGAGATAAATTGCTGTCAAGCCTAGGCTGTAAATATCAGTGGCGAAAAGCGGACGTCCAACAGCTTGTTCGCTAGGCATATATCCTGGTGTGCCCATCACCAGCGATTGAGTCAGGTATCCTGAGGCATCCACCTCTGAAAGTACCGTTGCCTTGACTGCACCAAAATCAATCAACACCGGCTTACCACCCAGATAAAAAGCGGTGCTGTTGGCATTTGGGTTGCCAAGAAGGATATTATCAGGCTTGATATCTCGGTGGATGATGCCTTTGCTGTGGATATAATCCAAAACTGGCAGCAGACTCAATAAAATTTCCCTGACTGCAGTTTCGTTCAGTGAACCTTTAGCTTTCACAATATCCGTCAAGGTTGGACCTTGAATCCATTCTTGGACGAGGTAAAACTGCCCGTTCTCAGAAAAGTAGGCGTAGAGTTTGGGAATTTGGTCACTAGCTTCGCCTAGATATTCCAAAGTTGCCGCTTCCCGTTCAAAGCGCTGTTGAATCTTTCGGTAAGTTTTTGGGTCATTTGTGACCGGTTTGAGTTGCTTAATTACACAGCGACGGCGAGAAGGCATATAGGTATCTTCTGCCAAAAAGGTTTCGCCAAACCCGCCAGCACTCAGTACCTGAATAACTTGATAGCGATTGTTCAACAGCGTTGTCGTCATGCTTGGTTAAAAGCCCAGACCCGAAGGGCGCATGTCTAAGATATCGCCCTCTTCAAATGTATATCAAATGCCCTGAGAAGTGGTTTGTTACATTGCTAATTGCTAATTGCTAATTGCTAATTGCTAGTTGTCTCCCCCTACTCCCCTATCTCCCTCATCTCCCTCATCTCCCTCATCTCCCCCACCGCCCACATACCCACTCCCCAAAGCAAAATTTTGTACCGAAAAACCC
>CAXTSI010000419.1:0-8101 GCA_964246695.1 uncultured bacterium
CTACCCTGTCAGCTTTTTGTTGATGTGTGACAGTTAGGGTGCGGAAGGTGGGATTAATCGCGTCTCTACGTGTTTTCCGGAGATGTCTATTGGTTTACCCCCCAATTTCAGCTTTTCTCGTTCCCGCATGGGAATGCAGTCGTTGGGGCTGCTGCCTCATTGCTTGCAAAATATGGACGCAGCAGCCATCCAATTAAGCAACGCGAACAGCTAAAAAGCACCCGTGCTGTAGCTTTAAAAAACTTTTATCTTTTCGCTACTTACTATACAAGATGGATAAAAGTCCTGTAAGTATGATGTATTTACTTAAACGATCGTATATGTAGACATTTCCACATATTTTTCAACGGTTTCCAAAGCTTACACGTAGCGAATTAAAGATAACTTTATACATACTTTATGAAAAATTTATTATAAATGTTTTCAAAAATGTAATTCTTTTAATAGACTAAACTTAGAAAAAAAGATTTGGTGTATTTTTGCCTGAGAATAAAAAACATAAAAATCGCACTAATCAGCTACTAAATAAAGTCTGCTATTTTTATGTTTATACTTTCACTACAAAATAATCGCGCCTTTTTATTGAGAAATGAAAAATCAAAAAGTTTGCCAAGCAAAATATTACATAAACAGTGCTGCATGTAGGCTACTACACAGGTAAAGTTCGCGAAGGTGGACATATATTTAGCCTAAGTGGGCTTGTAGCTTTTTCTAATTAGCGGCTTCATTTCTAGCGTTTAGGGCTAATTGCCGACATTCAAACTTTTATATACAAATAAAATATCATAAAGTCATGTCTAATCCGACAACAACTAATCCAATTTATTTAGAAAACCAAAAATCTGGTACTACGAACTGGAAGATCGCCAACCAAGATACCAACAATACAATAGCCGGTTATGCTGCAGCAACAAGTGTAAATAAGGGCGGGTCGCTGGACATCAAAGTATCCTTGGCAATGGCGGGAAATTTCACAATTGATGTGTACCGCTTAGGTTACTATGGCGGCACAGGGGGGCGATTGATGGTTAGCAGCGGTTTGCTCATCGGCAAATCTCAACCTCAATGTAGTTTGGATACAAAAACCTACTTAGCCGAATGTAATTGGTCAACTTCCTACACCCTACAGGTAGGCGCTGACTGGACTAGTGGTCTTTATATTGGCAAGCTGATTGACCAGAGTAGTGGTAAGCAGTCACAGGTATGGTTTGTCGTCAGAGATGATAGCAGCAAGTCTGATATCTTATTCCAGAGCAGCTTTAACACCTTCAATGCTTATAGCAACACTGGTGGTCACAGCTTGTACGGTTTTAATAGTATTGACGGTCAAAAGGCATTAAAGGTTTCCTACGATCGCCCATTCTCACAAACAACCACAGAGACGGGTGAGTTCAACAACTTACTGCGTTGGGAGTACAACATGGTACGGTGGCTGGAGTCCCAAGGCTATGATGTATCCTACGTCACCAACGTCGATGTCCACTCTCAGCCGAATTTGCTTTCTCAGCACAAAGCATTCCTGTCGGTAGGTCATGACGAGTACTGGTCGCTAGAGGAGCGCAATAATGTCGAGAAGGCGCTGTCTGCCAAAGTTAATTTAGCATTTTTCTGTGGCAATTCAGCTTACTGGCGAGTGCGGTTCGAGAACGCCACTAATGGTTCGACACCCAACCGAATTATGGTTTGTTACAAAGATGCCGCCACTGCTTTAGAACCCACAAACACATTCCGTAGTTCTCTGAATCAGCGACCGGAAAGCGCCTTGCTAGGAGTGATGTACATTGCTGATAAAGATGAGGTCTACGGAGGGTTCGACTTCGCGGTCAAGAACAGTAGTGACCCTTACTACGCCAACACTGGTCTGAAAGACGGTGATAAATTGAGTCAGTTGGTGGGCTTTGAATGGGATGCACTCAACACCAACGCATCCCCCTCAGGTCTAGTTGTGCTTGGCGAGTCCCTATCTCCGTTGCCAGATATCGGCAAAACCAAAGATAGTGCCACAGATTTAGAGGGCTTTCCTTCGGGAACCAATCCCCGTTCCTCAAATGCAGTTCGCTACACGGCGGCTAGTGGTGCTAAAGTCTTTGCCACCGGCTCCAATCAATGGGTGTGGGGGCTGGACAGCGACGGTGTCACGAAGCCCCGCGAAGATATTCGCGCTAAACAAATTGCTGTCAACGTCTTGGCAAGCATGGGTGCTAAACCTCTGAACCCAAGCTCAGGCATCATTGTTCCCTAAAGTTTTTACCTTGATTTTACAATAGGATTGCATATATGAATTTCAGAATAAGACGTCGAAGATTTGGTCAGATAGCTCTAGCTAGTGCGGCCGCCACAGCTCTTGCCAACCTTGCAGGTAAGGCAATTGGACAGCAGACACCAGTCATTTTAGGGTTGAGCCTCGGACCCAACAACACTATTGGCTCTAACAGTGTTGTTGGCGATGCAGCCAGCGCTACCCCAGCAGTAAATCTGATCTTGGCAAACTTGCAGACTGGTCAGCAGCTATCAATACTGCAAATTCCGCCTAATAACGTTGAGAACCTACCACAATTCTCCCAAGAGATTGCGAAGCTGTTTGCAAATCCTACAAATCAAGCTGTATCCATGGCTCCTCGTGAGCGGCTAACTGGTTTGACGACCTTACCCGATGGCACAGTGATTGCCAGCTCTGTAATTAACTCGGACAAAGGTCTTGTCAGTCGCCTGCTCATTACCGATACTAAGTCGAATCAAGCTCAAAAAAGTCTGATAGTATCAGGACTGCCAAACGATAATAGTACAGTTGAAGATTTGGTGGCAACTAAAGACGGCATTCTCCTTGCTGTCGTTAGTCTCAATGGAGGCACTCCGCCTTTTCAGTTGGTAAGAATTGACCGCAACTCAGGCGCAGTCAATTCTGGTAATAATTCGGGTTTGCCAGATGTGCCACCGTTCCTGCGCGTAAGTAATCTTGCCCAATCTACAGATGGAACAATTTACGCTACCACTCTCGGTCGTCAAGGCGTAACAACTCTGGTGCAGCTAGACTCTGGCAAAGGAGACATTATCAACTTATCGCCATTAATGTTAAACAATAAACCTTTGCAGAATGACTTGCTCAGTCTAGCTATTTCTCCAAACAAGCAACTCTTTGCCCTGGCTGACCCCCAATCGCAAAAAAATAATGTTCTGCACAATGTGAATGTCAGCAGCGGAGAGGTAGAGGCAGTGAGACCATTTGCGGTTGATCAGATTGCAATTCCTAGCTCTTAAGTAAGTCGGCGTAAATAAACACAACTATCTGTTAGTAGTTAGTAGTTAGTTGTTAGTTGTTAGTTGTTAGTAGTTAGTTGTTAGTTGGCTTTCAGCCTTTTAACGTAACTTAATATAGTTATGTTTTATTATGCCTACCTACTTAGAGTTCTGAATACGCCCGCTAGCAACATATACCCTTTACGTCCGTCATAGGTATAAGCAATAGGAGTGTTTTTGCAGGAGAGGGTCTGACTATACATCACCTTCGACCCTCTCCTACAACAGACACATGCTGAAGTATTTGCTACTTGATACCGTGATCTTCGTTTTTTACTTTAGAAAAAATGACCTTCGTGCCTACAGTTAAGAAGCATGTTCTCAAGGATTCATTACACGTTAATCCCGCTCTTGTTGCTGTACTTGCTTGCTTTGCCTTGCTTGCTTGGGCGAGTTGGGGCAAGGTCGAATATCCGATCATTGACGTTGGTCGCGAGGTTGAGATTTCTGCTCGGATTCTAGCAGGGCAAATACCGTACCGCGATGTAGAAACCTACTACGGTCCACTCGCCTACTACGCTAATGCACTAGCGCTGTTACTCTTTGGGCAGCGATTGGAAGTGTTTTTTGGAGTAGGGCTAAGCTTGGCATTAGCAGCAACATTACTGTTTTATCGCTTGGTCTTGCGTCTTACTGATGCCCGTTGGGCAGCACTGGGCACTGTATGCATGTTGATTTACTGCGCCTTAGGTCCTGGGCTGTTTAATTTCATCCTACCTTACAGTTACGGTGCAGTCTACGGTCTAGTCCTCTGTCTGCTAGCGATCGCTGCCCTTGACTGCTATACCTGCACTGGTAAGACAAGATGGCTCATTGCCGCAGCGATCGCCTGTGGACTAGCTGGGGTTGCCAAACAGGAGTACGGAGTATCCGCACTTGGAGCTATATTAGTCGGTGCTAATGTATACTTTCCTCAAGACCTGCGGACTAGGGTAGTACGTAGCGGACTGCTACTTGTGGTAGCAGGTGCATGCGTTATTATACCATTTGCCTTAGTTGCCCAGCAAGTCTCCTGGGAGAGGTTGCATTCGTCGCTGTTTCCAATATCTCAGCTCGGCGTTCTGAACAAAAGCACTCTTTTTCAGGTTTCACCTGCCAAAACTCTTTCCGTTTGGTGGGGTACTTTCAAGAGTTTCTTTGCTAGTTCTCTAGTAGTTTTGATGTCAACGATCGCCGCGACTTGGCTCTTGAAATCTAGACGAGTCAACATTCCTCAATGGCTGAGGAGCTTATTTGAAGTACTTGCAGGCTTTGCTTTTGCAAAGGTTGGTTTGATCTTGCTGATTAAGCTGAGTAAGTTGATTTTCCACGCCGGTGCCATTTACATAGACGATCCTCTAGGCAATCTATCTTGGTGCTTACCAGTTTTCATTGGGTGGTTCGCTCTCAACCGACCGCAACTACCTCAGTATAAACATGCACCACTTATGTGGACATTGCTGGTTTTCTCGCTGTTGCTCAACTCCCGATGGCTATTTTACATCAACTTCTACGGACTATATGCCGCGCCAGTAATACTACTATTTTTCACACTGCTTTACCATTCCACTCAGCGTATTAGTGGAGTCGTGTGGCGTTACTTACTGGTTTGCCTGCTTATTGGCAGTAGTGTGACTATAAGTAGACTATCACATTATCAATACGCAGTCAACTCATCCAATGGAACTCTCTACACAACAAATGCAGCGCAAACCCGCGCTTTAAACCAGACTATCAATGCTATCAAGACCTCCGGGGCTAATTCCGTACTCGTTTTGCCAGAAGGCAACATCCTCAATTTTCTGACAGCAACTCACTCACCAAGTCGAGAACTCACCTTTTTGCCAGTAACTCTTCCTAGTTCTCAGGATGAGCAAAAGTTCTTGGAAAGCATGCATTCTCATCCACCCGAACTTATTGTCTATGTACCTCGTCCGTTCCGAGAGTGGGGTTATCGAACTTATGGCGAATTTAATCCCCTTGTTGACCAATGGATTACCAAGCAACATAAATTGATTCAGTCCTTCCCTATGGATGAAGGTGCGATTCGTCTCTATGTTCGCAATTAAAAGGGAACAGGGAACTCTTAACAGGGAATGCCCATACTTAAAAGCAGGGGTACGATCGCGGACGTATTTTTTCTTGCGCCCTTCGGATGACGCTCGTTCCGACGCTACGAACGGGGCTATATAATTCTTTTCTGTTCTCTGTTCCCTGTTAAGAGTTCCCTGTTCCCTTTTTTTCTTTAAACAAGTACAAAAGATTACTAAAGTGATTCAACAAATTAACGAGAACCAAGTATTAATCGCTCAAGCTCAGCCAACCACCGAAACCATCTTTACAACTCAGACCCCCAGCAACCCAAATGGTACTGATGGCGTTCCCTATGAACTGGGTTTGAAGTTCCAGAGTACTAAAGCAGGTCAAATCACCGCGATTCGCTATTGGAAAGCACCTAGTGAGACCGAGACACATGTGGGCAGAATCTGGACATCAACCGGTTCTGTCCTAGCAAGTGTAAGTTTCGCGGCGGAGACGGCTTCGGGTTGGCAACAGCAGGCTCTGAACACGCCGTTGAACATCCAAGCCAACACCACCTATGTGGTTAGCGTCAACGTCAATAGCTATTTCGCTGCTACCTACAACAATGCATTGGCAAGCTCAGTTGTGAACGGGGATCTCAGAACGGTAGCTGATGGCAAAAATGGAGTATACGGTAGTCCAAATTCTTTGCCAAGCAATTCCTACCAAAACAGCAACTATTTCCGTGACATAGTATTCGTTCCTAATCAAGTGGCCACCGACAAAACCATCTTTACAACTCAAACCCCCAGCAACCCAAATGTTACTGATGGCGTTCCCTATGAACTGGGTCTGAAGTTTCAGAGTACTAAAGCAGGTCAAATCACTGCGATTCGCTATTGGAAAGCATCTAGTGAGACGGGGACACACGTGGGCAGAATCTGGACATCAACTGGTTCTGTCCTAGCAAGTGTAAGTTTCGCGGCGGAGACGGCTTCGGGTTGGCAACAGCAGGCTCTGAGCACGCCGTTGAACATACAAGCCAACACCACCTATGTCGTTAGCGTCAACGTCAATAGCTATTTCTCCAATACCCAGAATGCATTGGCAAGCTCAGTTGTGAACGGGGATCTCAGCACGGTAGCTGATGGCAAAAATGGAGTATACGGTAGTCCGAATTCTTTGCCAACCAATTCCTACCAAAACAGCAACTATTTCCGTGACATAGTATTCGTTGCTGGCAGTAGCACTCCACCGCCCCCAACTCAAACTAATTCGATAACTGTAGAAAACCAAAAATCCGGTACGACCAACTGGAAGATCGCGAACCAAGCTTCAACTGAGATTGCTGGCTATGCTGGAGCAACTAGTGTCAATAAGGGCGGGTCGCTGCCCATCTTCGTTTCCCTGGCACAGCCGGGAAATTTCACCATCGAAGTGTACCGTTTAGGTTACTACGCAGGCAACGGAGGCAGGCTAGTAACCACCAGCGGTCAGATCAAGGGAATCACTCAACCTGCATGTATAATTACAGACTCTGCTACCAGCCTCGTCGAGTGTAACTGGTCAACTTCCTACACCCTACAGGTAGGCGCTGACTGGACTAGTGGTCTGTACATTGGCAAGCTGATTGACCAGAGTAGTGGTAAGCAGTCACAGGTATGGTTTGTCGTCAGAGATGATAGCAGCAAGTCTGATATCTTATTCCAGAGCAGCTTTAACACCTTCAATGCTTATAGCAACACTGGTGGTCACAGCTTGTACGGTTTTAATAGTATTGACGGTCAAAAGGCATTAAAGGTTTCCTACGATCGCCCATTCTCACAAACAACCACAGAGACGGGTGAGTTCAACAACTTACTGCGTTGGGAGTACAACATGGTACGGTGGCTGGAGTCCCAAGGCTATGATGTATCCTACGTCACCAACGTCGATGTCCACTCTCAGCCGAATTTGCTTTCTCAGCACAAAGCATTCCTGTCGGTAGGTCATGACGAGTACTGGTCGCTAGAGGAGCGCAATAATGTCGAGAAGGCGCTGTCTGCCAAAGTTAATTTAGCATTTTTCTGTGGCAATTCAGCTTACTGGCGAGTGCGGTTCGAGAACGCCACTAATGGTTCGACACCCAACCGAATTATGGTTTGTTACAAAGATGCCGCCACTGCTTTAGAACCCACAAACACATTCCGTAGTTCTCTGAATCAGCGACCGGAAAGCGCCTTGCTAGGAGTGATGTACATTGCTGATAAAGATGAGGTCTACGGAGGGTTCGACTTCGCGGTCAAGAACAGTAGTGACCCTTACTACGCCAACACTGGTCTGAAAGACGGTGATAAATTGAGTCAGTTGGTGGGCTTTGAATGGGATGCACTCAACACCAACGCATCCCCCTCAGGTCTAGTTGTGCTTGGCGAGTCCCTATCTCCGTTGCCAGATATCGGCAAAACCAAAGATAGTGCCACAGATTTAGAGGGCTTTCCTTCGGGAACCAATCCCCGTTCCTCAAATGCAGTTCGCTACACGGCGGCTAGTGGTGCTAAAGTCTTTGCCACCGGCTCCAATCAATGGGTGTGGGGGCTGGACAGCGACGGTGTCACGAAGCCCCGCGAAGATATTCGCGCTAAACAAATTGCTGTCAACGTCTTGGCAAGCATGGGTGCTAAACCTCTGAACCCAAGCTCAGGCATCATTGTTCCCTAAAGTTCAATTAATGGGTAATGGGTAATGGGTAATGGGTAATGGGTAATGGCTAATGGCTAATGGCTAATGGCTAATAGCTAATGGCTAATGGCTAATGGCTAAT
>CAXTSI010000420.1:0-8099 GCA_964246695.1 uncultured bacterium
TAGCAATTAGCAATTAGCAATTAGCAATTAGCCATTAGCCATTAGCAATTAGCAAATTTTCCCAATGCCAAAAGTTAGTATTTGCATTCCTACTTTTAATCGTGTCAACCTGCTGCCTTTCGCCATTGAAAGTGTACTACAGCAGACTTATCAAGACTTTGAATTAATTGTTTGTGATGACGGTTCAAAAGACAGTACATCTGAACTGATGTCACAGTACACAGACAACCGCATAAAATACATCCGTCATCCGCAGAATATTGGCAAAAGTAATAATATGCGGTCTGGCTTTGAGGCTGCGAAGGGAGAGTATTTTATTAAATTTGATGATGATGACAGATTAACTCCAAATTTTCTAGCACGTACTGTAGCAATTTTAGCTCAAGATAGCATTGATTTTGTCGGTACTGACCATTGGGTAATTGATATTAATAATGTCCGGGATGAGCAAAAAACTCAGGATAACTCCCACCGTTGGGGTAGAACAAATTTACCAGCAGGTGTTGTAGATAATTTATTGGAAGTTGTATTTGTTACCCAAAGCTTTCAAATTGGCGCAACGTTATTTCGCCGCCAAACTTTACAAGAATTGGGGTTTATTCAGCCTGATTGGCAAAATTGTGAAGATAATGATTTATTTGTGCGGTTGGCTTTAGCAGGTAAAAAAGGTTATTATTTACCAGAATTGTTGATGGAATATCGCTTTCACGCGGAACAGCGAGATTTTCATCGAGCAATTCGTTATTTACAAGATAAATTGAATTATTTGGCAAGTTACAAATTTGAGTCGGAGAAGCTGGAGAGCATCAGGCTACAGCGGTGTCAGGAAACGCAATTGTTGTTAGGATTGCGTTTGATTGAAAACGGTGAAACGCAAAAAGGAAGAGAGCTAGTTTTGGCAGGTCAGTCTTTTTCTCCTGCTAAGGCTTGGACTGGTTTAGGGTTGTCGCTGTTACCAGTTAGGGTACGGGGTAAAGCATTTGGTATACTGCGAAGAGTAAGGGGGTAGACAAAACATCGGACTAGCTAAAATTCTCGCGCTTGTTAAAAAAGTGTGTAAATAATAGCCATTCAAGCTAGAGTAGTGCAGATTCATATACAGGTAAGATGAAGGAGCATGGATACTAAAGAGCTAAAATTCGTCCTCAAGTTATTAGGATGTGAAAATTATCGGTCAAGCCTTACTGCTAGCGCCTTTAAGGATTTTAAAGGGAAAGAAAAAATTTGTCGAGATTTGAGCGATCGCCAACTGATTGACTTTTCCCGCGATATTGCTACAGTTAAGATTTTATCGCCAGGTCAAGCCTTGTTGAACGATCCAGCCCAATCGCCACCGATTACAGATAAAGAACTTAAAGTGCTGGAGAAGATAAGTAAAGCCGAAAACAAAATTACTCCCAGCGAAATTAAATCATCATCACTGAAATCGCCTGAAAAAGAGGCGATATTAACAACCCTGAGTGAGCGGGGATTGATTGAAGTTGAAACCAAAATCAAAAAGGCTAAAGCTGAGGTATGGATCACCGAACGAGGAATTGAGTATTTGCGGGATGATTACAATCCCAAGGGAAATGCAAATATCAACTTTGATCTACTGGGTGATTACCTGCGCTTTTTGCGGAAATATCTGCCCCCTAAGCCAGAGCAAGAATCTCATTCAGCAGCTACCAATGGCGACACCCCTAATGGAACGATTCTCAACCTCACTGACGAAGACATTTTACAAACTATCCAGAAATTGGATCGGGAACTCGGCACTGAAAATTATTTGCCCATCTTCCATGTGCGCCAAAAGCTACAACCTCCGCTGTCACGGGATGAATTAGATCACGCGCTTTATCGTTTGGAAGAAGCTGAACGAATAGAATTGAGTACGTTGTCAGAGCCAGGTGGTTATACTCCTGAACAAATTGACGCTGCAATTCCCGAAGATGGTGAGGGTTCGCTGTTCTTTATTACGGTGGGCTAGCAATTTATCTGGTAGTTTGAGTCTTTTTTTGCTTAGGCGTGGACTGGGTTAGGGTGCGGGGGTGGTGGGTAGTACCTCACGCTTCATAGAGTCGGTCAGAGCGCCGTCTTCCGGCGATCTGAACTGCCGTGCAAAGGCGCAAAAGATGGCACAAGGCAATAACGCACCCTATTAGTTACTGCGTATCTGCAACCTCTTTTAGCTTTTCGTAAGCACCCTTTCCAAAGTTCTTAATTTTATGTTCCTTGGATTTGGATTCAGTTGATTTCTTAAGATTTGGCAAAGTTAAACCTTTACCTGATTCTCGCCAATACTTAATAGCTTCCAATGCAGCTTTTATTTGATTATCGGTTGCTCCTTTTTTCTGCAAGGCACTTTTGATGTCTTCCTCTTTTGCTTCCAGCAAATTCAACTTAGGTGGATCAATTATTTGGATTATTCGCTCGATTTTTGGATAAACAGTAGATAATAGTGTTTCAAGGGTTTTAAGTTGACTTTCAATTCCACTTAGTTTCTCATCATCATCCTGTTTTACAGCCTTACCAGGAGGATTAGAAATTAGTTGGTTAAGCTTGGCATAAATTGGTCTTAGTTTTTGTTCAACCAAGCTACCAATATCAGTTTCTTCTTCTCCAGTTTTTTCACCCGAACTTGAAGAAT
The DNA here is from genome assembly GCA_964246695.1 of uncultured bacterium. Classification (GTDB taxonomy): domain Bacteria; phylum Cyanobacteriota; class Cyanobacteriia; order Cyanobacteriales; family Nostocaceae; genus Stigonema. The sequence goes on from CAXTSI010000420.1 coordinate 2,630, forward strand.
AAACCAACTGCTGCATTTCTTGTTTAGCAGCAGCAGCTTGGTCATCAGTCATATCAAAGACCCAAACCCACAGCTTCTCAATGTCAATTTCCTTAGCAACAAGACACCAATCAGCACCATAGACAACTTCGTATTCTTCTTCCTCAGTGTATGCTTCAGTACGACGTACAATTAGAGGAATTAGATTACTTTTATGTTGAGTTAAAGATTCCTCTATTAGCAGACGCTTTTCTGGTGAAGTGTTCTCCTTTTCTGACTCTGGTATAGCGATTTGAAATGTGTATATTTGACCATGACTAATTGGTTCAATACCCAAGTTCGCCCTCAGACGAGCGCTACGTTCTGAGCTATTCATTATTCTCTGATTCTCCCCTAATAATATCAATCAAATGTTGAGCTAAATTTGTATAGCGTTCTAGCACTTTCTGTGCAGCCTCTTTTTCTTGATATGTTAGTTGATTGTCAAATTCTCCTTGGTATAGCGGATATCCTTTATCTTGGCAAATAGAAACAATATTTAGGCGGGGAATCCAAGTGCTTTCGGGAAATAGTTCAGCTTTGTTACTACCGCCACTTTTTTCCAGAATCTCGAAAATTCTTGTCACCATAGACTTATTATAGTTGGACGATTTTTGATCGTACATACTAACTGCTATCCCCAAAATTGGTAAAGATTCATCTTTTAACTGCTCTATTTCGTTTGTGCGCTCAAGCACATATTCCAAAGCTCGAATTGCGTAGGCTGATAACTGAGTAGGAATAAGAATAGCGTCAGATGCCATTAATGATATATTATTAACCTTGCCAAAAGAGGGAGGTGGATCGATAAGTATGAAATCATAATCATGCTTTTTCAGCTTCTTTGCCAACAAGCGATCGCTATCCACTGTTTGGTTCAGTGTAGTCTCCATTCGACTCAAGCGAATATGTGATGGAACCAAGTCTAATTGAATATCTTGCCACTGCGTTTTAATAATAGTGTCTTCTAACTTAGTTCTTGGTTCAGTAAGTAAATAGCTAATATCTTTCTTTCCTTGCTTTTCAACATCCTCTAATGGATCTATTCCCAATCCCATTGTCAGATTAGCCTGAGCATCAATATCAATCAGCAATACCCGCTTACCCAGCTTAGTAAGGGCAGCAGCCAGGTTAAGAGTCGTTGTGGTTTTACCTACTCCACCTTTGTTATTAAATACAGTAATAATCATCGATTTGCGTTCCTCCTTAATTTCTGGCACTAAAATTTCTTCTTCGCTGGTTACCTGTATTTTGGTGGTAGCTTTACGTTTGTTGAATAAGCCCAACATATCTTCTTTTTCCACTGCTTGGGTGATTAAATTTAAGAAGTGTAAACGAATTTTTTGTTGATTTGTATACAATGTAGAATTAAAATGTAAGTAAGTTTTTTTTGATAAAATTTTATTGAATAAATTATATTTATGAATCAGTGTTTCCTGAGAATACTCTACAATTTTTGTAATTTTTTCGTCGAAGTTATAAAGTACATGAAAGTCATAGCCATTGGTTAACAGCCCGAGAACAGACCCAGTTTTGCGCATATAGTTATTAATTTGCCAAACGCTATGTGCAATGTTTTTGCTAGGTGCTTTGACTTCAATAATTAGATACGGTGGTGTTATTAAAGCTGAACTTGATTGACCCACTAAGAAGTCAAGTTTAGATTTGAGAATTACGACTTGAGTCTGCCAATCTGTACTGCTGTAACCAAGGGTAAGCAAGAGGGGAACTACCAATTTTTTTTCAACATCGGATTCACTGCTATTGGGAGTGATTGCTTTAAAAATGTCTAGCAGTGTTGAAGCCGAGTTAGGTATCATACTAGCACCACGAGGAATCAACCTATACAATTCTAACTGCTAATACCTCAGTGTTATAAAAATGTTAAATTAATTTATGCAAGATAATACACAGTTTATACTGGGGTCGATGCGATCGCCACACCCAAATTTTAACTACTTCCAAACAAGAGCGAAAATTACCTATCTTGTAGAGGAGGCAGCGCGATCTTGGGGTTTCACGCCACTCCCCTCAAGTCGGGGAACCCCAACGGGAAAGCCAGTTGCCTAGGTCGGGAAACCCTCATAGGCGCACTGGTCTCACCGCCCACGGGGGTGGCGACCCAAATGAAGCGACTGCCGTTGTGTTAGGACGTAGCAGTACGGCACCATGATTGAACACTGAAGTAATCACTAAGAAACTTGTAAGGACTAAGGGCGATCGCCTAATTTCTGAAGATTAAAGGAAAAAAGTCTCAAGCACGTTCCCGATTTTGAGACTTTATGTTGTCGATTTTCTTATACCTTTGATACAGTACCCTCTTGTACCTTTCCTTGCCCTTCTGTCTAAAGGATAGTTTATAGTTAAGTTTTTAAGTGATAAAAAATACAACAAACACAGACGGGATAGAAGCAAGTCGTGCTACAACAAGCGACACTACCCTAATAAGAAATATCCAGCCCACCTAGAAATATGGGCTGGATCTGATTCTGCGTATACTTACTCTCAATACTAAAAATTCCCCATAATAATTACATGGGAAAAAAGTCATGTTAATCCCCTGACAAAAGTACTGATTTAACGTGAATTTTGTAGCGTACATCCATTGGAAACCCATACACCACTTCCCGCGACCCCCCAACCCCCAATACTGCTATAATCTGACTGCTTCAACCAAGGGAGTATCGCCAATCACTCTTATAAGTGACCGAAAATCTTAAATAAAAGTAAAAATTTTCAATTGATAACCAGATGTGTCGGTTACGTAGATGAAAATGCGTACTTCAAAGGATTAACCAATGGGATATGTAATTGCAACTGCAAATATGAAAGGTGGCGTTGGTAAAACTACCCTCACCGTCAACATAGCTACCTGTTTGGCAAAGGAGTATGGCAAGCGGGTGCTTGTCCTAGACTTAGATAGCCAAATTAGTGCCACACTCAGTCTCATGTCACCTTTAGATTTTGCCAAGCGCCGAAAACAAAGAAAGACATTGAGGTATCTGATCGACGAAATTATTAACCCTAATCAAAAGCAAAAATTGACAATTCAGGATATAATTCAGCCCCAAGTCTGTAATCAGCAAGGACTGGATTTATTACCAGGAGATATTGACCTTTACGATGAATTTGTCGTCTCAGAAATGCTGCATCAACAAGCAGTGGCTTTGGGAGCACAAGACTTTGAAACAATTTGGAATCGTTTTGAAGGAGTCTTGTTGGCTAAAATCCTCGAACCAGTTCGGCAAGAATATGATTTCATCATGCTGGATTGCGCCCCTGGGTATAATCTTTTAACTCGTAGCGCTTTAACAACCAGTAATTTCTACATACTTCCTGCTAAACCAGAACCTTTATCTGTGATCGGTATTCAGTTGCTGGAAAGACGCATCGCCCAGTTAAAAGACAATCACGAACAAGAAGCAAAGATGGATATACAAATGCTGGGAATTATATTCACAATGTCCAACACCAACCTTCTAACTGGGAGATATTACAAGCAAGTGATGCAGCGCGTTCAGCAAGATTATGGCGCAACAAAAGTTTGTCAGACACAAATACCAACTGATGTGAATGTTGCTAAGGCAGTTGACAGTTTTATGCCAGTTGTTTTAAACACTCCCCAATCAGCAGGGTCAAAAGCATTCGTTCAGTTAACCAAAGAGTTGTTGCAAAAGCTTTGACGCTCCCCGACCTGCCTGACCAAAGAAGGGTGTAGGGGATTCTTGGCTCAACGAGTAGAGACGCGAAATTCGAGCCAGATGTAGGGGCACAGCATTGCTGTGCCCCTACTGCGTGGTGTGTGCAACTGAATATATCACCGTTTTTCTCACCAGAAGTGCATAAGTTGTTTTTACTTTCCACTATGAAGAAGTAGCAAGGTAATCAAATAAGCAATTACCTTCTATAAAAAAAACTCAAATTTTGAGATTAGCCTTAGTTAAAGGTTAAATATTCATGATTAAAAATCTGACCAAGACAGTAGGATTAGTTGTTGTTATAGCAGCTTTAGCAAGTGGCTGTCGCTCTAACACTGAGTACAAAAAACTCACAGAAGCTGGAAACAAATATACTCTTGCCGTTAACCAGCTATTAACAACTGCAGGTGATATTAGAATCGACGCAACTTCTGAGCAGCTATTGAAAGATGACAGAATATCAAATCGAAGTGTTGATAACTATACCAAGCTTTCCCAAGTAGATCGGGATCGACTTAAAGTTCTCAACGATATTCGTATTCATAACCAACTTTTGCAAGCTTATTTTTCTAAGCTACAAGAGCTAGCACATTCTGATGCGCCTGAGCAAACTAAAAAAGAGATTGATGGTATTGCGAACAACCTCAACAGTATTGGTAAGAAACTTCAGGGAACTAATTTAATTGCTAACAAAGCTGTGTTTCAAGGTGTAGCAAATATCATTGTTGATTCTCAAATCCGTGGCGCAATGAGAGAAGAACTGGAGAAACGCAATCAGACAATTCTTCAGGAGCTAACAATACAACAGGAGATACTAAATGCACTCGGCGACTCAATGCAGCAAGATGTTGCGTTGATTAAATCTGCTCAGGAGCAACGCCTTGTTATCCGACCACTTATTCAACCTGAGCCAATAGTTCAGCAGGATGAATGGATTCAAACCCGAAAGAAAATTCTCACAATGGATAGAAAAATAGCAGAACTCAGACAGGCAAGTACTGCCTTAGGAGAGTTTAAAGATATTTACCAAGCATCTGTGCAGGGAAAATTGAGCATTGCACGTATCAATGGTGTTTTGCAAGATATGGATTCGTTTTTAGCACTCATCGAAAACAACAAATAGTCATGACTCAGATAAATGGGCAAAATCTATTTCTCAATGAAGTTAGAGAAGAATTACTCGATGAAATTAGAAATCAGGAACTAAGGCTCAATTCCCCGGAAATTCAGTTTGCATTTGAAAATGAACCCGATCCAGCTAAAAAAACTTCTTTTATCAACGAGCGAGATGAATTAACAACTGTGCGTCTAAAGCTAGAGAACGCAATCTTAACAAAGATTGCGGCAAGACTAAAGTTACTTGAACCAGACCTCAAAGATGGTCTGAAAAATTTAGATGTTGCACTTCAAAACGTTAACAATACAGTTGAAATACTGAATGCAATTAAGGCAGTTACTGGTCTTGTGGCTCGAATTGTCATGATTGTTTAAGCTAGGTGACCAAATAATTACTAATTCGTAATTCGTAATTGTTAGTGGATAGTTGTTAGTGGGTAGTTGTTAGTGGATAGTTGTTAGTTGTTAGTGGATAGTTGTTAGTGGATAGTTGTTAGTTGTTAGTGGATAGTTGTTAGTGGATAGTTGTTAGTGGGTAGTTGTTAGTGGGTAGTTGTTAGTGGGTAGTTGTTAATAGTCAAAAAACCAACAACCAACAACCAACAACCAACAACTAACAACTAACAACCAACAACCAA
>CAXTSI010000421.1:0-8080 GCA_964246695.1 uncultured bacterium
CCCTACTCCCCACTCCCCCCTCCCTACTCCCCTCCTAAAATACTGGCAAGCAAAGCCTTTTGAACGTGCATGCGATTTTCTGCCTGATCCCAAACTCGTGACTGAGGACCTTCGATCACTTCATCAGTGAGTTCTTCGCCGCGATGTGCTGGTAGACAGTGTAAAACAATCGCCTCTGGGTCAGCAAGGTTCAACAGCTGCTCATTAATTTGGTAAGGTTGAAAAATTGGCATGCGGTCGTCTGCTTCTGATTCTTGCCCCATACTTGCCCAAACATCGGTGTAAAGTACATTACTGCCTTTTGTTGCTGCTTCTGGGTCCTGAGTTATGATGACTTCAGTTTTTTTGCCTGCGATCGCGCGTGCTGTTTCTATGATGGCAGCGTTTGGCTCGTATCCGCTAGGTGTGGCAATTTTCACATTCATCCCCACCAAAGCACAGCCTAGCATTAAAGAATTAGCAACATTATTACCATCGCCCAGATAGGTCAAGGTTAACCCAGCGCACGTGTCAAAGCATTCTTGGATTGTCAATAAATCAGCCAATACTTGACATGGATGCTCTAAATCGGTTAAAGCATTAATGACGGGAATTTTGGCATAGTGAGCAAAAGTTTCCAATTCCTGCTGTGCAAAGGTGCGAATTGCCAAAATATCCAGATATCGCTCCAAAACTCGTGCTGTATCCTGCACAGGTTCCCCGCGACTGACTTGGGTAACATTGGGATTGAGGTCTATTACTTGTCCACCAAGTTGGTACATAGCCACGGAAAGACTTACCCGTGTCCGAGTTGAAGCTTTGGAGAATAATAGCCCCAACACTTTATTACACTGCAACTTCAGCTTTTGTGATTTTAGCTGGATTGCCATTTGCAGGAGTTCTTGAACTTCCCTTGGACTGAGGTCCGCCAGACTTAATAAATCTCGTCCGTTCAACGCTGCCATGCTTCCAAATCTTTAAAGAACAATTATATCTTTCCGTTCTTTCAGGCGTGTCAAAAAATAGAGCCTTTTAAGCCGATCAGCTATTTTTCTGTCCAGTTTATAATTTAAGGTAGCTTTGTTGACTATAGGAATCCTAAATCAGAGCATGAAAAATCTTAAGTTGGGTGGGCATTGCCCACAAAAACCCGGATTTGGTGGGCAATGCGTACGTGTATTTCAAAAATCAAATAGGAATCTTATATATCAGTTTATCAATTTTATTAGTGATTTAAATCATAAATTTGTTTGGAATTCATCATACTTTTATTACCCCCGACTCCACCTTGAAGCTGAAAAATCAGTAATATGGCAACAATCAAGTAAGTACACAGACACAAATAACTCTAAAACATTTGTTCTAAAGATAGGGTGGGCGAGACGCTCACTCCACAAGAAAAGCAACTAAGATTGTGGGGTGGGCAGGATGCCCGCCCTATTTTCGGTTGATTTGTGCCTACCTACTTATCTTTTAGCCGAATTCGGACGGATATGTTTCTTTGAGTTTAATAATTGACAATGGGCTTAGTTGTGATATAATCTAAAGCTAGTGTGATGTTTTAGGACGATACGAGGTTTTTGCCACGCCCTAATCGCAGCCGTGCCAGCATAGCACAGTGGTAGTGCATCCGACTTGTAATCGGAAGGTCGTCAGTTCAAATCTGATTGCTGGCTTAACGCTCTCACCTTTGCTGTTAAAGGGTTTTCTGATTTCATTAACAAATTGATGTCGCCGTATTCCACGTTTTCCGGCATTAACAATGTGCCGTAATATGCCAAAATATGCCTAATCGTAGGAAATATTTAGGGAAGAATTAGGGGAGTGGGGCGGACAGCCAACACTAGGAAGCTTAAACTGGTATGTGAAAAATTAACAGCACTGTCCAAGCTTGCTGGTATCTCAGTGGATTTGTCGCCCTATGTCGGTAACTACGGCGCAAACGCTGCAGCACCACGCTATATCCCCAGTGCCGTGGAAATCGTGAAAGCGCGATCGCTCTTTGAGGATCGTCCAGACTGGCAATGGCTATATGGGGTGTTGGCTGCTTATGGGCTGCGTCCTCATAATGAATATGCTGGTCGGATGACTCGATCCAAACTTTCTTCCGTAATTCAGCATTGCGACGCGATCGCATTCACGTTGTCTTTCCGCTCAAAATCCACGCAGTTATTTGATGGACTGCTTTGTGTGTCGGGTGAAATTCTGTGGTATTTTCAACCCGATCCAGAAAATCCGGGATTGTACAGAATCGAGTTTTTCGTGGGAGGGCAGAACCATTGATACGTGCGAGTCACGGATTTATAGAGCGCTTAATTTCCTTCTTTTGAATCTAATGTAATGCAATTGCCTTGCCTATGTGCCGTTCTTGCAATGCATTTATCCTCAAAGCTAGTCATAGCGCTATAATCAATGTAATGTAATGCAGTGCAACACATATGAAGTTAACTGAGCAAATGACCTTTCGCACGAGTGAAGAAATTCTTGCGGAAATCAAAAAAATTGCACATAATTCCGGCAAGACATCTTCCCAAGTTATCAATGAACTGCTTTTTAAGACGCTAGGATTAGATCCCGACAAAAAAGAGCAGGATAATAAAATTGAAGAAATACGTCAGGAAATGCGACTTGAGATCAAGCAAGCCGTCGCAGAACTTGAACACAGATTTTCTCAAGTCCAAGAGGAAGCACTAAAAAAATAAAAAGCCTGAGAGACGAGAATCAAACTCTCAGGCAGCAACGCGATCGCATTCTAAAAATGCTTAAGGAAGACCCGCCTCCGTCACACGACAAGGTGGGTTGATTTTTATTAAGCCTGAGGCATTGCAATTATTTTGCAATGCAGTACAATCACCTTAGTAGTAATTGCTGTTAAGGCAACAAACGAGATGACGAAAATAAGAATGGTGAAGTAAAAAGAGATCGCGACAAAGAGGAATTCATCGCGCTAGATGGAGGCGAATTTATAGAAAACAATTCAGGAAACTTGGTAAATAAAGACGACATAGTGCCGCCAGATACTACTGAAAAAGGCAATGGAGTACCCAAGGGAGGGAAATAAATGGATGAAGGTATAGCTAGGTATCAGATGGTCAAGTCTTTGTCAGAAATACCAGAAAATAAGTTATTCCGCTATATATATCCTCATCACGTGAGGACTTACTGTCGGCAAGACAACACGTTCTTTATTCAAAAAATCACGCTAGGACTGCCATTGCGAGCCAAAAACGAGGAGATTGAGCGAGAGCAAGCGACAATTGATTCAATTGAAAAACACTACGGACTAACCCGTGATGAAGTGTTTAACGCATTACTAGAACTTTTTGGTGGCGAACAAGGGTTTTATGTTGCTGATTTGAAGAATCGCAAATATTTTTACCGCAAGAACTACGACGAACTAGAACCATTGCTTACAGAACTTGGGGCGACAACCCTTTGAAATAGTTTGCATGGTGGTTCTACGTTTACAAGCCCAAGACTGACGAAGTTTTGTACTTCGACCAAATCCGTGACTTAAAACAGCTAGTTAAACCGCACTCAAACTGAACCTTGACAATTAAATGCGCCACCAACGCTGCCATTTTCGGGCGACAGTCTTACATTACCTATTACCCTTGTCCGATCATTTTTGCTTACGCTTGGTGGTAAATAAGGTGGTAAACATCATGAGGAAGCCGCCGATAAGAATTGCGATCGCCATTCCCGCTGTCACCAAGTCAAGTACGTTATTGTTGTCCATAATTTTAGAAATAATTTTCCTTTATCCTGCGATCAAGCAGGAATGAAGAGTTACGTAGACAGACACAAATAATTCTAAAATATTTGTTCTACATATAGGGCAGGCGAGACGCCCACCCCACAAGAGAACTGCTTTTCTTGTGGGGTGGGCATCCTGCCCTCCCTCTTTTCAGTTTATCTGTGCCTACCAACTTAATTATTTTTACTCCCCACTCCCCATTCATTAAAAATCCACCCCTTGCTTGAGTTCTACACCATGATTAGCATAGTGCTTATGGCAGTACACCTCGGAGTGAATGCTAGCCAAGTCAAAGTATGTCGGCTGATTTTGACAGCGACCGGTGATAATAACTTCAGTGTCGCGGGGTTTGCGGAGTAAAGCTTGGACAATCGGTTCAACAGGCAGGAGTTCCAAATCGACGGTGGGATTGAGTTCGTCGAGGATAATAGTTTTGTACACACCTGATGCGATCGCCGTCTTGGCAATTTCCCAACCACGTTCTGCTTCCACGTAGTCCAATTCTTGCCGACAGTTGCGCCAGACAATGGCATCTCGACCACAGCGTTGATGATCCACTACCTCTGGATATGACTGTTGTAAGGCGGCGATCGCTGCATCTTCTGTGTAGCCCATACCACCTTTGAGCCACTGCAAAATCAGCACGCGGGTAGATCCTGGATGATTAATTCCCCTACCGATGGCTTGCAACGCTTTACCCAGAGCACTGGTAGACTTACCTTTACCAGCACCAGTATAAATTTCAATGCCTTGAATTCCTTGTGCTAAAGCTGTCGGGTGGTGATGAGGTTTCATTTCCGAGTGCAAATCCGCAATATCCAGCAACTTTTGCGGAGCTGCACGTCCTGTAGCAATGATTTCCAACTCTTGAGGTTTGGATTTTAATGTTCCCACGACCTGATCTATGTCTAGTAAACCCAAATCTAGGACGGGGTTAATTTCATCTAAGACGACAACCGAATACAAATCTGAGGCAAGTGCACCTTTAGCAACATCCCAACCCCGCGCCGCCTCTGCTCTGTCAAAAGGCGTAATGTCCGCAGGTCCAAAAAATTCTGCTCTACCAGTGCGAACTTGATCAATTAAATGAGGAAACCCGCGCTGCAGAGCAGCAATTGCCCCATCTTCGTCATAATCCCGTTCTGGACCTTTTAAAAACCGCAGCAGCAAGACACGATTAGAATTGCTAGGTGTATTTATCCCCAAACCAATTGAGCGCAAAACAACTCCTAAAGCCGCTTGCGACTTGCCTTTCCCTATACCATCATAGATATGTATTTGACCAGTAAGCCTTGAGGGGCGCACTTGCGCCGTACGAATACCGATGCCGTTCCTTGTCATCTCTCAAAAAGCTGTAACGTCGCAGTCTTTCATATTATCCAAGGTTTCATACCATCTAGTAAGGACTGTAAACTGGTATTTAGGCATGGAAGACTGGCTAATCGCTAATCGCGTCGGGCTAAGGTCAGACTGGCTTTTAACAATTAGCACTCTTACAATTAGCGATTAAGTCAAAATTGCCGCTATACTCTCTTAAGTCATACCTTACTGATTACCCGTTTATGCCTGAATATCCTTTGATTCCCAGAATTTTTCCCCTTGGTGTAATTTTGCTTGATTTTTTATTTTTAACGGTGGCAATACCAATCGAAGCATATATCTTGCACAGTCGGCTAAAATTTGACAAAAAAACTAGCATTTTTTATTCCATTTGTATGAATCTCTTTTCCAGCGTAATTGGTTGGATCGGATTTTTTGTGGCGGATTCAGTGTTACCAGTAAGATATACATCTGAATTTATAAATTATCTTTTTTTCAATCGCCTCCAATATGAATATAATATACAAACTCTTATAGTATTAACCGCTTTTATAATTTTCTTTGCCAACTTTTTGTTTAAATACTTATTATTAAAAATCTTGTTACTGTCACTTAGTGAACCAGGTAAAAATGAACCAGAACCACTTATACGACGCAACTCACGCCGTAATTACAAGAATAAATTGCAAAGATCAAATTTAATTACCTCTTTACTAATAGCAAATGCACTTAGCTATAGTGCGATCGTCATTATTTTATTTATTCGGGCAGCATATGTATGAAAAATACAATTAATAACCTCTTTGATTCATTTTTAATTTAGAACAGTTATAGGGGAAAATATGAACTTATTCTTTAAAGATTTCTTCGGTGCTTTCAAGGTTTTTGAAGGGATTTACGATCGCCTAAGAAGGATAGTAGTTCCGCCTAAGGCTTATTCTTGGCAAACATTACTTTATTTAAGTCTTTTTTCTTTGTTAATGTCATCTCTTTCTACAGGTTATATAAAAGATTTAATTGCACTTTGCGGCTGGTTATTTTTAATCGCCGGTACTGCTTGGTATACCACTGACAGCCCTTTATATGTCCCCGGTACTAATATGCCCATCGGGTCATTGATAACTGGATTCTTAGTCAGTGTTTTTGCCTTTGGGCAAGAAAAAGAGATGCTTACACCAAGAACAATAGTTTTTTGGCCAACAATTTCAGCAATAATTACTGCAATTCCAGAATTTTTTGAAGGAACGGGTACAGAGGCAAAAACTCAGATTCCCAAAATAGAAGCACGTCAAAAAATTATAGTTTTACTTGCCAGTTGCATGGTACTTAGTTGCTGGTTACAATTTTGCTTTGTTGTGGATAAATGGTTAAATCAATATCCTAGTGTGCAGATAGATAATGTTGAACGCAGTGCCTTGGTTGTGAAAAGTGGACCTGCAGTTAAAGTTCTGCCGAAAAACGGCGTTGTAATTTTAAAAGAACTTGAACCCCTCATAGACGAACAAATAGCTAAAAGACGTTGGTCGGAAGTAGAACAATGGTTACTTGATGCACGAACTCGAGTAGACAAGCTGGGTAAGCAAGTCATAGAAACAAACCTGGCGGCATATGACGAGAGGTTTCTATGGCACGTTGAACCGCGTATATCCAATGTCAAGTCTGGATATAAGTTAGATTTACTAAGTATTTGGAGAGGTCCGAGTGCCAACCCTAATGGGTATTACCTCAAAAAGTCTTGTCGGATTGATCCAGTTGCAGTTTCTACAAACACCTCCACAGTAACTGCCAAAAAACCAGAGGATAATACCACTACCATTGCAGAAATTGAATGCGATCCCATCAGTCCTAAAATTTATGTAGGGTCGCCCCCGCCTCAGTAGAATTGTTAGTAGATAGTGGTTAGTTGTTAGTTGTTAGTAGATAGTGGTTAGTTGTTAGTTGTTAGTAGATAGTCTGACATCTTGCACCTTCGATAGGGAGGGGTAGGTGGGCAGTGCCCACCCTACGATCGGCATCAGCTTTTTGTAGCTCTGATTTTCGCAACAAGACGGTGGTGCAAGATATGAGTAGTAGTACTTTTTGACAACCAACAACCAACAACCAACAACCAACCACTAACCACTAACAACTAACCACTAACACCCAATAACTAACAACTAACCACTAACACCCAACAACATTTTTATGAACTTGGTCAGAATTTCTGTAATAGCAACAAATGTATTTCGGGAAGTGATGCGCGATCGCATCCTTTACATGATTGGCTTTTATGCTCTCATACTTGTCGCTGCTATTCGCCTACTTCCTGAATTTGCCGCTGCCACAAATGACAAAATGTTTTTAGACTTTGGGCTGGCGGCGATGAGTGCTATCGGCTTAATTGTTGCTGTTTTTGTTGGTACGGGACTGGTTAACAAAGAAATTGAAAAACGCACTGTTTTGGTATTAATTGCCAAACCTGTTAGCCGGAGTGAATTTGTCGTCGGTAAATACTTAGGTTTGTTGGCAGTGCTAGCTGTATTCATCGCCGCCATGACAGCAATTTATCTGGGATTTTTGCAATTTGGGAACATTGCTCATCCGACTTTAAGCATTTTGATTGCCACAATTTTCCTATTCTTGCAGTTGTGCTTAATTAGCGCTGTGGCTATTACTTTGGGAGTGTTTACCAGTTCCCTGTTAGCGACAGCATTAACCTTTGGAGTATATTTGATGGGGAACATTACTCAAGATATACTACAACTTGCTCGTTTGGGTCACAACCCTGGCATTGAACGCCTCACTCAAGGTTTATACCTCGTGTTACCAGATCTATCAAGATTAGATTTGAAAAATAGTGCGATTTATGGTATGCAAGCACTGCCTAATCCAACTACACTAATTACTAATGCTGGTTACGGCTTGCTGTACAGTGTCATGCTGTTAGCGATCGCTATTTTCATCTTCTCCCAACGTGAATTTTAATAATTTGGGGAGTAGGGAAATAAATTAAAAATTAAAAATGCAAAATTAAAAATGAAGAAT
>CAXTSI010000422.1:0-8064 GCA_964246695.1 uncultured bacterium
TTGTGCTCTTTATGTGCATCTTCGGGGTTTATGCCTATAGGTGCAAGATATAAGCTAGGTGAATATCCCGAAATCTACATTGGTTCCTCTTTGTCTAATATCTGTGCTGAGAGCGATTAATTAGGCAATGGGTATGTTCCAGGGCACTCCCCCCTGAACGGTTACTAAATTTTAAGGGTTATTGTATGGTTAATTTTACAGAATCTATTGTTGAAGCAAACAAAACCCCCGTTATTATGTCCAGGGCTTGGCATTATTCTGGCTTACTAATTATTTCAATTTTTACAGCTGATTTGGGACGATGGTTCTACTGACCGTTTTGTCGAAATCGCTCGAGCTGAAACTCAACATGGATGTCTAAGGGAGTTTGGGGTGTGAGGAGAGTGTTCCAGAGGGTGAGTGCGGTATTGTTGATGGTAGTAATTGATTCGCAAGTTAAGGTATGGATGCTGAAGAGTTCTTGAGAAGATATGCTGGGGAGAGGGATTTTCAGAGCATCATTTTGGAGTACACTAACCTGAGTGGGGTTGAACTGCAAGGTATCGATCTGAGGGATGCTCGATTTAGCTATGTTAATTTAAGTTGCATCAACTTGAGGCATTGCAGTTTGAGTGCTGAATTTAGCTACTGCAACTTGAGGGATGCCAACATCAAGTCTTGTGACTTGGATTACGGGCGTTGCTGAATTGAGGAATGATTTTGGAATATTGCCAAACCATTGACCCTCACCCTAACCCTCTCCCAAGAGGGAGAGGGGAAAGAATTTAGCTCCCGAATCCCTCTTGGGATTCGGGTTGGGGATGAGGGCAATTCATACCTGTATTCAGCAACGCCGGATTACGCTAGGTTTTTTGACTGTGATTTGAGAGGGGCTAACACTAGGATGTGCCATTTGACCTGTACTGGTTTCACCAGAGTCAACCTTCAAGATGCTAAATTGGGTGGTTCCGGGGAAGATCCTTGTAAGTTCTGGGATGTTGTTCGGTATGACGGAGTTTTCCTTCCCGGCTTTAACCGATCCTTGTATCCCCGCCCTGTCAATACTAACAGGAATGACGTTTTCTGATTGATTTGAGTCTGGTTCAAAACCAGCCCAATCAGCCGGATACAGCGCTGTCAGAATTTTAATAGCAACAGCACCATAGGCGATCGCTTTGCCCAAAAACCCTGTAAGCTAATACTAGTCTCCCCAATAAGAGCGCCTAAGTGCCATACAGCCAATTTACCACAATCGGCAAAGTCAAAGAAGCATTCGGTATCAATACCATTGAGGGCGATCGCTTCCTAAAGGAAATTGAACCGATAACTCCTTGCAGCATGCTCATAGAGTTCCTGCGGGAGAGCGTACCCCTAGCGAGTGCAACTGGTAGCGAGAAGGCACTCTCAGAAGGCATCATCTACCCTATACTGCTAGAAGTAAGGCGTATACTAGGGAACAAAGTCAGCCTATTTTCTGGCGAAGATTTTACGGTTGATGAAAGTGTTGGGCTGAATGGAGTATGCGATTTTCCGATCAGCCTCTCACCTGAACTTCTAGAAATTGAAGCACCGGCAGTTGTGGTTGTTGAAGCCAAGCGTTCTGATTTAAAAACGGGTATGGGTCAATGTGTCGCTGAAATGATCGCTTCTCAAAGATTTAATGAGATTAAAGGAACCCCTACTAATACGATTTACGTTCGTGTTACCACTGGAATTTTGTGGCGATTTCTCCGATTGAGAGGACAGACTGTAGAAATTGACTTGACCAATTACTTGCTTGAGCCTGTAGAGCAGATCATCGGGTTTTTTGTGTGGATGATTCAAAATGCCTAGCACCGCTTCGCGGAATTAAAAATTAAAAATTAAAAATTAAAAAGCTTGAAATGCAAGGGTTTTGGCTGTTTAAGATGGTAGCGTTATTTCCGCCGTCATGTACTAGCACCTTCACAAAGTTTCCGATAAAGCCGCGAAATCAAATTGTGTCTGGGTCAACGCCCATCTCTCTTAACCGTTCTGCCAGTCGAGCAGATCTTTGTCGTTCCATAGCACTCGACTCTGCCCCTGTGGGAATCACCTGACAAGAGCGATCGCACCAGCGCAGCCATTGCCCTAGCTGGTCTTCAAACGTGCCTGACCATAATGTTAGACCAAGTCCTACTGTTTCTAACCAACTCGGTTCTTCTAGCTCTACATACTTTCCGGCGGTCAGCACGTATACCCGCAGCAGTGCGCCGTTCATTTGCTCTGCTTCTTGGATCTGCTTGAGCGGGTCAAACACTGCGTAATATGCAACACCTACGCGGGCATAATCATCTTTCTTAGCGCCTAATTCTTTGCCTTTGCGGTTGGAAACGATTTCAATCGCGACTTCTGGTGTTTTGCCAAACTCCCACACGAAGTAACTGCGATTCTGCTTAAGACTCCAATCAGCAGGCATTTGCACGTTCAAGCTCAAAAAGGCATCTGGTACAACTGGGTCCAGCTTTCGCGAGTAGAACAGCCCCACATTTGCCGCCGCGATGAAAGGCTGTGTAAGCACCCGTGAACTGTAGAGTGGTTCCACTAACAGCCGTTGTTGCTTCTCACTTTGGAAGTTGTCCACTGGTTTGTCATCCTCGATTTCCAGTTCGCTGATGTCGGGGATAGCAATTTCTTCAGGATCTAGAAGCTGCTGTTGAGACATAGAACATAAATTGAATCAAGAGTACATAATTATAGCTTAAAAAGTTTTCTAGAGTCGGTTCGTCTTTATCTAAAGTGCTGTGAGGTTATCTATAGGAGCGCACTTTATTAAGAGGTGGTATCCGGATCAGTTCACTGTGTATGAGAAGACCTGTGAGGTGGTGATGTCCCGTAAGACTGAAAACTACAGGAGTTTATGCAGCCAAAAACAAAGCAACGATTATTACAAGCATATGTAGAATTGCAAGAAACAGCAGCAATGTTATATGAGGCAGTTCAGCAAGCCACTGACGACGGAAATGACTTTGATGCCATTTTGTTAGAAACAAGGGCTGATAAAATTTTTGAAAAAGCGGAAAATATAAATACCATAATTTCGGAAATGGAGGAATGATGATAGACTTAAGACGCAGAGCCAAAGAGTTAGCGAAAGAAGCTGCTGATTATAGTCGGCAAGGTATTGCATTAATCAAAAATGGTGATATAGAAAACGGTCATAAGTTAATGAAAAAAGCTAATGAAACTGGTAAACGTTGTCGAGTCATTTTACAACAACTAGTTGCACTATCAGATTCTACGATAACAAATTAACAACTACTTGCACTTTTTTTTGATTGCCAGTGCTATTAAAAAGTCCGCGTAAGCGGACTTTTTATGGTTGAACCCACAGGAGATAGTTTTGAGTTTTCAGTTAATTTAACTCATAACTGATAACTTTTTTACTCCCATTCAATAGTTCCAGGTGGCTTGGAGGTGATATCGTAAACTACCCGGTTAACGCCTTTGACTTCATTGACAATGCGATTAGAAATTACTTCCAGCACCTCGTAAGGCACACGCGCCCAATCAGCGGTCATGCCATCTTCACTAGTAATAATCCGCAAGACGATGGGATAAGCATAGGTACGTTGATCGCCCATAACGCCGACACTGCGAATTGGTAGCAACACAGCGAAAGCTTGCCAGTAATCATGGTACAATCCACGTTGGTTAATTTCTTGACGCACAACCAAATCGGCATCACGCAAAATATTTAACCGTTCAGCAGTCACCTCGCCCAGGATGCGAATTGCCAAACCGGGTCCGGGGAAGGGATGCCGTTGCACAATTTCTTCTGGCAAGCCAATGGCACGCCCGACTTTGCGGACTTCATCCTTGAACAGTTTACGCAACGGTTCCACCAGTTTAAATCTGAGGTCTTTGGGCAAACCGCCGACGTTGTGATGACTCTTGATTTTCACCGCTACCCGTTCCCCAGTTTGTGGGTCAACATTGGTGTCAGCGGATTCAATTACGTCTGGATACAGTGTACCTTGAGCTAGATAGTCAAACGGACCGAGGTTTTTGGATGCTTCTTCAAACACACGGATGAATTCGTGTCCGATGATCCGGCGTTTTTCTTCGGGATCGATGATACCTGCAAGTGCGCTTAAAAAGCGATCGCGCGCATTCACATATTCCACACCAATGTGAAATTGCTCAGAGAAAAGCTTGAGTAACCTCTCTGGCTCATACTTTCGCATAAAGCCTTGATCGATAAACACGCAAGTCAGCTGATCCCCAATGGCTTTATGCAGCAAGAATGCCAACGTAGAAGAATCCACTCCCCCAGAAAGCGCCAACAGTACCCGCTTTTCGCCGACTTTAGCGCGAATTTCGCGAATCGCTTCTTCGACAAAGGCAGCGGTTGTCCAAGTAGGTTCACATTTACAGATGTGGTAGACAAAATTGCGGATCAGGGCAAGACCGCCAACCGAATGCACTACCTCTGGATGAAACTGGACACCGTACATTTTTGAGTTGTGATTGGCAATGGCAGCACAAGGGGTATTTTCTGTATGCGCCAGCAATTCAAACCTTGGTGGCATCCGAGTTACTGAGTCTCCGTGACTCATCCACATAGTTGTGCCATCTTCTACGTTGGTCAACAAGTCTGTGGGATCGTCTATATACAGAGACGCCTTACCATACTCGCCTCGGTCAGCCTTTGCCACTTCCCCGCCCAGATTTTGCACCATCAGCTGCATACCGTAGCATACACCGAGAATCGGAATTCCCAAATCCCATATTTCTGGGTTACAATGAGGAGCGCCGTTGTCGTAAACTGAATTGGGACCTCCAGAAAGGATGATTCCCTTAGGGTTCAGTTTCCGTAGTTGCTCTATAGTGGTGCGATAGGAAAGTACTTCCGAATAAACCATTTGCTCGCGAATCCGACGGGCAATCAGTTCGGAGTACTGAGAACCAAAGTCGAGAATTACAATCATTTGACGATCAAGCCGCCCCAAGGATGCTATTTTTTGAGGCGCTTGTTCAGTTAGTAGAGTCACCGCTGTATTCATGATAGAGAGAGCGTAAATGTCAGGATAAATCGTTTTTTAGAGTCTAGCTAATACCAATTCTGTGCTACTTGTTAGCTTTTGACATTAGGCAAATATAGTACCAACGCAAATTTGGAAGTGCGTCTGTCTAATCTATAAAATATAGAAATGGTATTAAGAAGAAGAATTTACCCTAAAGTGGTTACTAAAAAAATAATTAAGTTAGATAATTTTGGATTATTTATAATAAATTAACATAATTTTGTAATTAACGTACAAGCAGTTTGGCTCTTGACGATAATTTCCCGATCGCGGTCAAATAAGATAGAGCCGATCGTCGGCTTCGTTTGGCTCTCACTGCTGTGGTCGAGGATGTACTTAAGTGAACGAGTATCAATTTCTTCGGCGATCGCACTATACACTTGATTTACATAATTATTATTGGTAGTGGCATCACGTAAGCGCAAGTATTTTAATGCTGCTTCAGCGGTGGGACTGTTAAACACTGCTTGGAGATCGGATGTTGCTAACCCGACATTGGCACAGTGTGCCACGAGAATTTCCCGGCGTCCATCAGCAAGGTGGTGATGGGTGTGAAAAATTCCCCCCGCGAGTTTCATCAACTTGCCGTGATAACCAAATAATAAAATTTCTTTAACACCTTGTAAAGCTGCTTCCACCAACATTGGACCTAGCCAGTTGGCAGTTTTTACCAGTTGCTCAGAATTAATACCTAGTTTTTGCGCTAAATCTAAACCGTTTTCCCCAATACAAAACACGAGACAATCAAAACGACTGGCTTTGTGCTGTAAGTCTTCACGAAAAGCTTCTAACTGTTCGGGAGTACTCAAAGGTTGGGAAATGCCCGTTGTCCCCAGTAGGGAAAGTCCTTCAACAACACCAAAGGCGGCGTTGGAGGTACGAACTGCAAGCGATCGCCCGAATGGCAGAATAATTGTCACAGTGATTTTTTCCGACGGTGCTAGCAGTGGCTGCAAGTTCTCTCGCAACACCGTATGTGCATAAGCATAAATAGCCGCTTTATCTTCATTATTTACCTGCCTTCCAATTCCTTCCCCACCCCTGATAATCACCCTCTCCTCACTCCCGTACAATGGGCGGGGTGACCCCGCCCCTACCCATTCTACTACTGCCCAAATCGGTGTATTTCTGGTGAGGTCCAGGTTATCGCCCGGATCGCTGTTGGTAATTGCCAAAGCCATATTCTCAGATAGTCCTGCTACCTGTTCAATAGGTATTTCTGCAATTTCGGCAGGCGTGATTAAATTTAAAGACACCACGGACAATGGTTGACGATCGCGTAACCAGTGCAAAGCCGCAACAGCAGCAGCGCAAGCAAACACAGGGAGCGTATATCCAGAACGAAGCATTTTTAGGGATGTGTTAGTAGTTGGTAGTTAGTGGTTAGTTGTTAGTGGTTAGTAGTTAGTAGTTATTGGTTAGTAGTTAGTAGTTATTGGTTAGTGGTTATTGTTGATTGCGAACAACTAACAACCAACAACTAACAACCAACAACCAACAACTAACAACTAACAACTAACAACTAACTTCTGATAACAAGGCTTGCATGGTTTCCCAAGAAAGTCCTTGTTGGATATAACGGGGTGCTTCAGGATTGTAAGGACTGGCTACTCGGTCAATTGTGATAATTTTTGCCTCATCTGATAGCACGGGTACATCTGGATCAAACGCAGTTGGGCGCATTAAAGAACTGGAAAACCCTTTGAATATGGCGATTTGGTCTGACTCACCAGCAATTTCTACCTTGACAAGTAAAACTTCCTGGGGGCGTTTTGCTGTATATTGTTCCAACCGTTTAGCAATAGAATTATTCATTTTTGATTGTTAATTGCTAATTGCTAATTGCTAATTGCTAATTGCTAATTGCTAATTGTTCGTTGCCCGCCTTGCATTACCCATTACCCATTAGCCATTAGCCATTAGCTATTAGCATATTATTGTGTAGCTGAGCGTCCCTGCTTGCCTAGCTTTACTAGAACAAAGTAACTTAAGCAAAGCACATAAACTACTAAACCAACGATACCTAAAAAGCCGAGGAACCCTGGCTTGCTATTGGCATGGAAATATTCTTTAAAGAGTAACGGCGGCTCGAACCAGACGCGACAGAAGGAAGTAGCGGTTACATTTGGGGAAAAAGCGCAAACCAAAAAAGGTAAAGAAGCGAGTGCGCCTAAAGTACAATAAACAGTTGTAGCCCAACGCCAAGCGGTGAAAGTCAGCTTTAACGGTCCTATTGACTGATACTCAATTTCATCGTTGAGATCGACCCAGAACCATAGGGAAATGGGAATCAAGATCCGAGCCATTAACCCTGGGATAAAACTTAGTGGGAACTGGGCAATCATTAAGTAGACATTGATTGCCAGCAAACTGGATACTCGCCAGTAAATAATTAACAACCGTTGCACTGCTTCAGCTTTTTGCACAAAAGCCCAAAGTAGCAGAATGAGGGGAATAACGACTGTGAATAGTACCCCCAGTCGGTAGTCCATCCAGACTAGGGGGCGAAACCAGATTTCCTTTTCCATGCTTTTGTTAATAGGGGTTTAGAGGTGTAGGGGTTTGGGAAAAACCCCTCTACGGAATTAAAAATTAAAAACTAATTTTTAATTAGCTTATCCCATTACACCCCACTAATATTTTCTAGTCTTCGTAGACTCTGCACTCATCAGCACTAGGATTCGCATCACAGTACTGCTCTAGAGAGTTTTTGGGCTTAGATTGCTTCCGGTGAGAAGCTTCTGCTTGCAGTTCTTCCACTGCATCCCAAGCTGCAGCACATTCGGCAGAGTTACTACCTGTCGTATCACAGGTAGCACGAGCTTCTTCAAGCTCTTGTTGGATTTGGTCTTGGATGTTTTGGATGTTAGTCATTGCCTTAGTCTTGTTGTGTGTTGTTAATACTAGTATAGAAAAAGTTCAAAAATGTCATTTTTGCACTATCTATTACTATTCTATCCACTCAACTGCCACATGAGTATTTATCCTCATGTTCCATCACTCATATGAGAATGGGGAATGGGGAGTAGGGAGTGGGGAG
>CAXTSI010000423.1:0-8062 GCA_964246695.1 uncultured bacterium
TAATTCCATTCGGTTTGCCTTCTCTCATATCGCTTTTAGTCTAAACTCCAGTTCCAAGGATGAACATGGTTAACCGAACCCGTATTGCCTCGCCCCTACCCACAAAATGCATATTTTGGCTTATTACTCAATGACCGCAAACATCATGTACTTGACACAAATCAGTGTGAAATTGATTGATATTAATGCGAACAAATATGCAAATCAATAATATATGATTTCTAGTATTGCTTTGGGTAGAAAATCTCCAGATAAAAGTGGAATCCAGTCTCAAAGATCCTTCGATACCCACCTTGGTTGTTGCGACCGCGACTAAGGCTTTTGATTGCGTTTGAAAAACATAGCATAGAAGTTAAACGATGACTAAGCTTAACCACCAGAACGTTGCAAAATTGCCAGAATTACCTGATTTTGACATAAGCTCAAAGCGCGATCTGCCGAAGGCAGAAGCGCTTCGCTATCACGTCGGTAACCATCCGCCAAAATGCCTGTATCACAGCACATGCCCTTTAATACAATTTTGGCGATCGCATGTTCGTGTAGGTTCTGAGGAATTATCTTAAAGAGCAATCAGCACACTTGTTTGAGGTTAAGCCATCCAAGTTAAGAGTTCATCAGCCTTACACATTAAACCGGAACAAAAGTACGTCGCCTTCATCGACGACGTAATCTTTTCCTTCACTGCGAACTAACCCTTTTTCCTTTGCAGCATTCATCGAACCACCTGCAACTAAATCATCATAAGCAACAGTTTCAGCACGAATGAATCCCCGCTCAAAATCACTGTGAATAACACCCGCTGCTTGCGGCGCAGTCATCCCAGCATGAATCGTCCAAGCACGGGTTTCTTTGGGACCAGTTGTGAAATAAGTACGCAAACCTAAAAGTTTATAAGTAGCGCGAATCAAAGATTTCAAACCGCCTTCTTCTACACCCAAAGATGCTAGGAAATCTGCTCTATCTGACTCTGGTAATTCAACTAATTCTGATTCCACTTGTGCAGACACTACCACGACTTGTGCATTTTCAGCAGATGCAATTTGCCGCACTTTTTCCACGTATTCATTACCTGTTGCCAAGTCATCTTCCGACACATTAGCTGCGTAAATAATTGGTTTAGCAGTAAGCAGTTCCAGTCCTTTAATCGTCTCAGCTTCTTCTTCAGTCAAGCTTACCTGTCGTACCGATTTACCTTCATTTAATACAGCAGCTAATTTTTCTAACAATGCTAATTCTACCTGACCTTCTTTGCTAGTACGAGCTTGTTTGCGGGTGCGCTCGATCCGCCGCTCTATTTGAGCCAAATCAGATAAACCAAGTTCCAAATTGATAATTTCAATATCCCTTAGTGGATCAATAGAACCGGCAACGTGGATAATGTCGTCATTTTCAAAACAACGTACCACATGCACGATCGCATCAACTTCCCGAATGTGGGACAAAAATTTATTACCTAGTCCCTCACCCTGACTAGCACCTTTGACTAAACCGGCAATATCCACAAACTCAACACGCGCTGGAAGAATTTCTGCCGAACTGGAAATTTTAGCTAAAACATTTAACCGCTCATCTGGTACAGAGACAATACCGACATTCGGTTCAATGGTACAAAAAGGAAAGTTAGCAGCCTCAGCCTTGGCATTAGCAACCACGGCATTGAATAAAGTAGATTTTCCGACGTTGGGGAGTCCGACAATTCCAGCTCGTAGCATGAGATTTTTGATTTTGGATTTTAGGTAAATGATACCTGGAACCATCACCTTGTTGTATTCTATCCAAACTCCAACCTTTATAACCACAAATACAAGCAACGTGGCAACGGTGAAAGTGCGGGATGTAGCGGATGTGGCAACGGTGAAAGTGCGGGATGTAGCGGATGTGGCAACGGTGAAAGTGCGGGATGTAGCGGATGCTTGATCTGTTAGTCCTACAGTTAAATCAT
Source organism: uncultured bacterium (assembly GCA_964246695.1). Taxonomy (GTDB): domain Bacteria; phylum Cyanobacteriota; class Cyanobacteriia; order Cyanobacteriales; family Nostocaceae; genus Stigonema. The sequence continues at coordinate 1,943 of CAXTSI010000423.1, forward strand.
CCGTTACATCCGTTATGTCATCCGTTGCCAAAAATGCTCAATCAAAACCAAACACCCTTATTAGACACCTTAAAAGCCTGTGCAGAACATCCTCATGCACCGTTTTACACCCCAGGACACAAGCGAGGACAAGGAATCTCTCAACCCTTAGCTGATTTGTTCGGTTTCGCTGTGTTTCGCGCCGATTTACCAGAATTGGCAGAACTAGATAACCTTTTTGCACCTAGTGCTTGTATCCAGGAGGCACAACAACTAGCAGCAGAGGCGTTTGGCGCACAACGGACTTGGTTTTTGGTCAATGGTTCCACCTGTGGAGTTGAAGCGGCAATTTTGGCTACCTGTAGCACAGGAGATAAAATTATCCTGCCGCGAAATGTCCATTCCTCAGCAATAGCAGGTTTAATTCTCTCTGGCGCTATGCCAATTTTTGTCAATCCAGAATACGATCCAGTTTTAGATATTGCTCACAGTATCACACCCAGCAACTTACAAGCAGCATTAGAACAGCATCCCGACGCGAAAGCGGTACTTACGGTTTATCCCACATATTATGGTGTTTGTGGAGATGTGAGTGCGATCGCATCCCTTGCTCACCAATACAATATTCCTTTACTAGTCGATGAGGCACACGGCGCACACTTCGCCTTTCATCCCCAACTACCTACTCCAGCTTTAACAGCAGGTGCCGATTTAACCGTCCAATCGATTCACAAAGTACTTGGTGCGATGACACAGGCATCAATGCTGCACGTTCAAGGTAATAGGATAGATGGCGATCGCGTGAGTAAAGCGTTGCAACTCGTGCAGTCTACCAGTCCTAGTTATTTACTCCTAGCTTCTCTAGATGCAGCACGTCAACAAATGGCACTTCACGGAAAGGAGTTGATGTCTCGGACATTGCAACTTGCCGATGTAGCGAGAACCCGGATCAGCCAAATTCCTGGATTATCAGTTTTGGACCTCACCCCCAACCCCTCTCCGCTTGCGGAGAGGGGTGCCGGAGGCGGGGTGAGGTTAGACAGAACGCGGTTAACTGTAACAGTTTCTGGTTTAGGTTTGACTGGCTTTGAAGCCGATGAAATTCTCAATAACAAGCTGGGTGTAACTGCTGAATTCCCGTCACAACAAAATCTGACCTTTATTATCAGTTTGGGCAATACCCAGGAGGATATTGAGCGATTGGTACAAGGTTTCACCACCCTTGCCGCATTGTATGGAAAAACCGTACCTTTGCCCGTTAACGCGGTTCTAAAAACCCCCATGTGGTTGCATGTTGTTAGTAATATGGGATCTTCTATGCATTTTTCCCCCCGTGAGGCTTTTTTTGCCGCAACAGAAACTTTGCGCCTGCAAGAAACAAGCGATCGCATTTCTACCGAAATCGTCTGTCCCTATCCCCCTGGTATTCCTGTTTTGATGCCTGGAGAAGTTATCACTAAAGCTGCTTTAGAATATTTGGTTTCAATCCAAGCGATGGGCGGATTTATCAGTGGTTGTGCTGATACTAGCCTGAAGACTTTGAAAGTTGTGAAAATTTAAGGTTGACAGAAATATAACGAAGTGACTGCGTTGCAGTTTCCAACAAATCTTGGAAGAAATGACCGATCTTGAAGCAGATGATCTCAAGGCAGCACTTTTATATGCTGCCCGTAAACTGGATCATCCAGTTCTGGTTGCATGACGATCTGGGTTGATGCACAATTGTCAAGAGCGATCGCATGGCGGGATTACTAGCACATTTGGGGTGACAGCAGTAGCTTTGCGCTTCGGTTGGTTTGAGGGATGCTGAATGCTTACACTCTTTTTACACCCCAGCATGAGGGAAGCGCGATTCATGAGCCAGAATAGAAATGGAGGTTAGAATCATGCCTACTTTGACATTAACAGATGCACAAGTTCTGCAATTAGTCAAGCAATTGCCACAACAGCAGCTTTCTAGAGGTGTTCAAATTCCTGTTAAGCCAGAATTGGGCTAACTGGGTGTATTTGTCTCGCAACAGCGAACAACGGGCGCGAAAAGTCGCTTCAGAGCGAAGTCAAGACTGGGATGCAATGACAGAGAATGAACGTGAGGAGTTCATTGAGTCCGTATTGCATGAAAAAGATTAACTATGCGCGTTGTTTATGACACGAATATTCTGATTTCAGCAATTTTCTCACAACGCGGCAGTCCGTTTCGCTGTGTACAACTAGCTAGGGATGGTATAGTACAAGCGGTGATTTGTCAGGAAATTATTGACGAATTTCAAGAAAAACTTTTAAACAAATTTTCTTATGATCCGCCACAGGCTCAAGCATTTGTTGAGGAGGTTCGCAGCTACTCGCAGTTGGTTTCTATTACCAACTCTTTTTCCACTTTTTTGTTGCCAATTTCCTCCCTAATAACTTTTTGAACTATCTTGGTAATTAGAGCTTCTAATTCAGCCACTGTCAAATTGCTAATAGAATAGTTGGATTCTAGCTGAGATGTCATCTTAACCTCTGTTGAATAACTTTACTAATCGCTCATTTTAAATCACCTGAAATCAAAAAGCGACATTTTGTGATAGTCCCGATATCGGAATGTCAATATCGGGACTCAGGCGACAGGGGGCGATCGCACCCAACACCGCGCCACGAAAAACCTTATCCACAGCCTGGGGCGTCTGGCGCGGGGCGGCAGTAGGCGATCGCCATCTGGATTGCCAGCACATTTGGCGTGAAATCAGTAGCTTTGCGCTTTGGTTGGTTTGCCGGATGCCTTTATATTTTGCGATTTTTGAGGCAGCAAAGGTGCTGCAGTGCGATTATAATCACTAAAGATACAGATGAGCATTGATGAGCTTTGATCGCTGTAGAGCGCAATATTCATTTGGTAGACCACAATCTAACCGTAGGGGCGCGGTTTCCGCGCCCTTACCATGCAGTCAAAGTAATTCCTAATTGATAATTCGTAATTCGTAATTACAATCAGTGGTTGTTCTGTCCCACCACCTACAAGCACCACTAACCTAAAGGTAAGCGTGTTCTTTGTACCCTCTTTAATTACGAATTACGGCGTTGCTAAATTGAGGTATGAATCCGGATGTAGAGACGTAGCACTGCTAAGTCTCTACAAGGATGTTGGTCCGCACGTAAAATCCTGCATCAGACATGGAATCAGCAAAGCCCTAAATTTGATCCGAGGCATGATGAATAGATCGGATGGACAATCATTGAGAGTCTGCCGGATAGAAGGGAGAGTTCATGCCTATACTGGCTTCTTTTGTTAGATCACCATTGAAAAGCTTCACAGTGAGATTTCCATTGACCTGTTTAGCAAATGGAATCAATAAACTATCAATATAATTTTGTGCATTCTCTACAGAATCAAATTCATAAAAACCACCAACAGTATTAGTGTTTACACCACTTAACCAAGTTTTAGATTTCAATCCTGGTAATTTTTTCATTTCTACATTGATTGGAACCCAATCAATCTGACTGAAAGGAATAGATACTTGATATTCGGCGTATACGAATACTTTACTCACGGACGTTTTTGACCTTATCCTGAATTTTTTTTCAATTATTTTCTCATATAAGCTGTGCCTCTTTATAATACAATACGGTTCAGTTAAGGGTAATCTGCGAAAATTTTAGGACGTGTAGAGACGCGATTAATCGCGTCTCTACAAATGTTTACGGTAGGTAAACAACTACTGAACCATATTGCCTTATAATACGAGGCAGAGCCTCTTAATCTGCGTTCCCAGCCAGAGGCTAGGAACGAGAGAGAACTCCGCCTCCCTGTGTTACGGTGTTTCTTTCCGCCTTAGTCTTACTCCCGAACTGCTATAAGATTACCTATCTCTTCCTCTGCTTCCTCTGTGTCCTCTGCGGTTCATTAGAGGGGACGGGAGTAATTATGGCTATTCAACCGGACATGATATCAAAGAAGTAGAGCGGGTTAAACTTGCAACTCCACATGATATTTTTGGGCAATTTGAGAAACTTTCTCCAATTGCTGTTGTGATGCTTGAGTTAATATTGCTTCGGTCTGTGCTTCATCGCTATTTTGTCGGGGAAATAAATACTTGACATAAAGTGAAACAAAATCCACTATAGCCGCGACACTTGGTAAAGTGTGTTTGTCAGCCTGGGTTCCTGCAACTACTGCAGCCAGACCATCTTTAATCGGGTTTTTTTTCACTGCCATAAACTGATCCACAAGTTGGTGGATGTAGTCTCCTGTCAGTAGGTTATCTAACTTACTTCTATCCGGAGTAAAGTCGTATCCCGCTTCTTTAGCCTGCACTAAAATACACCATTCTGTAAACTCTTGCAGCGCTTCTTCGGGAAGGTGAGAAAGATATTCGTGTAACGCTAAATCAGACACAAGCTTACCTTGTAAATTTCAGTTTTGGTTAGTCTCAGTAGGGTGCGTTAGGACTTAGTCCGTAACGCACCATGATTCACAGATGATTTGGTGCCGTACTCTCGGAACGCACCCTACGCAGTACGGAAACGCGCCAGTTCCTTACCCGTCTTGGCGTCATGGGCGTGAACAGTGCAAACCAGACAAGAATCAAAAGAACGCGCCACATGACCCACCTCCACTGGATCGGTGGAGTCATAAATCGGTGTGCCGATCAAAGCTTCCTCAATTGGTCCCTTGTTTCCTTCAGCGTCACGGGGTCCGATATTCCAAGTACTGGGGGCGATAACTTGGTAATTCTTAATCTTACCGCCCTCAATCTCTATCCAGTGACACAGGGAACCCCGGGCTGCTTCTGTTGCACCCCAACCGCGTCCATCCTTTTCCTTGGGTTTGATATACCAGGGGTCATTTAATCGGAACTCACGCAAGCAGCGTTCTGCTTGGCGATACAACTTAACTACTTCGTGCACTCTTGCTAATTGACGCACATGGATATTTGCACCACCCATATGCTTGAATACATCCAAGATAAACCCATCATAGTGCTGCCAAGACTCGCCATGCTGACCCCCCGCAACCAACTGACGCGCTAAAGGACCAGCTTCCAAACGTCCGTAGTCTTGGTGAAGTACGGCAGTTGACCAAGAATAGGCATTGTCGAAGTCTTTGTCATTCTTTTGAGTCGGTTTACTCGTGCGAGCAAAGGGGTGAACATCTGCTGTCCCTTCGTCATACCAAGAGTGAGTAGTATTCTCCCTGGCAAAAGTATGATCCATCAAAGTGTGAGTGTCAGTGAAACTGTCGTACACTCCACTTTTCATAATCATAGCAGAATTTCGCCCTGCAATTGTTGGTTTCTGGTATTTGTCTTCATGAGGTAAATATCCCCAAGTGACATATTTACCAACACCTGCACCATATCTATCTAGACCGATATCTAAACCCATGCACCAGTAAAAACCCAAGTCAGAATCACGATGATTGAGGTCTTCATCCAGCCACGTCATGAAGTCATCATAAGTCTTGATTTCTTCGTAGCGTTCCAAAGAACAACCCAACCACACTGGTTCTAACCAATTGGTACGGAAGTATTCCAGAATAGCCCAAGCGCGGGTAATGTCTGTTAAAGTAGGAGCGCACATGACTCCACCGGGTACCATGTAGCTAGAATGGGGCCATTGACCACCCAACAGCGCGTAAATTTCTACAGGTTTGCCAGAAATTGTCACGCCGATTTCGTAGGACTTGCCCGTGAAGGTTGCAAAGCGTCTGCAAGCTTCTTCATAAAAGCGACTACTTCGGTAATTTTTATTGGTCAAGTCAATAGCAAATAGACCATAAAAGTACCGAGGTATGCTTTGGATTGTTTCAACAATTTGACCCAGATTTCTTGCTAATATGGCATTACGCGGAACTTCTGTTTCCCACGCAGTATCTAATGCCGAAGATGCACAAGTGAGGTGACTCCCACCGCAAATCCCACAAATGCGAGGCGTAACAATTAATCCTGCTTGGGGGTCTTTGCCGCGCAGGATAACTTCAAATCCTCGGAAGAGTTCGGCATGAGTCCAGGCGTTAACTACCTGTCCATCTTCTATTTCGACTCGGACATCTAAATCGCCCTCAACTCTTCCGACTGGGGAAATGTCTAATGTTTGAATTGTCATGGTTGTTAGTTGTTAGTTGTTAGTTGTTAGTTGTTGGTTGTTGGTTGTTGGTTG
>CAXTSI010000424.1:0-8014 GCA_964246695.1 uncultured bacterium
GTTGGGCTTGAAGACGCTGAACAACAACGCGAGCGCCCGTTCCAAATATGGTTAGCCTGATTATCATCGATGTTGACCCACTTATTCCACTGCAAAGGAACACCGCCGAAATAGGTTATCAGAGGCAATTTTTCGTCACGTTCCACTGTTATCTGTAGCACCTTGTAAGTACCATCTTTGGTAATAATGGTTGTGCGATACTGTTTGTAAATTTTCTGGCAAGTAGTTTTGAACATATGAGCCAAAGTTTTTACTAGGGAAAGCTCCATAACTCGTTGAGTAATTTACCGTTTTTCTTCGGGATGTAAGTACGTCGCACTGGTGTCCATCTATATTGCTCGTTTTTCAGAGTTTCAATGATGGTGTTAATTTTCGCTCTTAGACATCCCGTCCACTGTTTCCACGCCCAGCGCCTGGTGTCATCGCACCTGCGTTGCTGTTCAGCTTGGCTGCGGCTTGTAAGTACAGGTCTGGGTTATATAGTAGTCGATACACATCTTCTACTGGCAACCCACGCTGCCCGCGTTTACGTATGATGTTCAGTATCGTTTCGGCTGTCCGCCGGAACGCGTACCTCTCGATTTCTGTTACATCGCTCTTACCTGTGACACAACACCTGTGTAAGCGGTTCTCCCGCTTTCCCTGGTGGGGCGTTACTCCCACGATTACTATTGTCACTCCGTCACCATAGGACTCGCTCACGAGCGGCAATCCCTGTCAGTACTGATGAACGTATCTAGAACGACTTAGGCTCCTGTTCATATCCTTGAATGAGTTCATTACGAGAGCGCTTATCGGTCAGGGTGTACCAAAGCACGAAAGTTGATTTAATGGCTACCGATAACATCGGTGTACAGACGTGCGTGACCGTTGGATGTGCAGTTCCACCGCTGGATATTAAGGTTCAAACGGTTTTAGTTTTAGCCCACTCGGTAGGGCGTTGCAGGACTGTAATATACACGTCTTCTATTACTTCCTGCTTTACGAACATGCTCTTGTCTCCTCGCCATGCGCGGGTCTAGGTTAGTTGTTCACCTTGGAGTCAGTTACCCTGAACTCCAGCCAACTGTGTTGGCAATTCAATCAGTGCGTACCACGGCGCACACTTTCACCGCACACGGCTACGAGCGTGTGTTGTCCATTTGTCACAGGACTTACGCAACTGTCACAAGCGATGGCGCAGCTACGCTGCGCCTCGCGCCCAACAACTAAACGATAAACATGGGAACGTCCGGACGTTTGAGTTGTTGAACTAAATAATTTGACAGCAATCCATGCTTGATTTGATAAATTGTTTGGCCACGATAGTAAGCTAAATTTTTTAGTCGAAGCCAGACTAACATAGCGCAGGCAATATGGTTTCTTTGAATACGACCCTTGCGACACTGGCATGATTCTATCCCAGTCAATTGTTTTAATTCTCTATGAAACTCCTCAACTTTCCAACGAACCTTACACACTTTTTGCACAACGTCCGTAGAGTCTTGAGATAAATCGTTTGTAGCGATAAAATCCGTTCTGTCGGTGGAGACAGTCACCCGGAAAAGTTTCACTTTTTTCGCGCCTGGGAACTTCTTTATTTTAACTATTTTACCTGATTTTAACTCCGGCTCATCCCAAGATAATAATTCAATTCTTTTATAATCTTTTTTATCTCCTGTATCATCAACAAGTCGATTACGTTTAAGAGGACAATAATAATATTTACCTAAATCATCACCAAATACATCAATTTATTTGTTGCATACCAGCTATCCATCAGGACTGCTTTAAACGGTAAAACCTTATGGTATATGAGGTTTTGCAGCATCTCCGTCACATGGTCAATATGAGTTTTTCCGTCTCTATCTGGATCATAAATACGATAGTCAACTATCCAAAATTTCCCAATTTTGTGATTGACATATATACAATTTACTAACCCAATCCCTTGAATCACACCATGTTCATTGCCACTGTACTGCCGTTTAGTTATCTCTATTTCTATTGCATATCTTTTATCAATTACTGTGTCATCAAAAACTAGATATGCATTCTCATTTATTTCGATAACATCTTTTACATTATCCCAGAGTAAACGTGGTGTTAGCTTTTCATTTTTAAGATAGCGGTTGATTTTATCATGGCTAATCTCTTCTAGATGGTCTGCCAAATTTGTGATAGTATAATTAATCTGACGAAGGAAGTAAATATTGGCAATAGTTAAGTTTAGTAAATTTCATCACTTGATTCTTATTTTTAATACCCCTCTTCGCTAATTTTCTCATGAAGGTAGGACAACTTCACGCAATCGATTACTAATACTAATTTGAGCAACAGCCTCTTTGGACGTTCCCCGTTAATAATACTTATGTACTAATAGCTAGCGATCGCACTGTGCCAGTTGCGTAAGTCCTGACTGGCATTTACTCAGTGCAATGTCGTAAAGCTCGCATAGGCGAGAAACCATATTGCTTGTGCCATGCTGGTTTGGCTTAGATTAAAACATTTAGCTGCTCAAACTTGTCTTACTGTTTATAAAATCAAGCACAACTTACTTTCTAATTATTTAATTCAGCAATTAAAACGTCCAGACGTTCATATGTGTTTGGTCTAATTTAAATTGTCGCGTGGCGTTCGCGTAGCGGCGGCTTCCGCATCGCCTGTCTGTCAGAATGCCTGGAAGCGCAAATCATATTCAGATGCGTTTGCCCTGTCTGCCTGCCCACGCTTTGTGCCAGTTGCGTAAGTCCTGCCAGTTAATTGTTTGATTTCTCTGTGAAACTCCGATTGGCGTCCAACGAATTTTACACACATGAGTGTGTAACCTCCGTGGAACTTTGAGATAAATCATTGGTGGCGATATAATCCGTTCTATCGGTAGAGATAGTAACCCGGAATAGTTTCACTTTTTTCTCAGCAGGAAACGCTTTAATTTTTATAATTTTACCACATTCTAAATCTTCATTGTTCCATGACAATGATTCAATATTTTTATATTTTTCTTGAGCGAATGTATCATCAACTAAGCGGTTTATCTTTAAAGGACAGTAATAAACTTTGTCTAAACTATCTATATAAAGCATTAGATGGTTTACCGCATACCATGTGTCCATTAAAACAGTATCAAACGGGAGAAGCTTTTGATAGACAAGACCTTGCAACATATGTTTCACATGGTCTATCTTAGTTAAACCATCATTTTCAGGATTAAAAATCCGATAATCTATTACCCAAAAATTTTGATTTTTAGGATTTACATATATACAACTGACTATTCCGATTCCTCTGACAATGCCATGTTCATTACCACTATATTGTCTTCGTACTATTTCAATTTCTTCCGAAAATCTCTTATCTAACACTGTATCATCAAATATAATATAAGCATCCACATAGCGTGACAATTAAATTTTTCACATTATCCCAAAGTAAACGAGGAGTTAGCTTTTCATTTTTTAAATAATAATTAATTTTATCATGACTAATATTTTCTAAGTGTTCTGCGCTCATTAGTAAGAGTGTAGTTGATTTGACTACTAAGTAAATATTGACAATAATCTAGTGAGCGTAAATTTCATAAATATAGAAGTCCAATGGGTAAACCCGGTATCCGCCTGCAACTGCTAATTGGCGGTCCCACTATACCAAAGCCCGCCCCCCTTGAGGTGATGGATTCGTTAATCGACTTAGAAGTCACCACCCAAGATCGGGAACTCGACGGCTTTCAAATGACCTTTAGCATCGGCAGAAAAAAAAAGCCGTCTAATGAGTATAGTTTACTACAAGGAGAAATTTTAAACCCCTCCAACCGCCTGATTATTGAAATTATTATCGGCGTCAAACAGTATGTCTTAATTGATGGTATAATCACCCATCATCAAGTCTTGCCCAGCAACCAACCAGGCGCATCAAGGCTCATTGTCACTGGCGAAGATATTAGCCTGAAGCTGAACTTGGAAGAGAAAAACGCTACCTATCCCAATCAATCTGATTCTGCGATCGTCACGAAGCTTTTAAGGGCTTACGCACGTTATGGACTGCAACCCAAAGTTAAAACTCCCACTTATACTCCTTCCATCAAGGAAATCATCACAACTCAGCAGGATACTGACTTAATCTTTATCGAACATCTGGCTAAACGTAATAATTTTGTTTTTTATATCCAACCCACTACTACTCCTGGTAAAACTACTGCTTATTGGGGAGAGGAAGAGCAGCAACTGGAGTCTACTCAACCAGCGCTAACGATGAATATGGGACCTTACACTAATGTAGACTTGCCCATAAATTTCACCTTCAACGCCTTAGAGCCGACTAAACCTGAGGTAACAATTATCGAGGAATCTAGCCGTCGAGCAATTCCCATTCCGGTTCCCATATCTCAAAATCCCAAGCAAGCTAAAAACCCAACCAACGTGTTACGTAAGACTATTCAACGCGATACTGCTAAGCTTAACCGCACCTATGCCAGACTTGTGGCTGAATCAGTTTCTGGTGAATCCACTGAGGATGCAGTGACTGCTACCGGAGAACTAGATACTATCCGCTACGGTCATGTGTTACAAGTGCGCCGACTTGTAGGAGTACGCGGAGTTGGCGAGGCTTATGACGGTAACTACTACGTCAAAAAGGTGACGCACCGCATCAAACAAGGGGAATACAAACAAAGCTTTACACTCATTCGTGAGGGGCGAGGCACAACAACAGTAAAAGTAGAGAAGGTATAGTAATGGGCGAAGCAAAAACTTTTTACGTTAGTAGAAATACTAGCCTATGTAGGTGACCATTTAAGCTACTACCAAGACGCTGTTGCGACGGAAGCTTATCTAGAAACCCTTTTACCTTTAATCAACCCATTACCTCAAGCAAGTTAATTGCTCTTGCTCAAGGTGTTCCCGGTGTAGAAAGAGTCACTTTGACTAAGTTAGAACGCCTCTTTGAAGATACCAATTATATTAATCAAGGTTTTCTTCCTATTGGTCCTCTAGAAATTGCCCAACTCGAAAATAACCCCAACTTCCCCGAAAAGGGTCAATTCATCCTAGATATGCGAGGTGGAAGATGAACGAAGAACGCTGCGGCGGCTGTGAAGAACAGGAAATTGTGACCCCAAGGACGATAATCAACCGACCTGGTTTACATACCCTAGTCTACCGAGTCGGCACTCATGCCTCCTTTATGGAGACAATGAATTATATGAATTGGTATTACCGGAAACTTGCGAGCAAATTTAATCTTTCTTAATTCATATGTATCTAAAAATCCTTTACGATGATGCGTAGTCTAAAATATACTTAGACAAAGTTCACAGAGAAGCGAAGAAGTTCTCTGGAATTACCCAAAATCTATGCATATCGGAGGTCATCGTGGAATATCTTGCTTACTCGCACATGGTTCTTGCCAATACAGAGGCAAATCCAGATACCGAATTTAGCCTCCCTGAGATTAAATTGAAATTCAGTTGGAAAAAACATTTTAAATCTGCGTGGTTGACTTTTGCTAGTATTGGTGCATTGGCTGGAATTATCGCGCAAACCCAAGTAGCTTCAGCAACATACTATGGTCCGGGTAGTAAGTACTTTGTCAGTACAAACGGCAGTCCTCTACTTGTCCGTAGTGATGCTAGCCTCAGCGCACCCGTTGTTAACCAATACCGCAATGGTGCATTACTTCCACGGGTTGTAGGATACAGAAACGGTTTTGCAAAGCTGTCTAACGGTTATTATGTTGCTGCCAAATGGATTGGCAACACACCAGGAACCGGGAATATTTCCGGTCCTGGCGTTGGTGGTCAGGTTTCTCTAACCATTGGCGATCGCGGTCGGCTTGTTGCCCAGCTGCAAAGAAGGTTAGGTATTCGCGCTACCGGATACTATGATTACAGAACTGCCGATGCAGTCAGAAGATACCAGAGAAGCGTGGGCATATATCCAGCCGATGGAGTAGTAGGACCAAGAACTGCTAACTCGCTGTTTAGCTAGGGAAGATTTCACCAAGAAGCTAAGTAGGTCGGCAATGTTCTTGCTTTTATATCATATCCGATTGAACACTTATAATAAGGTTTGTAGTTGCGATGCGCTCGCTATCATACTGTTAAGAGCGCTAAAGCGCAACTACGAGCCTATCCTTTATTTATAAGTAATTAAACGGACATCATATTACAGCAGTTTTCAATTGCATTGACCACATTGACCAGAAGCGGAAACCGCGCCCCTACGGTTATATTGTGGTCTAGCCGACTGATATTCGCACTTATTTGCTGAAAAACTCTTCTTTTTTATGCGATAAAAGTTCCCCTGTCTATTTGAGGCAACAAATAGACAGGTTTTTTCACTTATTTTAACTTGTAGATAAACTGTTGTTATCTTGGTTAGTTAATAGACCAGTTTTCAATTGAATTGACAACATTGTAGGGGCGGGGGAACCCCGCCCCCACGGTCATATTGTAGTCCACCCGATAATGGTGTTCTAAAAAAAGCATGACAGTAGCACAGTGTTCTAAAGTAATAGCATCTATTGTCTAGATGCTGACTTTGACCTGCGTTTGTGATGCCAACACTTGCACTCATAGCGTCAATCTTGGCACGGTTATTGTCCTTGACCCTAATCTAAAGACTTAAATTTATGGATTTCTTATCAGCACCTGCAACGCCTCTTCTATCTTCGTCATCTGCATTCAACGTATCGGATAGTGTGCAAGACTTGCTTGGTGTTCCATCATCAACAAATCATAAAAAGTAGGTTTTAGGGACATAATTGTTCCTGTTTTGTCACCAAAATTAGTAGTCTCATAGGCTTGACTTACAGTTTGGATGGATGGAGGGGATCGAGTTGAAGAATTTATACACGCTCGTGATGGATATGTTTCGATGGATTGTGGAAATTGTCCTAAGACCTTTGGAGAAAAAGGGTTTTGTCCTCTTACCAAAACGATGGGTGGTGGAACGAACGCTATTGTTGGCTTAATTGGTGTCGTCACTTGAGTAAGGATTATGAAAGACTACCTGAAACTTCCGAAACTTTTATTTAGATTGCCATGATTCGGATCGTGGTCAGACGACTGGCATGATTTTTTACTCACTTCGACTTTTAAAACATCCTCTGAGAGATCTGGAAAAAAAATCGGGACATAATTGTTTCACTTATGTTGATAAAACAAGTTTCAAAAAAATATATTTTCACCAATCAATTGTAGAGTTTTTTTATATTTAAGGATGAATTTGACCATGACTCTCCTAAAGTTGCAGTCTCCGAATTAACATCCTCTGTACTCACTTACATATACTTTCATCATATGGATTTATCATCTCCTACCCCTACTACAAACTTACCCCTAACACCTGTATTCGGGGATAATGTGCAAGATTTACTTAATGCTGGTGCGTTACACGTAAATCCCAGTGCCATCATTACGGTGAACAGTATTGATGATGCAATGAACTCTAGCCCTGATGTAACCACTTTAAGGGATGCTATCAATCAGGCGAATGCGGACACGGGTGAAGACTTGATTGTGTTTGATAGGTTGCTGTTTTCCAGTGTCCAGACCATTAGCTTGAGCCTAGGAGAACTAGACATCACCCACAACTTGAGCATTGTCGCCCCTAGGGATTCGTTGACAGGTGAGGACTTGCTAACGGTAAGTGGCAACAATGCAACGCGTGTGTTGGAGATCGGTTCGGGAGCAACGGTAACGCTGTCGGGATTGGTGATTGCTGATGGTTTGGTGACTCTTGACGACGGTGGTGGAATTAAGAACAGTGGTATCCTCACCCTAGACAACAGCATTGTTCGCAGCGGCTCTGCCAGAAATGGTGGCGGCATCTATAGCAGTGGCATCATGAATGTGAGCAACAGCACCCTCAACGGCAACACGGGTAGCGGTATCTATAACACAGGCACTGGCATCGTGAATGTGAGCAACAGCACCCTCAACGGCAACACGGGCAGCGGTATCTTTAACAAAGACTCTGGCACCGTGAATGTGAGCAACAGCACCCTCAACGGCAACACGAACAGCGGTATCTCTAAC